>CAZYRP010000005.1:0-57972 GCA_964649465.1 uncultured Granulosicoccaceae bacterium | reverse complement strand
TGTCTTTCTGTTTTACTTACGACTTTTTTCACCAGACGCCGCAAACAGTTAAATGCTTGCCTCAAGGGTTGATATTGTTCCAGCAATTAATCAAGTGTGAGTTTGGGATTGGCGATAATACCGTTACTGCCTTCGGTAGTATTGATGCACATTGCGACGCATGCACCTGAACCAACAAATAATTAACCGGAGTACCCATTGACCGGAGCATTATCAAACTCGGCGGTGATTGTATTTTTTATCGCAAATACGATCTATTGCAGTGCCTACATCGTGAAGGATATTCTCTGGCTGCGCATTCTTACCATAGGTGCTGGTCTGCTGACGCTGCCTTATTTTTTATTCCAGGGCACCTACTCAGCGGTATTTTGGCAGAGCGCGTTTGTGTCAATCAACCTCGTCCATGTTGTTCTGTTGATGATGGCAAAGCGTCCGGTCAAATTGACGGAAGATCAGCAAGCTCTGCAGAGTATGGTATTTCGAAATTTTACCTCCAGACAAGTCCGCAGCATACTTGAGATCGCAACCTGGAATACTGGAGCGCCCAATCAAAAATTGATTGCTGCCGGACAGCAGGAAGCTGTTCTCCATTTAATTCAACAGGGCAGAGCCGAAATTATTCAGGATGGCGAGATCGTCGACTGGAATGGCCCAGGGGCTTTTATGGGTGAGCTGCGCTTTATAACCGGGAAGCCTGCTGTTGCTGACGTAATATTTTCCACCGAGGCTCGGTATGTGTCCTGGGACACTGCCGCACTGAAAAAAAAACTGGAAAGAAATTCGCAGCTGAAGGCTGCATTTGAAGTCCTGATTTCTGCGAATATTGCTTCAAAACTGGGCACCAAAGGCAGTATGTTCAAAGAGAGTTAAAGAATAAATAATAATCCACATTCGGATTAACACCCGGTGTTCAATCAAATCAGTCTGCGTACATTTGCCAGCTGCCTTGAAGCGGCAACTGCATACTGCCGTTCAGTCTTTACTGGAGTTCAAACAGGTACCGGAGTTAATTCAGGCAACGGAGAGGCTTTGAAATTAGCTGCACCAGGATCTTTATTTATGACAGGTGCAATCTCGGGGAGGAATGCTCACCGAGTACGGTAACCGCGTCACCTGTAATCTCAGTGTTTATTTCTGCAGATACGGCAAACGATATGCAGAGTTACAGAGAACGTCTTTTATCTAAAGGGATGGACCGGTTATATTTCGAAACCGCTTCGCACAGAGATGCTGCTTAACGCACTGGAGCACGCGGCAGAAAGTGACAGAACTCGACAATAAACAGATCAACCACACGAGGCCGTTGTCTCTGATGTCGTGATGATAAAACATCCGGTTTGTAATCGTCGGGGTATCATGCGATAAGTAGTTTGTCAATAGTTCTCGAGAATCGAGCGATTTCTCAACCACAGCCTGAGACTACGTCCTTAGATGGCCGCTACGGCTTTACAGTTGATTAAGCATGGAAACTGCATATGGTAACTGCATATGGAAATGCACCGCAGCGCTGCAAAAGAAAGCGTTTACAACGGATATCGGGTTGCAGAGTGCGGCCCGCCATCGAGTAAATCTTGATTGCATCAATTCAGCGTTACACGTTAGATTCTGTACGGACACTGTGCTTGCTTTTGGGCCAGTGACCTGTTCAAATCAACGAGTTGGCTGCGGGTAACGGGGCATAGTGGGGAAACGAGGCAACGGATGGAAGCGCCGTCACAACAACCGGTTTATGTATCTTACAGCGCATGCTCGATTGTGCGAGTTTTTACTGGCACTCTCCCGTACGAAGTATGTTTCGGCGCTGGCAATTTAGGTACCGGTTGGCTAACCCGTCCAATAACTCCGCCGCGCGCAATAATTCCAACAATTGAAACAACTCCGGCGCTGGCTGAGCTAAAGCCAGACGGGGACATGGATGCTATTGGAACACTTCTAAATTGCTTGCAATGGAATGACTGTCTGCAAATCAAATTGCTTACCCGGCCTGCCAGGTCGGCGTTTAAAAAACTCTCTTTCGCCTGCTCAAAGATTGATGCCGCTCGTCACTGCGCGTTCGGCATTCAGCTGGCTAACTGATGCCAACAGAAACAGAAAGTAAGCATCTGCATTCGAAAGAACGTCCGGACTTCAATTTAGCGAAACAGATTGAAGAACGGTCAGGTGCGGATTTTCCGGCAACCTCTGAATCCAGCACGGTAGTCGGGCACCGTCTTATCGAGCCCTGTTCTACTCTTGTTGATCATTGTGTTTTGATCTCGGAAAACTGTTCAGACACCGCCGACGAGCAGATCATAGAAGATATAGAATGCGTTGGTTCGTCTGCCCGTTTACTGTTGGAACTGGCTGATAACTTATTTTTAGCGGAGAACATTGTCGATTTGACGCATACAGAGAGTGTGCGCAAGTTGAAGCACGATTTGCGTTCTCCGTTGAACGCTGTTCTCGGCTATAGCGAGATGTTGATTGACGATGTTACTGATAGTGATGACGATCTCCTGCCTCACCTGCAAAACGTGATTGCACAATCACATCAGATTCTGCAGAAAATAGATGAAGTTGTCGATGAGGTCGTCGACGATATCAGTCAGCCGCAAGGCTTTATCGAAGAGGTTCCAGGTACAGAGGGCGTGGCAGATGCCGAGGACGTCCGCATCAGTATGAATGATGCCAATGTGCTGAACAGAAGCCGGCTGACTGGCAAAATTCTGGTTGTCGATGACATCAGCAATAATCGTGATTTACTGGAGCGCAGGCTGGTACGGGATGGTCATTCAGTCTGTCAGGCCGCAGACGGAATTTCTGCGCTGAAAATACTCGGTGAGGAGGCTTTTGATTTAGTGCTGCTCGACCTGATCATGCCTGAGATGAACGGGTTCGACGTACTACAACGTATGAAAGCGGATGAAATGATGCGCTACATACCTGTGATTATAAACTCCTCCCTTGAAGACAGTGCCGGTGCGGTCAGGTGTGTCGAAGCGGGTGCTTTTGATTACCTGCCGAAGCCGTTTAATCCACAGATGTTACGCGCACGGATTCAGGCCGGGTTGGAAAGTAAAATCTGGACGGACAGTGAGCGCCATCAACGTGAATACATAAAGCGAGCATTTGAGCGATTTTTGTCACCTGCGGTGGTTGATGAGTTGATAAACAACCCCAACAATCTGTCGCTGGGAGGCGAGCGTGCCGAAATCAGTTGCGTTTTTACCGACCTTGCAGGTTTCACCACGCTGATCGAAACACATGAACCAACCGAAGTCTTGCCACAGCTGAATAGATATCTTGATGGACTTTGCAAAATAGTCCTCAAACACGAAGGCACGATAGACAAGATAGTAGGTGATGCGCTGCATGCATTTTTTGGTGCCCCGGTAAAGCAATCCGATCATGCGCAGCGTGCCGTAAGTTGTGCGATGGAACTCGATCGATATGCACGTGCGTTTGCATCTGAAGAAAAGGCGAGTGGTTTCGGCTTCGGCCAAACCCGAATTGGCGTGCATACAGGCGTCGCAGTAGTTGGCAATTTTGGTGGAGAATCATTTTTCGACTATACAGCACACGGTGATGTGGTAAACACAACTGCAAGAATGGAATCAGCCAATAAGCATTTGGGGACTACAGTTTGTGTCAGTGACAAAACCAAAGAGCTTTGTATGTCGGTTGAGTTTCGACCTGTTGGCCAATTGTTGTTGAAAGGCAAAAGTGTGCCGGTATCTGCCTTTGAGCCAATCGATTCGACGTTACCGAAACGCTGCCCGATTGACGCCTACTTACCAATGTATGAATTGATCAGAGAGCAATCGGCCAGCGCTGCTGCCGAGATCGCACAATTAATTGAGACCTATCCCGACGATGCGCTATTGAGTTTGTATGCAGCCAGGATCGAAGCCGGTTTTAACGGTGTAGTAATAGATGCGACGATGGTGTCTGTAGCATGAGACGTGACTGTATTCATTTTCACCTAACAGCAATCAATGGAAGGCTTATCGTATGAACAAACCCGCTGTGCACGTCCCGCTTCTTTTAAAATTGATGTTAGTTCTTTTTTTGTCCGGTCCTGGGTACGCTGCTGAGACTGCTGACGAAAGCGTGCAGCAACCTGTAAGCATTGTCAGTTACTTTATTCCGGGACTGGTCAACAAGGATAAAACCGGGTTGATGGTTGACATGCTGAATCGTATCTCTGAAATTTCTGATATAGAGTTCGATTTACAACTGGTTCCGGCCAAGCGTGCGCAGGATTCGTTCAAACGGGGTTCGATATTCGGATACTTTCCAGAGCTGGCGGAGAATCGTCACGAACCATCTTGCCGCTCTGCCAACATGATGCAAAAGAAAATAATTGTGGTCACGCGAGCCGATTCTCCGGAGATCACAGAAATTTCACAACTTGAGGGTATGCGTGTAGGTGCGGTGGCCGGTTTCAGCTACGGCGCGGAAATTGTCGACAACGAGAATATAAAAATAGAGTACGTCAGAAGTGATGTGGCCAATACACGCAAGCTCGCAGCGGGTCGCATAGACGCGATAGTCGGAGACTCCCATTCGACCGTCAATGCAATTCTGGAAAATAAACTGGAAGATAAACTTCGATTTGATCCGGACAAGCCTATTACCTTGCTCGATGTGTTTTTTCTCTTTCAGGATACCGGCCAGGGACAGGCGCTTTGCGATCAGGTCTCCGTAGCACTTGAACAGCTGCGTGCTGAGGGGGCGTTAAAGAGGTGGTTTGACTACGAGTGATGCTCAACATCACGATCATTTCTACCCTTGCAGTTATAGGTGCAGGTGAAGCATTCATGCGCTATGTTTGTGTAGTAATACAAACGTTGTATGGTTTTTTGGGGACAGTGACCTTGTCATACATGGAGTTGGTGACAACGGATGTTTAATTTGCGCAATAGCCGATCCATCAGCGGGCGGTTTAGCATTGCGATGATCGTAGCTGTTTCCATCATCCTGATGCTTTTCCTGCTGATAGCATCTGTCTGGCACAATCAGCGCATTAATGACGAGCTGAAGGAGCAGTTGTCTGGTTATTTGAGTGTTTCAGCTAATGCGTTGGCTCTGCCTCGCTGGAATCTCGATCTGGAAATAGAAGAAGGTGTTGTCGATGCGCTGATGGTGGATAGAGACATCGTTTATGCACGGTTGGAGGCTGATGGCGAAACCGTTGTTTTGCGCAATAGAGAAGGCTACGAGGACATGGATTTATCCATGTTTGAATCATCTTCAAAGTTTGTGACCGGCATGGTGCCAATTGTTTTTGAGGAAGCGCTAATCGGTGAGTTTGAGCTGGTGCTGTCTCGAGATGCTGCGGTCACACAGCTGAAATATGACATAGCTGCTCTATTGATACTGACCGGGCTGATCATCGGTGCAATCTGGCTGACTTCAATCGCTGTTGCACGAAAATCCGTTGCGAAGCCACTGGCCAGGCTACAGAGCTACGCTGCAGCAGTAGCGGCAGGCGAAGTGAAGGAATCAATAGCTATAGATCGTCGCGATGAGATTGGCAGGCTGGCTTCTGATCTAAATGTAATGGGTGGCTCGATTCAAAATCTGCTCGATCAGCTACGAAGCTCTAACGACGAACTGGAAACTGCCAATCGTACTCTTGAAGATAGAGTAGTGGAGCGAACTGCGAGCGTTGAGCTGGTTCAGCAACGATTGATTGATGCAATCGACAGTGCCTCGGAAGGTTTTGCGTTCTTTGATCAGGAGGACAGGCTGGTGCTTAGCAACCAGCGCTTTACCGAGTTGGTTGCAGGGTCTGTTGACAATGACGAAATGATAGGTCAAACCTTTGAAACTTTAGTGCGTCAGTCTGTTGAACAGGGCCGGTGGAAGCTTCCGGCTGACAGTAACAGTGCCAGTGAACAGTTTATAGAAAGTCGTCTGGAGAGTTTCAAACGACCAGGGTACCCGGTGGTTTTGCAGCGTCACGATGGTGGGTGGGTGCAGGTCAATGAGCGTCCTACCGGCGATGGTGGCACGGTTGCCATTTACAACGACTTAACAGCGATAAAGGAACACGAAGCAGAGCTCGCTTTAATGGTACATGAGCTGGAAGTCGCACGTGATCAGGCGATGGATGCAACGCTTGCGAAGAGTCGTTTTCTGGCTAACATGAGTCATGAATTGAGAACGCCGCTTAACGCGATAATTGGTTATAGCGAGTTGTTACATGATGATGCAACAGATCTTGGACAGAATGATTTTGTTCCCGATCTTGAAAAGATTCGAGACGCTGGCAAACACCTGTTGGGCCTGATAAACGACATCCTGGATTTGTCAAAGATTGAAGCAGGCAAGATGGCAATTCATCGGGAGGATTTTTCGGTCACTGAGTTGATTGATGAAGTCCGGACAGTGATCGAACCGGTTTTAGTGAACAATCGAAATGGACTGAATATTAGTATAGAGAACAACCCTGGTAACATGTTCTCGGACCAGACCAAGCTGCGACAAAATCTCCTTAACCTGCTGAGCAACGCAACCAAATTTACCGAGCAAGGTCAGGTTAATCTGAAGGTCAGACGCTACCCGGTCGACGGTGTGGACTGGCTGGAGTTTGCAGTCAGCGATACGGGCATTGGCATGACTAAAGAGCAAGTGGAAAAATTGTTCCAGTCTTTTGCACAAGCGGATTCGTCGATTACCAGAGATTACGGAGGCACCGGACTTGGACTCTCAATATCGCGGGAGTTTTGTCATATGCTCGGAGGCAACATAGCGGCAGACAGTGTGCATGGGCAAGGCAGCACGTTTACGATGCACTTACCGGCGGTATGTCCACAAGCCGAGAGTGAGACAGGTGAATTAAGTAACGGACACAGCAATTCACGTTATGAAGGGGCCGAGCACTCTGTATTGGTGATTGATGATGATCTGCACGTACGCAATTCACTGGCTGAAAACTTCACCCGGCACGGTTACCGAGTGTTTACTGCTGAAAATGGCCGCAGTGGGCTTGAGATCGCAAAATTAGAAATGCCGGACGTTATCACTCTGGATATCGTTATGGGTGACCTTGATGGCTGGACGGTACTTAACGAGTTAAAGAATGATGAGTTTCTGTGCGACATACCCGTCGTGCTGATAACGGTTATGGCCGACCGCAATATGGGCTACGCACTGGGAGCGGTAGATTACATCACCAAGCCATTTGATAAGGATGCTGTGGTACAAACCGTCCGCCGTGCACATCTTGGAGATGACGCGATAGAGTTACTGGTAGTTGATGATAGCGAAAGCGCCCGTGCATTGCTAAAACGCACGTTGGGTCGAATCGGCTACAGCATGCTTGAGGCGGAAGACGGTAAACAAGCCCTCAAGTTAGTTCAATCGTCGCGCCCTGCGGCGATACTTCTCGATATCATGATGCCTGAAATGAACGGATTTGAGTTTCTGGAACAATTGCGTGCAGATAAATCAACGGCCGATATTCCAGTCATCATTGTTTCTGCAAAAGATTTCGATCCGGAAGAAATGCAGCAACTGAACGCAAGCGCACTTGAAATATTTCAAAAAGGTGCCTACGAGCGACAAAAGCTGGTTGAAACTGTCCGCACACTGGTTGATCAGCGGCTCGAGACCTCTGCAGATAAAGTAACATCGTCGAATAGATCGATAGCGTGAGCCCAGGAAATTGCGCGGCAGAAGCTCTGCTACTGCAAGCGTGCCACAACGGTGCATATTGATAGATCACTATCGTTACGTATGAATGACTATGCGGCTCAAATGTTAGTCCTTTAAATGCTAATATGGTCCCTGAAATCTCAAGAATAGTGCAGGCTGGTTTATGCCCAAAGTATTACTGGTAGAAGACAATGAAATGAACCGTGATATGTTGTCTCGAAGACTGACTCGTAAAGGCTATGAGGTGATTATTGCTGTTGATGGTCAACAGGGTGTAGATATGGCGAGTAGTGAAACTCCCGATTTAATATTGATGGATATGAGTCTTCCAGTGATGGATGGATGGGAAGCCACACGGCAGATTAAACAAACCAGTGATATACCGATCATTGCACTGACAGCACATGCCATGTCAAGCGACCGTGAAAAAGCACTGGATGCCGGTTGCGATGAGTACGATACAAAGCCGGTTGAGTTGCCACGTTTACTGGACAAAATGGAAAAGCTTCTAGGCGCGAATAATTAGTTGCAAAGCAGAAGTCAGCAGGTAGTTGCAGTAAACATTGATCTTTCAGGGAACGAAGCATTGTGTTGAACGATGAACAGAAAATATTAGCGGCAGGCGATCTCATTCAAACTGCCGGGGGCGGGTTGCACTTAACGAACCAGTGGAGCTCCCTGTGAAAGAGAATATCAACACGGATATCTCTAACCGACGCATTGAGCCTGTGCCTGCGTTCAAATCGGTATTGGGCCTACTGGATTGGCTAAAGTCGCGTCATCTGAACACGTTCACAACTGGCGTAAGTCAGCTCGTTGGGGGCGCGCTTGCGGTGAAGATTTTAATGCCGCAGAATATTTGAAAACCAATAGGCAGTATGACTGGCTGGGTGAGTACTTGATTAACAGGCCTGCGCAAACATGGGAGTTAAAAGGAGCTTCCGATAGTGGGTAATTTTATTGGATTGAAGGTTGTGGGAAACGAGAACGCTGCGGCGATTCTTTAACAGGCGGACCACGAGGTCCGTTAAACAGGAAATTCTCTATCTAATTAAAAAACAATAGAGAAATCACGGAGGTTATATGTCATTTATTCCAAGCAGACCAGAAGGTAAAGCGCTCGGTGCGACCGACCAGCCACTCAGTTATGTCGACATACTTTATGATCATGTCGGATATCTGGAAAATAACGGCGGTGTTATAGGTAAGTCAAACAGTATGAGCGGGCGCAGTGTAGGTATAGTCGGTGCAGGCCCCGCAGGATTGGTTGCTGCACACCAGCTGACTCAGCTGGGTGCAAGTGTCACTGTTTTTGAAAGCTCAAACAGGGTTGGTGGTCGGGTTCGGTCTGATCGTCCGGCCGGGTCTAATGATGGCGCTATATTTGAAATGGGCGCCATGAGGGTTCCGCCTTCAGAGAGAATTTTCGGGTACTACGCTAAACAGGTGGGCATGTCGCATCAACCATTCCCTGATCCGGGTAAACCCAATGTTCCTACCAAAATAGTTTTTCAGAATGTTGCTTACGATTACTCAGCGTCTAGTCCGCCACCAATGTTCAAGAATGTATCTGACGGCTGGGGTGCGTTTGTCTCCATGCTGGAGACCAATGTTGGAAACCTGTTAAAGGACTGTACAGATTTCGATCAAGCACAACAGGCATGGCAAAAGCTGATTTATCAGCCAACTGGCGCTGGGCCAGAACAGTCCTACAGTCTAATCTCGTTCTATCAGGGGCTCGTGCAGGCTTTTGTTGAAAATGCCAGTCAGTTTAATTGCACACCGTGGACAGAGAAGGACTTTGCGTTGTTCGGCGCGCTGGGACTTGGGTCGGGTGGCTTTGGGCCTCTGTATCAGGTTAACTTTGCAGAATTGTGCCGATTGGTGGTTAACGGACTTGAAAGTGATCAACAGCTATATGTTAACGGACTTGATGCTCTTCCAAAATGGTTGGAACAACAACTAAATCAACCAGTATCCTTTAATACGACGGTCACTGGAGTTTATGGTGCTACCGGTGGCAATCAGGTGCAGATAGAATCCGTTGGAGCCGGAGGAGCAACCGTGGCGTACTTTGATGCAGCTATCGTGGCAACAACCAATCGTTCTATGCAGATTGATATGGGTATCACCGAATCTGCCAGGGGGCCGCTCGATTTTCCGGATGATGTGAACTCATCCCTGCGCGAGTTGCATTTGATGAATTCTTCGAAGTTGTTTGTATTGACAAAAACCAAGTTCTGGGGGAACGGCATCCCTCAGAACATACAAACTGACGGGTTAGTGCGAGGTTTGTATTGTCTGGACTACCCGAATACCAATCATGGTGTTGTTCTGGTGAGCTATACCTGGGGTGATGATTCGACAAAGCTTATCGCAATAAAAGATCCTGCTGAACGGCTGAACATTTTATTGCAGTCACTCGAAGGCATTGACCCGGAAATCGATAAGTTTGTCGCTGTACTGCGGAGTGAGCAAGTGCATAAAGACCCCAAGGACCCCAAGAAAAAATTATTCCCGCAAATGATTGACTGGCAGGAAGAGGAGCATTACTACGGTGCCTTTAAACTTAACTATCCCGGGCAGGATGGTAGAAATCAAAGCACTTACTACCAGTATCAAAACCCTGATAGAAAAGTTATTTTGGCAGGTGACAGTGTAGGCTGGTGCGGAGGATGGATCGAGGGTGCGCTGCAAACCGGAATGAATGCGGCTTGCGGTGCAGTTAAGACGGTTGTTGGTGCCAGTGGGCTTGGACCCAAAAACCCAACCGACCATAACCCGAACTACGATTACGGCCCGAGTAAGTAATGCAGTTAGCCGCTGGTCATTAAAATTCAAAAAGGCAGCGATACGCCTGTATCGCTGCCGAGTGGCTGGATTGCACATTGCGAAAGTGCAGGCAGTTACACCGCCATGCTTTTACATCACAGTCCATTGTGAAAAATCAGTGGTGAACGTGAATAAACTTTTCGTTTACGCAGATTTTTTAGCACACAAATTATTTGGCACGCAGATCAGTTGGCACACTGATCACTTGGTATACGGATCAGTTGGGTCGCCACCAGGTTCCCATATGCATGTGTACACCATAGGCATGCTGAATTTTGGCCTCCAGCTGTTGTGACCAGCCATTATTCCGAGCGCTCTCGACATCTTCGATGTGAAGTGGGAACATAGACTCACTCGGGATCAACTTTACGTCTGTGTTCGTGGTCAGATACTCTTCGGTTAACATAAACGGACCAGTAGAGTGAAGTATATTGTTGCTCCATGCCTGAGTTTTTAGCCTCTCAATAACACGTGCAAGAAACGGATCGCCTGGCACGCAAGCCATAAATGCGTTGCTCACAATCAATTCCTGGTGATGAATCTCACAGTTGCGTAAGGGCTCTTGTGCAAACAGTGACTGACATCCCGCGAGCAGCGGGTCTATGGTTCGGCGACACCAGGTGTCCAGATCGATGTACACACCACCATACGTAAACAACTGCAGATATCTCACAGCATCGACGCGCTGTATGGCTGCGGGGTATTCATCGTAGCGTGGCAGAAATTCGGCATATTCATCGGCAACAAACTGTCGGTTTTCTTCGTCCGTCCAAAGGCGGTATTGCCAGTCCGGATGCAAGTCTCGCCATGTTGATTGCCAGGTTTGTAATTCATCTGGCAGCTCAGAATTTTTCCATGTTTGGTGGAGGATTTTTGGGATCACAGTTGGTACAACACCTTTGATAATTCGGCTCGACAATTTTCATTTTTCCAGTGCCGGCTAATCCATTCTGCACCTTCGCAGGCAATTGATTGAGCGGTGTTGTGGTCGTTTAAAACAAGTCGCAGTGAATCTGCTATATCGTCAGAGTGTATGCTGAGCCAACTACCGCAGTTGCTTGTCTCCATGCTTGCCATGGATGTGCCGCGTGATTTTATCGGCGTAACATAGTCAGCATTAATCATTTCTTTGTGTACGGGTATGTCCGAGATCACAGTAGGCACTCCCAGAGCCAGACTCTCACGCGGGGTAAAAGACCATCCCTCGCCGCTGGATGGAAACACATAGCAGCTAAGGCACGCGAACCAGTCAGAGAGTTGTTGAGCATCTCTAGCGCCTTCAGTCCACTCGACAAATGATGCTTCACGAATGTGGTGAAGATTGTTGTTTTGCATCCAGTCGTAATACTGAGGTACATGAATAACCAGTTGAATCGAAAACCCCTCGGCTATCAGTAGTTCACAGGCAGAAAAAAGAAGCGGCAGGTTTTTACGTCTTACCGGTACGCCAAGAAAGCCAATACGAAAAATATGATCATCAGGCATCGATGCGATCGGTGGTGGGAAGCGGGTGTAACCCTGTTGTACAACAAATATCGGAATGCTTATACCCGACTCGATAAAAACCTGGCGCACCGATTCGTGAGGTACACAGCAAGCGGCATAGTTATGATTGAGTGCATGAACCCAGTGGGAGGGTAACTGTGATGATTCAAAAGTGGTATAACAAACATTTCGGTTGTTGGTTGTAATCCTGTCGAGGTATAAAGTGGGTATACCGGAGACCAATATTGTCGCATTGCATAGCATCAGTGAATCAGATACTACCGGTGCCACTGAGGCTACTCGATGGTAGACGGTTGATAAACCGTCCGATGGTTGCTCTGGATAAGTTTGTAGTACATAGACCTTGTGAGTCACAGATTATCAATCCCTGTTATTGCCAGCGCCATGTGCCAAAGTGCAGGTGGCTGGCATAGTCGCCAAACTGGCACGACTGACCGCCGCATCGTTCGCAGCAAACACCGGGGTGTTTAAGCAGATGCCAGTCTTCACGGGGATAGTTCTCATGCAGATAGCGCGTTACGAAACCAGGTCCGGTGCTTTCAAGGACATCAAACTCTGAAGTGACAGCGACATTCTTCTGTGACATGTTTTTGATTAATCCCGCTACCCATGGATGTTGGCGACTGGCGCCGAACATATAGTTGGCAATACGCATTGTGTGTTGATGTCCGAGCCGCTCTGCTTCGTGTCGGGTCAAGGTTTTTTCTTCTGCGAACACCAGCGAGTGGGTGCATAACTCAGTTAGATCATTGTGCAACTTGATATCGCAATCCATATAGAAGCCACCATGAACAAAGACTGCCGCCCATCGAAACAGGTCAGAGCGTTGTACGCCCGTGTCAAGTCCATCGTAAAACGGCAGACAGTCGGGAAACGCAATCTCCACCAGCTCACGACATTGATCGTCATCATAAAATTGACAGGTCCAGCCGGGCAGGGTGCATTGTATGTTTTTCTGCAGTAGTTTCAGTTGTACTGATAAATCCCGGTTAGCTGCCGTTTGATGAACAATTCGTGGAATCAATATTCTATTAACCAGCTATTGTGAAAAGAGGGCTTTCACGCCCTGCAACCTGAACTGGCTTTGATACTGGAAAGCCACTGACCGCGGCGCGGATCTGTGCTTGATTTTGCTGCACAATGTCGGATGTTCGAGCGAACGAGCTAATGCGGTAGTGGTGATCACGATCAAACGTATTGGCACCATGGTAGGTGTACAGAAAGAGATAGCCCATATCTTTGAGCTGAGCAATTTTGTGTTTCGCATGCAGTTGCATTAGAAAGTCGCTGTCTTCGCCCTGTCGCGAATTGTCACCGGATTCGGGGTAGCGAGGTGCGTATTTTTTCCAAAGCATGATGGTGCCGGGGTGGACCTGATCCGGGCCAGGCTGGCCGGCCAGAGTCCAGTCTACCCAAAGTATCGTCGCGGCATCAGCTAGATAGTGCAGGTGGTCGTTTAGCAAGCAAGCTGCCGCGTCTGATTTTATTAGCGCATCGCTCTGTCTTTGCAAGCGTTGTGGGTGACTCAGATCGTCGTCATCCCACTGACAGATAATTTCTCCGTCTGCGTGTTGGACAGACTGGTTACGCAGTTGACCCAGGTTATAGTCGGCAGGTTCCAGCAGAACAGGCTTGAACTGCTCTGGATTGCCCTGGTTTGCATTGCTCTGGTTTGCATTGCTCTGGTTCGCATTGCAATGGTCTTGCGATAAGGTATCGCAGTATCTTTTTAGCGCTGCGCGTACATGCTGTGGCCCATCGCAGACAATAACAAGTTGTTTGTTGTTATACGTTTGTGCGATGAAACTTCTGATCGCGCGCTTTGCAAGAGAAAGACGATCACCGGTTACCATCAGGCAGCTGATTAGAGGCTGATCGCTTTGTTCGTTTGAATCTGTTGGACAAGCTGTATCTTGCGCAGGCGCAACAGCGGGTGTCAATTTTCGACTTATCACTTCTTCGGTAAAACGGCTTTGAAGGAACGTTGCTTTAGCTAACAACTTGTCGCGGTAAATCTGCTGTTCGCAAATGTGTCCAGAACAGCTGATGGAACTGTCTGCAGTATTGTGTGCCGGAGCGCGAGCGAAACTGGCAATGACTTCTGCAACAAAGCTACCTCGCATAATTAGTGGTCCGCCATCTGCGAGTGCCGAGCCGGTATCGGTAAAAGTTTCAGTATCGTGTGCGGGAAAAGCGCTACCAATACTGCCGTTTGCATGTTCAGTCTGGCCGTAGGCCAGTAGCACATTGCTTTCTGCAAACTGGTGCCAGAGTAGCTGCAATGCGTCTTCACGGTTTAGTGTTACGCCCTCGTCAATACAACATACCAGTGCGTCATCGAGATCAGTTTCATTGTTTAGTATCTGCATACAACGAAAGACAGACCAGTCACTATCTTCATTCTTATGGTGCAGGTGGATTGACTCGCCGGAGAGTTCGTGGTTGTAGTGATGTTGCTCAGATAGAAAGATGTGCAGCTGCACACTAACAATTTCCTGAAGCAAAACGCTGTGAACAATATCATCAAGGCAACACAGATCGGCGCTGGAGTGGCAGATGACCAACACATGCACAACCGGCGACGGAGGAGCTGTTAAAGGCTGTTTGAGTGCATCGGTGCAATAGCGGCGTGAGTTGCGCACCGGGTTTATCAATTCATCGGGCAGGCTGCGGCTGAGCAGGTCGTTGTTGGTTTTGATAGCTTTGCCATAGTGGCCAAGCCGGTAGCAAACAGATGCGTATTCCATTGGTAACAGGTGGTTATAGACTGCTGTTTCAACAAATAACCGGTGTGGCTGTGGCTGTTTTATCAGCATGGCGGCATTGAGGAATAACCAGGCCTGGTGAGGCTTACCCCGGGTGCCAAGTGCCACCCCCAGTCTGAATAACGGCCCGGCACGATCCGGTGAGTTCTCGTAACAATCCAGGTAGGCCTGCTGTACTTCATGCCAGGGATGTTCAAGCTGTTCCTTAAGCTGCGCCATGTTATACATCGCCCACCAGGTCTCATCCGGATAACCTTCCATCGATGCCCGTTTGCTGTATGCACGTAAAGCTTTTTCAGGTTCGTGTGCATCTCTATAACTTTGGCCCAGATAGAAAACATAGCGGGAGTTGTCTGGCTCTGTTAACAATGCACGTTCAAGTAGTTCAGCGTCATGCTTGTAGGTTTCGCTGTTGCGGTGGCGTGCACCATCGGTGTGCGGAGTAACAGTGAGATGCTTCCATACTTCCTCCTGCACTGGCTCATCGCAAATAGTGTATTCGTGCAGTACTCCTGTATACCGCCAGGGCTTGCGGGTGCTGACCAGAGATCGACGCAAATAGATGTTATCGCAGAAGTCGACGAGAAAGAGATAGGCATCCCTGGTCAGTTCCGGCCATTTAAAATCATTCGGGGTAATTAATTCTTCGTCAGCATCAATAAACAGCAGGTAGTCCGCCTGATCTCTGGCGGCATCGATTGCCTCGTTTCGATTATGTGAAAAATCCACCCACGGCCGTTCCAGCAGCTCTCCGGGCAGCTCTGACAGCGTGCTTCGCACGATGTGCTGAGTACCGTCGGTTGAGCCGGTATCAATAATTAACCACGAATCCAGCAGGTGTATGACACTGGCTATACAGCGTTCAATAACAGGCGCTTCGTTCTTAACAATCATGCAAAGGCTGACTGTTGAGCGGTTGCCCGGTGAAAACTTCTGCATCAACTTCCCTGTTTGTTGATCATCCGAAATAGGACTCTTGCGCTGAAGAGATTTGTAGTGTTACAGGCGATACTATGCACGGAAATGTTGCCAGGGTAAACATGCATTGGTTTTAACATGGACTGGTTCTGCTGCACTGTATCGTGGCACATACATAGCGTTGCAGCTGGTGTGTATTCGGAGATTTACAATACTAATAGTGCGGGAATTTGTACCATTGTGTTTACCGCGCAGCTATATGAAGATGTCTTAACTTCCTTTTATGTTTGCAGGTGCCCGGGCTTTTATATCGGTTCTAATATCCAGTCTTTGATTGAGCGCCGGAAGGGATACTATTCTCTCAGGCAATGATTTATGTATGCTCTTGACGGGAGGGTATCGGGTTGACGCACTGCTATCTTACAGAGGTTGCTGCTTATACATTGGTAATGACGACATCGATCGACATGTCTGGGGTGCTGTCAGTGCTATAAAAGCCCGGAGCAACCCTGATAGCGAAACAATCCTCGATGCAACAGTTTCCCGTGAGACATCAAAAGTTTTAGATGCTGCTAATCGCTCAGGCTGTTTGAAATAACCGGCATGTGAAGATTCTGTTCAACATCTATCAAACTACTAGCGAAAGAACCGGGCGAAAGCCCGGTTTGTTTTCGTGCAGGTGTTCCGACTCGTTCTGACAGCTATCAATTCCAACAGAGAGAGTCCGATTGATTTCTGCGACACCCGTGTACATGTACCCGGGTTTACACTGAAAATACTAACCCTCTAGCCTGAGTTTTTCCTGAAAGGTAATAAATTTTACTGCATCCCCACCTTCAAGCCGACCAACAGGTCCGCTGCTGTAGGTAGCAGATAGAATTTTTCCTTCATGGTTCAGTATAAAGTCTGACGGCTGAATTAAACCTCGGCGCTCTTCCCACCACGATCCCATTTTGTCACCATGATCTTTTACCGCACCATGGGCTACTGGAAAGGGCAGGTCTGCTGCAATTGCAGTTGAGTTATCAAGATTGTCCGTACTGGCTGCTATTACCTGTGTATTGAGTTTTTGAAGTTCTGAATAATTTTCACCGAAACCGCCCAACTGACGGAGACAGTAAGGTCAGAACTTACCTCTAAAAAACAGGATTACCTGGTAAGATCCGGGCTCCCCGGTAACCGGTATAGAGGCTTGCTGGCCATCTACAAGTGACAGTGACATGGCTGGAAAGCTGTCACCTGTTGTTAGCTTGTCTGTCATTTTTTCTACCATTGTTCAAATGTCCGGGAACTATACCTGACATTGCGTGATTCGTGTGTGTCCGGTCTGATTTATTTTATACATTTCGCGTAGGGCTATTTCAGGTGTTCGTGCGGAATATTCAATGTTGAAAAACCAATCAGGCGAACATTCTTTGTCAGTTTATCTCTGCTTTCAATTTATTCTATTGCGGGCTAAGTCTATGTTTTTGCACTCACCCGTGGCAGCGCGTTACATACTCTGGAAATGTGCGTGCATAGAGTGCAGTCGCGTACGGATCTTGCAGATCGGTGTTCAATTGAGCAACCCGATTAGGGAGTAGTAGCAATGACCAACCGTTCTGATGAAAACAACGCGGCAGCGGCCACTGGTGCAGCACAGAAACATCAGTCTGAGTTTTTTAAGGATCCCATTAAAGTGGCGGTGAGCATAGGTGTTTCACTGTTAATTGCTGCAGCATGGTATATCACTATCGTCATTAATCCGTCGTTTGACCGCCAGGCTGCGGACCTGACCGAGTGGTCTGAACGGCAAGACACGGCCATGCGGGAATTGACGGCTAAGATGGATGGCCTGTCCGATGAGATGGGAGACCTGAATGAAAAGATAATACGACAGGGAGCAGATTCACGTGTCGATACCAACTCGATCCTTACAAAGGTTGACTCCTCGCTAGACCAAATCGACGGTCTTGAACGTCAACTGAGTAGTCTTGATAACTCTGTCAATCGAGTGGAGGTGGAGCTCAAGGGCCAGATAGCGGCTCTTGAGACGTCTTTTGATACAGGAATCACCCTGGTAGAGCAGAAGTCTGAGTCTACAGAAAAAAAGGTGGAGGAAAAGCTCGCGGCATTACCTGAAACAGAAAACGTTGTTACTCAGCTGGATGAGCAGGAGGACCGTATTACCTCTAATGAACAAAATGTTGAGGACACTGAGCGGGACTTTAAGTTGCTTGAATCATTAGTGCTGATCGGGATCGAACATCCGGTGCTCGAGCAAACGATTTATACACTGGTAAAAGATAACCCTGAGCTTGCCGAATCGGATGCGTTGATAAAATTATGGGATTCGCGTGGAGACTACTCGGCTGCAAATTTTGTCGGACATTTGATGGACAGCTACACCATTGCTGAAAATAGCGCCATGTTGCTGGCCTACCCGGCTCTGACTGAAACAAAGCCAATTCGGTTTTTCATTCCACTTCATGAAATTGAAGCAAATGCAGAGCCTCAAATCGCTGCGGCAAAAGCAGCGGATGAGGAGGCGGCTGTGCCGCTGGCCAAGCCTTTGAGTATTTCGCGTGTGTGTGCCGAGATGTCAGACAAGCCGACCATAGAGTGCTACAAGTATTTTCTGAATCTTTCCGATGATGTTAACGATGACAAAATCACGTTAGATTCACCCTCGGACGGGGCGGTCATGAGATTGATTGTAGAGAAACACGCGGCAGACGTACCTGGCTCCTGATGCGTAATACGTAAAGACATAAAGCTCATCGAGCTGGTTTACAATTGTTATGAGCGCAGTTCGATTTTTGCTGAAGGGATGAGAGCCTGTGTTTTTTAGAAGGCAAAGGCTCACTGGGATCGCAGGATTTTTTCCATTGTTTTGCCTTTTGCGAGTTCGTCTATCAGCTTGTCCAGGTAACGGATTTCACGCATTGTTTCTTCCTGCACTTCTTCTACCCTGACACCACAAATAACACCGGTTATTAAAGACCGGGATGGATTCATTTTTGGTGCTTGTGCAAAGAATGTTTCAAAGTCAGTTTCACTCTTAATCTGTTGTTCCAATTTTTTCTGTGTGTAGCCAGTCAGCCAGCGAATGACTTCATTCACTTCTTTTGCGGTTCTTCCTTTTTTCTCTGCTTTGGCAATGTAGTGCGGGTACACACTTGCAAAACTGGTAGTGTAGATACGATGTTTGGACATGGTTGTAGCCCCTATATTTTACTGTGCTATCTGTTTGCTATGCCAGTAATCAGTATAGTTCTGAAACAGCGGTTGATATTCGCATCAGAGCTTGTTTAAGGTTTTCATCAGAGTTTGCTGTTGACAGTCGTATAAACGGAGAAAGGTCGTAGGCGCTGCCCGGAACAGTTGCAACGCCTGCTTCGTGAAGCAGATAGGCTGCAAGCCGGGTATCGGTATCAATAACCTGGCCGTCAGGCGTTTTTAGACCGAGTAGTTCACTGCAATCAACGTAGGCGTAAAACGCTCCACCGGGTGTTTTTAAAGATAGCCCGTTTATTTTTGCAATCGCGCTGACCACAAGGTTGCGTCGTCTTTCAAATGCGTCTTTGAATTTGGACACGCAAGCCTGGCTGCCGTTCAGTGCCTCAGCAGCGGCTGCTTGTGCAACCGAGCAGGGAGCTGAAGAGACTTGTGACTGCACCTTGGTCATTACATCAATAAGTGCTTTGGGGCCTGCACAATATCCGATACGCCAGCCAGTCATTGCGTATGCTTTGGATACTCCGTTTACGGTCAGGATTCGATTTTTCAGATGCGGTAATGCATATGCCGCAGAGATAAAAATTCGATTATCAAAAATAATATGTTGGTAAATTTCATCAGATAGCAACATAACCTGTGGGTGTTTATCGAGCACTGATCCGATTTTTTTAAGTTGAGCTTCGTCGTACACCGCTCCAGCGGGATTTGACGGCATGTTCAGCATTAGCCAGCGCGTTTTATCGGTGATGGCTGCCAGTAGCTTCTCATCGGTCAATTGGAAATCACTGTCCGGACCGCAGGCTATAATTTTAGGCGTGCCACCCACTGACAATACTGTATCTCTGTAACAGCCAAAGTAGGGCGCGCATATCAGTACTTCGTCACCGGGATCAAGGGTTGCCATCATGGCGCTGAATATTATTTGCTTTGCGCCGTTGGAAACCATGACCTGATTGGCTTCATAATCAAGCTTATTGTCTCGCGTAAATTTGTTGCAGATAGCCTGCTTTAGGTGTTCGGTACCTGCCATGGGTGTGTAGCGGGTTTTGCCATCCAGTGCTGCCTGATGGGCAGCCTCGATTATGTGTGCAGGTGTATCGAAGTCCGGTTCACCAATACCCAGATCGATTATATCTTTTCCCTGTGCACGAAGTTGTCGTGCTTGCTGGCTAACGGCTACAGATGCAGATGGCTGCACCTGTTGCATTCGTTGTGAAGAAAAATTCATTATCGCTAATTGGTTTTTTTATCGTCGACGATATTCATTGTGGCAATGCCGCTTTCGCCAAGCGGAATAGCGGCAAATGGTCCGCCATGGTACATCTGTGCAGCATCGTTAGTGCTCGCGGGTTCAGCTTCTGCGAAAACCTCTTTTGCAAACTGCTCTGCATTATCCTGCGGCTTGTAGCCAAGAAAGCTGGCGCTGGCGTTATCAACCGGTGCGCGGTCATTGTTTGATACACCGTAAACTAAAGAAAATCCCGTTGTCGGTGTGTCGATTGCGCGGGTAACCATTTGAATCAGGTCGTCGTAGCTAAGCCAGGTACCCAGTGCGCGTGTATTGTTGACCTGCGCACACGATAGTATGCGCATGCAAACAGACTCGAGGCGGCGTTTATCCCAGTACATACTGGCAAGATCCTCCGCAAAGCATTTGGCAAGACCGTAGTAGGTGTCGGGTCGATGTGGTACATCAGTACCAATGAATTCCTGCCTCTTATGCATCCCGACTGCATGGATAGAACTTGCATAGACTACGCGCTGTAAGCCGTGCTGGTATGCGGCTTCCCAGATGTTGTAAGCACCGATGATGTTAGGTCCCAGAATCTGATCAAATGGTGCTTCATCACCTATTGCACCAAAGTGCACAACCATGTCTGCACCTTCGAGTAGTGCATGTATTTGATCGTAACTGGCAAGATCTGCTTTCTGGTAACTTTCACCCGGGTACAATGTGCCGAGATCATCGACAAGATCAGAGCTTACCAGCTCACTGCATAGCGCTGTTAACGGTTCCCGAAGATAAGAACCGAGCCGTCCTGCGGCTCCCGTGAGCACGAGCTTATTCATTCCTGATCCTGATATATGGTTGCGAAGTGGGATCTAACTTTCTATTGTGGTTTCTTAGTGTGGTTTCAGTTGAAGTGCCACAATTTTAGATTACGGCCTTTTCGATAATTGGGCTGTTTTTCTCTATGCGTTCATAGCTGAAAGGTGTCATATCAAGTGATCTGTATTCACCATAAGTAAGGTATTCAGCGGTACCACGTCCCATTGCGGGTGATTGCTGAAGCCCATGGCCGGAAAAGCCGTTTAGAAAAACAAAGTTTTCGACGGTGGTATGCGATCCCATGATGGCATTGTGATCAAAGGTGTTCATGGAGTAGTGTCCGGCCCATTCACTGGTCAGCTTAATTGATTCGAATTGCGGGATGCGAGTGGCCATGGCGGGCCAGATATGATTTTCCCACAACGTCAGATCCATAGTGAAGTCTTCGTAGTCCACTGCCGGATCAACGTCGGCGTGGCCGCCGCATAAGTAAGTGCCACCACCGTTTTCACGAACGTGTACACCGGTGGGGTCAATAGTTAACGGCAGGTCCTGATCAAGAGGATTCTCAGCTT
Source organism: uncultured Granulosicoccaceae bacterium (assembly GCA_964649465.1). Lineage (GTDB taxonomy): Bacteria > Pseudomonadota > Gammaproteobacteria > Granulosicoccales > Granulosicoccaceae. The sequence continues at coordinate 36,466 of CAZYRP010000005.1, read as the reverse complement.
TAAATATCCAGGTAAATCGTTTGCGTGGTTCAACCGGCACAGTGATACCGGCCATTGCCGCTGTGCGCGATGCACGCGGCCCTGATGCATTTACTACGGTCCCGCATGAGATGACTTCACCGGACTTCAGGGTTACGCTTTCGACTTTTGTGCCGTTTGCGTTTTTTGTCATGGCGACTACTTCATTTGAAACATACTCGACTCCGCGTTCGCGAGCCTGGCGTCGCCACCATTCAAAAACTGTGGCACCGTCCCAATAGCCTTCGTCAACCGTATTGATGGAGCCGAGAACAATATCATCGACGTTATAGAACGGGTAACGGGTTTTAATTTCTTCAGCTGTTAACAGTTGGGTAGCAGCGCCGGCACCAAGCTGTACTTTTTGATTTTCACGCAGCACATTGGCAAACGATTCATTGTCTGCCAGATACATGTAGCCGTATGACTGGATTGATAATTCCGGTACGCGGTCGTCGTTACCCATGCGCTGGCGGATATTTTTAACAAAGTCTGCAGCGAACTGTGAAATTCGAACGTTTAACTCTGTGCTGTATTGTTGCCGCATACAGGAATTGGTATGAGCTGTTGAGCAATTCTCGTAAGTCGGGTCACGCTCTATGACTAATACCGAACCATTAAAATCTTTATTCTCAGTTAGAAACCATGCAGTGGAAGAGCCCATTATCGCTCCGCCGACAATCACGATGTCGTAGCTTGACTGCGTAGGTTTTGAATCCATCTGTCCAATAGCCATCAGGTTATTTTCCCGCTCTTTGATTGTTCGATAACATCGGCAATTTCAGCCGTTGTGAGTTTATAGTGTTCTTCTGCATGCTCTGGCGTAATGTAGCCGAGGGCGACATCACGCAGGACACTGGATTTTTCGCGTTTGTCTGGTGAGCCGTAGCCCGCTCCTCCCGGAAACGCCATTTTCACACTAACACCATGAGGTACAAACTGTTTGCCTTTGCCCTGCATGGCTTTGCCATCACTTCGGGCAATGGTGGTCGCACCTCCCGGCTCCCCGCCGTGACGACCAAGCGCCGGATGGTCTACACGATCAAACATGGCTGAAAAATCAAACTCATGCCCCTCTCTGGCTCCTACATCCATATATTGCCCGAGTCCACCGCGGAATTGTCCTGCACCACCGGAATCGGGTCTTAGTTCTTTGCGCCAGATGACTACCGGACCAACCTGTTCTGTTGCTTCAACCGGCATTGTCATCACGCCTGATGGAAATGCGGTTGCATTCATGCCGTCAAGTGATGGTCGTGCGCCGGAACCACCGGAATTAAATATCAGTACTTCAGAGCGTTCGGCATTTTCAGGTGCGGGTTCATCGGTGCGTGGTCTCAGGGATACCTGAAAGTTACACAGACAACCAGCGCCTTCCGCTGGAACCAGATCAGGAAGCAGTTGATCAAGTGCGTTGTATACTGTGTCGGGAACCATGTGACCGATAACATGGCGCAGTGCAACCGGTGCCGGTGGCAAAGCATTTACGATGGTATTTTCCGGTGCAGTAATTTCAAATGGTTCAAGCGATGCAGCGTTGTTTGGAATCTCGGGTGCTATGGCGCACTTCAATGCATAGCATGCGTAGGCTTTGGTATAGACGAGCGGCACATTAATACCTTTTTTGTCCAGACCGCTGGTGCCTTCCCAGTCACTGATGATGCGATCTTTTTCAATAGTAAGTTTAACCTTTAAATCTATCGGGGCTGAATAACCATCGATTCGCATTTGTCCTTCAGCGCTACCGGGTGTTAGCGCATTTATGCGTTCAAGTGTTGCTGCGCGTGAATTGCTTAGTATGAAATCTGAAATACTGTGCAGGTTCTTAAGGCCGAACTCGTTGATCATATCGATCAGTCTGCGATGACCAATTTCATTGCAGGTTGCCAGTGCGTAGATGTCACCAACCAGTTGGTCGGGCTCTCGAACATTACCACGGATAATGGTAATAAGAGTAGGGTCGACTGTGCCTTCGCTGGCGAACTTCATGATAGGTATGTACAAACCTTCTTCGTGTATATCGTTGGCATCTGCGCCAAACCCGCGCCCGCCGATATCTGTTACATGTGCTGTACAGGCAAAAAATCCGATAAGAGTTTTGTTATGAAACGATGGGGTGACTACGGTAATGTCGTGTTTGTGACCAGTGCCTTCCCAGGGATCGTTGGTAATGTATACATCGCCATCAAGCATTTCGTCTCTGCCTATGCGACGTATAAAGTGACCAACTGCATCAGCCATGGCATTAACATGACCCGGTGTTCCGGTGACAGCCTGTGCGAGTATTTCACCGTTGTCGTTATAGACACCGGCAGAGAGATCTCCGGCCTCCCGCACTGAAGTCGAAAACGCGGTTCGTACCAGTGCCTGTGCCTGCTCCTCTACAACTGAAATTAAACGGTTCCACATCACCTGGTGAGCTACTTCGCCATGTTCCGTCGCGGCAACGTTCACTGCTGCGTCTTTATGGCGAACCTCAATGCTGCCATCAGTATGAGTGACCACCTCACGGTTGCTATAGACAACAATGGTAGTTTCATCTTCGGTGACAATGGCAGGGCCCTGAATATTGTCTCCGGTATTTAGCTGATCACGTTCGCATACAAGTGCTGCGACTGATTTGCCAAGGGCCGGGTCAAACAGGTCTCGAGTATCCGGACTTGTTGTGCTTAATAGAGACGCGGGCTGTTCGATTGGTTTGGATTTATCAGCTTGCGTGTAGGCATTAACTGACCAGACAGTGACTTCTACCTCCAGCCCTTCAACCGTGCGACCAAAGAGGTTGACATACTGTTTTTGAAATAGAGCGAGATACGTTTCTGCATCTGGTTTTTCTGCCTGCTCTACAGATAGATCTACCGGTATTTCCCAGCCCTGACCGGAGTAGCGCATGTAGATTTTATAATCAGACAGTATTTTTGCCTGTGCATCGCATTGACGCACAAATAGGGTGGCCTCCTGCTGCATCTCGCTGAAGAGATTTCTTACAACCTCAGGGTCAAACTCGGACAGCCGCATAAAAACTGAACGATTCTCCTCAAAGCTGAACGGCGCACGCAGAAAACCGATAGCGGAACCGACACCGGCACCGGTAGGTACAATGCATCGGTTAACACCAAGCTTGTCGCATAACCTTGCAGCGTGCAGTGGTGCGGCACCGCCAAAGGCAATCATGGTGTATTCGCTTAAGTCTTCGCCATTTTCAACAGCGTGTACTCTGGCGGCATTAGCCATATTTTCATCCACCACTTCGGCCAGGCCCCACGCGGCTTCGGTAACGTCCAAATTCAGTTTGTTGGCAAGTTCGGTTTGCAAAGCTGCTTTACTGTGTTGCGGATACAGCGGAATTGAACCTCCGGCAAAATTGTTCGGGTCAAGTTTGCCTAGCAGGAGATCTGCGTCAGTGACCGCGGGTTTGGTGCCATCGCGACCGTAGCAGGCGGGACCTGGTTCTGAACCAGCGCTCTCAGGGCCCACTCTGATTTGATTTAATGAATCGACATGTGCCAGGGAGCCGCCCCCGGCGCCGATCTCAACCATATCGATAACCGGTATCGAGATAGGCATGCCGGAGCCTTTCTTGAAACGATAAGTACGCGCAACTTCAAACACTCGTGCGGTTTTTGGTGTTTCGTTTTTTATCAGGCAGATTTTGGCAGTGGTGCCGCCCATATCGAAACTTAGTACTTTTTTGAGATTATGTTTGGCGGCTATATCGGCGGCGAATATCGCGCCGCCGGCAGGGCCGGATTCCACCAGTCGTACCGGAAATTCTGCAGCGTTCTCCAAAGACATAATGCCACCGCCGGAATGCATTAAAAATACCGGGCACTCGGCACCTTCTGACGCCAGGCGTTCTTTTAAACGCCCAAGATATGATTTCATTAGTGGCTTAATATAGGCGTTGGCTATGGTGGTGTTAAAGCGCTCGTACTCACGCATTTGCGGGGAGACTTCAGAGGACAGAGATACCATTGCGTTGGGCAGTTTTTCAGCAATGATGTCGGCGATCAGGCGTTCATGTGCGCTGTTGACATAGGCGTGCAATAAGCCGACTGCAATGCTGTCGTAGCCTGCAGCCGCAAGCTCATCAACCACTTTCTCGGCGTCAGCACGGTTTAACGGGATCAGTACCTCGCCGGTAGCATCCATCCGCTCTTCGACCACGTAACGGCAATTACGCGACAACAACGGGTCTGGCAGGGTCAGGTTGAGGTCGTATTGTTCAAACCGGCTTTCGGTACGCATCTCGATGACGTCCCGAAAACCCCGGGTTGTAATAAAAGCTGTTTTAGCACCGCGGCGTTCAATCAGTGCGTTGGTCGCAAGGGTAGTGCCGTGAATAATCTGCTGGATGCTGCCGGGTGAAATGCCTGCCTGTTTGCACACCTGGTGCAAGCCGTCGATGATGGCATTTTCCGGTGCACCGTAGGTGGTAAGGACCTTTGCGGAAAAGAGCTTTTCGCCATTCTCAAGAACGACGTCGGTAAACGTACCTCCGATATCCACACCCAGACGAATATTTGAACTAACCATAACCTGTTGCATCAGACGGGCTGGTTTCGCCCGGTACTAATTTTAAATCTTATTGGACGGCGGATGGGATTGTTTGCATTGATTGGCGCGATAAGAAACGTTTATGTGATCTTCTAAAATGGATATGTCACAGATTGAGATACTGTCCGCGTGCGTGGTGGCACTGGAACGGTTGAAAAGGGAGTGGGCGAAGGTGCTCTGCGGGGTACGACACGCCGCGGCACCTGGTGCACTGCGTCCGCTACTTCAATCGTTTTTGTTATTGCGGTATGGTTTGCGCTTCAACGGTGCATGGGTGAATCATGAGCGCAAACACAGACGATGCCTACCACAAGATTCGAATACCTGCTCGCACACCGCCGAGTGGTTGTCCAGTAGATCACGATTTCACAACTTTCACGGACGAATATCTGGCTAATCCGTACCCGGAACTGGCGCGTATTCGGGAAGAAAATCCGGTTTTTTACTCCGAAAAACTAGGTTATCTGGTCGTCACCAGAATGGAGGATGTCGCAGCCGTTTTTGGTGACCCGGATGTGTATTCGTCCGAGAACGTTCAGGATCCGGTATTTCCAGTCTGCGAACGTGCGGCTGAGGTTCTTGCGGCGGAGGATTTTAATCCGGTTGCCGTAATGTCCAACAAGCAACAGCCGGAACACACGCGAATAAAAAAATACACACGCCTCGGGTTTTCCGGGCGGCGTATGAAAGTACTGGAACCCTACATTCGCAAACGCAGTCAGGAGCTGGTTGACGATATGATAGCGGCGGGTTCAACTGCCGAGTTTGTTTCAGCCTTTGGCCATCCACTGCCCGGGCAGATTATTTTTCGCTTTATTGGATTTGATGAAGCTGATGATGATCAGCTTATTAGCTGGACGTCTAATCGACTCGCTTTTACCTGGGGTAATCCGGATGATGACGAGCAGGTTGATATTGCGAACAATATGCTGCGCTACTGGCGATATTGTCGTGAGTTTGTAGCGCTGCGTCATAAAGAACGCGCTGATGATCTCACTTCAGAACTGCTTGATGCGCACGATGCTAACCCGGATGAGCTTGCCTACCGGGAGGTGGAATCAATTATTTATGGATTGTCTTTCGCAGGGCATGAAATTGTTAGTAACTACATGAGCAACTCTTTACTGTGCCTTTTGCCCAGACGAGATGACTGGCAATCACTGTGCGATGATCCATCACTAATACCGAATGCGCTGGAAGAAGTATTACGATTTGAATCACCACAAACCAGCTGGCGACGTATAACAAATGTAGATACGCAAATCGGTGGCGTTACTATTCCCGCGGGTACGCAGGTATTTCTAAGCCTCGGTGCCGCAAATCATGAACCCGACCTGTTTGACTCGCCATCGTCGTTCGACATTAAGCGCAAAAATGCTCGCAAACATATTTCATTTGGCCTTGGCATTCACTTTTGTCTTGGAGCGCGGCTAGCGCGTCTTGAAGGGGAGATCGCCATTGAAACTCTTACTCAACGACTGCCAGGCTTAAGGTTGGTCGCAGATCAAAAGCTTGAATACTCGCCAAATATCACTTTTCGCGGGCCTAAAGAACTTCACGTTGAATGGGATTCGTGATCTGGTAACCGAAGTAGCTAATGCAACCGTTGCGACTGTTAAAAATCCCAAGGGTAGATCATCGGGCATTTTTAGAGGCAGTATCTATATAAAAAATCTTGATGGAGAGACAGCACATTGGAGCAAATTGTAATTGGTGTCATATCAGCACTGGGAGCAGGGGTGCTGACTTACTTTTCAACGAGATCCAAAATCCTCCTGGATCTGTCTGCTGACTACGATAGAGATCTAAGAAATAAAAGACTGGAAGCCTATCGAGAGCTGTGGGCGAGAATGGAACCTTTGAGCAGGTATTCACCCAATGAGGAATTAACAGTAGAACTTCTGAGAAATACTAGAGCTTCAATTAAGCAATGGTATTTCCAGGTCGGTGGAATATATCTGTCAAACCAATGCAGAGACGAATATGACGTTTTAAAGGATTGTATGTTGCGTCTTATCAGAAAATATGAAGATAACGGAGATCAAGTCTTACTTGAACATCATGAGGCTGTTGAAATGCTGGATGCCGGCAAAGAGCTGAGAAAATCTCTTGCAAAAGACGTAGCCACCCGAAAAGAGCTTAATGTAAGAAAATAATAATTTATGCAGACCGAAAATTTATGCAGTTGCGGCTGTATATTCCAGTCAGGCTTGTTTTTGTATCGACGTTACAGCGCAGTTTATTGCTGAGTGATGTGGTTGCTGACCAGTAGTGAAATGCTGCAATGATTTCTCAAGTGCAGAAACCCCGGTGGGTACATCAACATTTGATCCAAGACTTGAGAGAGTCGCACCCAGTGCATGCAATGTTCTAAAAATATTGTGCGCGCGGCTTTGTTCACCCATTTGTCCGATACGAACTATGTTTGCTCCAAAAGAACCGGATATCTCCACTCGGTACACCTGAGACATCGTTTTCAGTAATTCGCTCTGATCAATGCCTGCAGGCAGGGCGATACCGACAACCGAATTAAGGCGGTGTTCCGGGTTTATAAAAAGCTCTAATCCCATGGCTTCAATACCAGCTTGTAGCGCGGTAGATGATCTTAGGTGTCTTTCAAAACGTGTTGGCAGTGTTTCACTGCAGATTAGTCTCAACGCTTCATGTATGGCTAATACGCCGGACACAGGGGCAGTGTAGTGATAAGACTTCTGATACCAGAACTGATCCGCCAGTTTTGCATCGAGACACCAGTGATGCATTGGGGATTTTCGATCTTGAATGACTTGCCAGGCTCGTTCTGAAAACGCCACCAGAGAGACGCCGGGTATTGAAGACAAGCCTTTCTGTCCCCCGGTGATCACGGCGTCTATACCCCAGGAATCCATATCGAGTGGCATGGTGCTCAAAGTGCAAACAGCGTCGACGATGATCAGACAGTTGTATTCCTGAGCTGCACGGCAAATTGTCTCAAGGTTTTTATTGCATACGGTATTGGAAGTTTCACCCTGCACGATGGTGAGCACTTTTGGACGTACGCGTGCAATATTCTCAATAACAGATTCAACGTCCGCGCCAGTGCCTGAATCGACATTAAGTCTGGTTGCGCTTCCCTGGGCACGGTCCACCAGTTCAGCCAAGCGGCTGCTGAAGAAGCCGTTGCAGACACAAACGCAATCGTCTCCAGGTTCTACCAGATTGGTCACAGCCATTTCCATTGCCGCGGACCCGGGGCCTGCGACGCCCAGAATTCTTGCCGATTGTGTTTGAAACACGTAGGCGGACATGCGCTTCACCTGGTCGACAATTTGCGCCATGGTGTCGCCCAGGTGATTGATAACAATCGAGTTTGCGGCGGCTACGCGTGCGGGAATCGGTACCGGACCTGCCCCCATCATCAGCAGCGGTTCTTCGGGGAGTATGTCGTCAAGCGGTTCGATACTTACGGGGGGCGCAATATAATCTGTGGTCATTAAAGTTCTTTGAGCGAAGTCTTGTTATCTACATGCGAACAGTAACATTCCTTGTGATGAATTTACCAGAGGCGCCTGAACCCCTTGCCGAAAACATGATTGATTCGTCAGTGGCAGGGCTTATCCTGTGCAGAGAATTCCGGCGTAGTAAAGGCAGGCAGCTTTGAGTAAAAACCGACCAAATATTGTTCTGATTATTGCCGACCACGTGGCTTTTGCAGGTCACTATGGCAGTGCGCGATATAATTATCGGTGGCCGGTGCTCGACTCGTTGGCAAAAGAAGGGGCATGGTTTGATAATGCCTATGCTATTACACCCGTGTGTACCCCTTCACGCGCCAGTTTGCTTACTGGTAAAAGACCAGACAAGCACGGGTTACGCTGGAACTGTGAGTATCCCATTCCCTATAATCGCAAAGAGTTTCGTGACGATGAAGTGTTGTACTGTCAGTCACTGGCAGATACGAGTTACCGGAATCACTACATTGGCAAATGGCACTGTGGAACCGAGCATGGACCAGAGCACTATGGCTTAACCGGGTGGAGTTTGCCTGAGTATGGCAATGTCTATTCCTGTGATGCCTACAAGCAGTATTTGGCAAAGTTAGGTGAGCCGCACCCAAGCTGCCGTATAGAGCACCATCTGTTAAACCCTGCACTCAATGGAACTGATGTATTGATGCAACCACAAGAACCGTGGGATTTTATGGACGGTGCCGGTGTGTTGTCTGGTTCTGCCGAAGTACACGAGCAGTTCTTCGTTGCTAACATGGCAATTGATAAGCTAAATGACATTGCGGCAGACCCGTCTGATGATCCTTTTTCAATGGTGATTAGTCTCTGGGGGCCGCATCATCCTTATTACCCGAGTCGTGAGTTTGCAGATCTGGTTAACCCTGAGGATATTCCAAAGTACCCAAGCTTTGATGAAACCCTTGAAGACAAACCGTTGCGATACAGAATTCAACGGGATCTGCGTTGTCAGCACCGGGCGGGTGAACGCTGGGCTGACTGGGAAATCTGGCAAACTGTGCTGGCACGTTGCTATGCATCGGGTTTGCAAACCGATGCAGCTATCGGGCGTGTTACCAACTGTCTGAAAGAACTGGGGCTTGATGACAATACGCTGCTGATCGTCACCGCAGATCACGGCGATGGCATTGCAGCTCACGGTGCTGGCTGGGATAAGTATTCTTCCTTTACTGAAGAGGTCGGTCGCATACCACTGGTGATGCGCTGGCCAGAGAAGATTAAGCCGTCCACGACTGTAACTGATCCGGTGAATCTTCTGGATGTAACAGCAACCATGCTTTCTGCAGCTGACGCTGCGGTTGAACACCCGTTGTCGCTTGATGGTGAAGATTTAATGCCGATAATCAATGGCGAGACAAAACGTGATTCGATGATATGCGATCATTTCGGTCATTCCGGTGATGTGTGCTTTCAAAAAATTCTATATGCAGACGGATGGAAGTATGTATCCGCTTACAGTGCCGGTGATGAACTATATGATCTCATCACAGACCCCTATGAATTAAACAATCGCATTGAAGATAAAACTACGGAGCAAAGACAGCATCAGATGCGAGCGACTATTATCGGTCATTATGAAGAACGACGCGAAGAACGTGAGTCCTGGCACGCACAGGAGTTTTGGGAAAAAGGCGTGGTATTTTCGTCACCTGAGTGGCCTCGTGATGAGACGCTTCATTTGTATCAATTGCAGACTCAGCAGACTGGTAACTAATCAGCGGTTAACAGTCTGTCAATCAAAAACCAGTCTGAATCCCTGATGCGTTGTGGTGGAGTCAGGCGTATTGCCGGTCCGTGCTGCGATGCGGTAGCGAAAGCAGTAGCTCTTGTGGCACAAAAACGAACCGCCTTTGAGTAATTTGCTGCCTTTATAATGTTTAGCGTGCTGTCTTGATTCTTTCGAGCGACCTTCGATTTTAAAGCGACCCGATGTCCACTCCCAAACATTGCCAGACATGTTGTACAGACCGTAGCCGTTGGGCTCAAATGACTTCGCGGGAGCGGTTGCGGTGTAACCGTCTTTGCCGGTGTTGCCTGACGGGAATTGGCCCTGCCAGATGTTGCATGGTTGAAAGTTATTGTCATCCGGTTCTTTACTGCCCCACGGAAACATAACATCACCCAGCCCACCGCGTGCTGCATGCTCCCATTCGGTTTCTGTTGGCAGTCGTCCACCCGCCCATTGGGCGTACGCGTTGGCATCATTCCATGAGACATGTACTACCGGGTGATCGGTATGCAGTTCCTGTTGCGCATCAGGGCCGCAGATTTGCTGCCAGTTTGCTTTTTCTACTTTACGCCACCATTGAGTTGCCTGCACCGATTCAGTAGCTTTGAAATCTTCCGGCAGCTGATCGTGGAATACAAAAGACCAGCCGAATCTTTCGGCCTCGGTTACATATTTTGTGTCGTCGATAAATTGCCGGAACATGCCATTAGTGACTGTGGTCTGCATGATCTTATAAGCACCGACTTCTTTTTGCCGACAAGGTGTTTCTTCATCGAGCGGAATGAGTGATTGATGTGTGCCCAGTAACGCGATGCCCTGTGGTATATCGCTGACAGGGAACGTTGTATCGGTATTTTTCTCAGGCGATGGATGCTCTGATCCAGCCGCACCGGCGGCCAACCTTTTGTTGGCTATCGGAGTGCAGCAACCTTTACCGTCATTACTGGTCATTGTGGCTTGCCTTCATGAATCTTCACTGCGGGTCGGCGATACGCCGTTATGGTGGTTATTATAGTGTGTTCTGTCAATCACTGACTTGAAGCTGGAGTGCGCTGCGAGAACAGCAACATTGAGGCGCATGATGAAAAGAATGACACAGGTTGATTCGATTAGCTGTGGTAAATTCCCGGTATGGATAAACAACCCGTGAACCATCAACGCACCAATGAACTCGGTCAGCCCATTGGCTTTGACTTGCCGGACTGGTCGACCCCTGCGCCGATACGTGTAGATTCATTAGAAGGTAAGTACGTAAAGTTGGAACATTTGTGTGCAGAGCATACGAGTGATTTGTTTGAAGCTTTTTCCTCGGCGGCAGATATTGCAGACTGGACCTATCTGCCTTATGGCCCGTTTGAGACCGAGAATGATCTGCGCGAGTGGGTGAAGAAATTAGCGGCAAGTGAAGATCCCTGGATGTTTGCGCTGATCGATAGCGCAACTGGCAAAGCCCTGGGTGTGGCAAGCTATTTACGCATTAATCCTCAGTCAGGTTCTATCGAGGTGGGTCACATACATTTTTCTCCGCGGGTTCAGAAAACACCTGTTGCCACTGAGGCCATGTATCTAATGGCAGATCTGGCTTTTAAATCAGGCTACCGACGCTACGAATGGAAGTGTGATGCGTTGAATGGACCTTCAAAAAAGGCTGCACAAAGACTTGGCTTTAGCTATGAAGGAATCTTTCGGCAGGCGACAGTTTACAAGGGGCGCAACAGAGATACCGCCTGGTTTGCAATTACCGACAGTGAATGGAAAAAGCTCAGTGGTGCGTTTCAGCAGTGGCTTAGTGATGAGAATTTTACAGCTGAGGGTATACAAAAAGAGTCTCTCTCTAAGCTAACTTCAGATGCACTTGCCACTTGAAATTTATTTGATGCACCGCACTGGAAGCTAATGATGCTATAAATGCTTTGGCAGATTTTTTCCGTCTTGCTCGAACTCTTCTTTATCAAAATAGCCAATATAAATTCCGGGCGGCTCTTTGTCATCGGTCATTTCTTCGATGATCTCAGCACTTAGTGTTATGCGGTTATGGTGTTTTCTTGTCCACTCATAGTGCAAACCGCTCATGCGATTAAGCTGATCCCGGTATGCAGGATTAGTGGCAAGATCTGTGAGTTCATTTGGATCGGTATCCAGATCGAACAACATGGGCCGCATTTTTTCTACGTGAATATATTTGTAGCGTCCGTCAAAGATCATCGCCAGTCGTGCATCATTCTGATCAACTTCAAGCTCGCGCCTTGATTCTCTGGTTGAGTAATCGTACTCGGAAACGCAGTAGTCGCGAAAACGGATGCCGGTATTTCCAGCGTCATGTAACAGTGGGTTAAGAGACTGGCCCTCTATGACATGTGGTTTTTCTTTGCCTCCAAAATACTCAAGGAAAGTCGGGGCCAGATCGATCCCTTCGATTAACTCATCTGATACTGTCCCGCGTGTGGCATTTGCCTGGGATCGTGGGTCGTAGATCAGTAGTGGTACACGGGCGGATGAATCGTGGAAGAGATCTTTTTCACCGATCCAGTGGTCACCCATGTTGTCGCCGTGATCGGAGCAAAAGACAATCATGGTGTCATCCATTCGGCCACTTTCTTCAAGGTAACTAAAGAGGCGCCCCATTTGATCGTCGAGTTCTTTGATTAGGCCCATGTAGACGGGTGCTACGATGTCTCGAACTTCATCGCGTGAGAAAGATTTACTTACACGCATGTTCATCCACGCCTGCATTAGCGGGTGATCATTTTGTCGTTCTGCGTCTGAACGGTTTACCGGTGGCAGATCTGCGGCGCTGAACATGCTGTTGTAGGGTGCTGGAACAAGATACGGCCAGTGCGGTTTGATGTAGCTCAGGTGGCAAAGCCATGGCTGATCTCGTTTGCTTTGTGCTTCGATATACTCAATGCCGCGGGTGGTGAGCCAGGCGGTTTCCGAATGCTCTTTTGGTACTCTGGCAGCAAAGGGAGAGTTTTCTAACAGCCAGCCGGAGCAGGGTTTACCGTCTGGTCCTATTGCCGTATTGGCCCATTCTTCCCACGGGTTGTCGCCATCCATGCCATGGTCTCGCAGGTACTGATCGTAGTCGTCCCCGTGTCTTTTTGGGTACTCGGTTGCATTGGTGCCGTCATCGCGAACGAATACATCAAAACCACACTCGCTCACCAGTGCACCGATGGTGCTCTCGGGTTCTATGCCAAGGCGAACCATGCCGGCAAGATCTGGTGTCATATGTGTTTTACCAACCAGAGAACATTTGACGTCCTGCTCACGCAGATGATCACCCAGAGTGGGTTCACCCACTCGCAACGGAAAGCCGTTCCAGGTAGATCCGTGGCTGCGTACATAGCGACCAGTATAAAAACTCATGCGGCTTGGGCCGCATATAGGCGATTGCACATAGGCACGGTTGAATCGCATACCGCGTTCTGCCAGTGTGTCAAGGTTGGGTGTGCTTATGTGCCTTGCACCGTAACAGCTAAGATAATCCCAACGTAGCTGATCTGCCATTATCCATAGAACGTTCACTATGCTGTAGCCTTTAAGGGTGATTCAACAGTTTTGTTCTTTATGAAATGGAGAACCAGTAAAATAATTGCAGCAATCAGGGCCGGTGCGTGAAACTCAATTGGCTTAAACATTATAAGTGCTGCAATGACTAACCGAACAATGATATCGAGGCCGGTCAGGGTTTTTCTGTCGAAAGCTGCCAGCGCACTGGCCAGCAGGTATAGCGCAACGCTCAATCTTAACAACAACCATAGCAGTGGAAGCAAATGCAGCTGACCGTCGTAGCCCGGCAGATACTGTGCGGCAGAGGGTAGTGAAGTCGGGTCTATAACGGCTGCTTCAATCAATAGCAGTTCGGGATAGATTGCAAACACAAACGGAATAACAAACATCACAATGCCGGAACGCACAGCAGAGAAGGCGGTGGCCATGGGTTCTGCTTTGGTAATGGTGGCGGCTGTAAATGCTGCAATCGCCACAGGTGGTGTAATGGCAGAAGCCACCGCAAAGTAGAAGATAAACATATGCGCGGTAAAATTTGCCAGACCGAGCCCTGCGAGCACCGGACCCATTAACAATGCCACATTGATATAGGCAGGTACTGCCGGCATGCCCATGCCAAGGAGTACGGCCAGTGCCATGGTGGTAGTTAGTGCCACAAATTGAAATAGAATTGAGCCGCTGGCAGCGAGATCCAGTGAGCGCAACCAGCCAAGCACATCAAGAGCTATAAAGTCAGATAAGCCGGTAAAGTTAAGGCAGAAATCGATAATGGATACCGCCAGAAACATTAAATACAAAGTAGAGATCAATATGCCTGCGCCGGACAGTGCGTCTATCAACCGCTTCGGGTGCTTGCGCATATCACGATCAAGGAACAGTAGAAAACACAATAATATAACTGCCCACCAGCCGGCACTGCCCGCATCACCGGCTGAGTTTTGTACAAGCTCCAGAAACCAGGGCAGGTCTGTGGCAAGGCAGCTTCCGTTTTGAATGGTGGACTGAACGCCAAAGAGCGTCGCAAAGAACCCGCAACCAATGGCTTCTTTAGGAGTGAGCAGTAAAAATAAAATTAGCAGTATCGGCCCGAAGATCATTACCAGGTTGAGCCTGTCAGCGCCTGACAGCTTCATGTCTTCGGTAGCTTCTCCTATGGCTTCAATGCCTTGCTTGCGAGATTGAAAAACAGCGGATAGAAACATGCAAAAGAAATAAGCCACCGCAGGTATAGCTGCGGCAATAATTACCTCCCGGTACGGAACTGCCGTTAGCGCTGCAAGTACAAAAGCTGCCACACCCATTACCGGTGGCATGATCGAACCACCGGAGGAGGCGGCGGCTTCCATGCCACCTGCAAAAACTTTGGAGAAGCCGCGCTTGATCATCATGGGTATGGTTAATACACCCGTTGATAACACGTTTACTACCGGGCCGCCTGAGATAGTGCCGAACATTGCCGATGACACAATCGCTGCGTGAGCCGGACCACCGCGTAGTTTGCGGGTCCACAAAAACGCCAGCTTTATTAATGAACGTCCACCAGCGGAGGCACCAAACAAACCACCGAGGACAATGTAGGGAAATACCGTGTTTAGAATAATATCCATGAATCTGCCAAGCAGACCAGATGAATTATTTACCAGAGCATCGTGCAGTCTCGGCCTGCCATCAGACAAGAGCCTCGGTTCACCACCGAGTTTTGTCATGAGGTATTTATTGATGTCGTCAGGGCCGTGAAAGTACCAGACCATTACTGTTGCAACGGTATAGGCAGCGACGGCTATTGCGACTAATACCAGTGGCAATCCCCAGACCTTGACGTTGTAGGCAAGGAATACAACAACGCTTAAAAAAATGATAGCCGCGAGCCACGGGCCAGTGGTGTCGATACACTGAGGGTCATCGACAGAATCAGGTACCGGCAGTCCGAAGTCTTCTGCAAATTGAATTTCCTCAGCCAGGCTTCGTGCGATCAGCTCTGCGCGCTTGCCACTAATTTGATCAACCAGGCAAACGGCTTCAATCTCTACCATGTAGGTTAACGAGATAGCGACGGCTGCTACGATTAGCGCTGCATCAAGAGCCAGTCCGAGTTTTCGAAGCGCAGGGGAGCGTTCTGCCATGCCACGCCATAATGAGTGCTTTAACGCGACAATGACCATCATCAGTGCAAAAGCAATGGGATAAAAATATTCGTACGGATATTTCCGGATAACGAAATTTTTAAAGCCAAGGAAGCCTGCAAAGGCATCATCAATACCGGGGATGCCGGGCATTGCATTTAGCAGACCGACAATAACCAGTAACAAAGCCAGCCAGTAAACCAGCTTTTCGCCAAAATCAGTTTGTCTGCCTGTAGCGTCGCTTGCCATAGGGTTAGATCCGATTTGTTCTATTGAGCATCATAAAAAAACGGCCGCCCTTAACAAGGACGGCCGCTTTTACTTAACTACGGTTTTAAACAGACAACCTACGGCTTTGCACAATCATCGATGGTGAAACCAGCTTCTTCCCACGCGGCAACTGCACCCGCATGATACTTAAGCGGATTGGGACCGCACATACCGGACTTCACGGAATCAACAACACCGTAGCCAGCGTAGCGTGCAAACGGTGCTTTGGCTTTCAGTCGGTCAAGCGTATCAATGTGGGCTTTGGTCAGGGCTTTGGCCAGATCAAATGACATATTTTTGTTGACTATGTCGCCACCGATTGTGGCAAGACCGCGGAAGGTTCCATCATCAGTAACCAGTGACACGCCGCTCTCACCTAGTGTTGCTTCAGATGCTGCCAGCGTGAATGGTGCGCTCCCCGGTGCTTTTAAATATTTCTGGAAAGGTTCGGAATCCCACTTGTCTTTTGGTATGGACCATACCGTCATGCTGCCGGAAGCAACAGCCTGAGTGATTCGACTGTCCGGGAACAGGATCGGTAGTACTACCGCATCAGCTGAACCGTCAGTGATAGTTTTAACTGCCTGGCCCCAGTTAACCTGAACGCCTTTGTAGTCGTCGCCTTCTTTTAAGCCTGCTGCAAGTTGAATGATAGAGCGGGCATTAGTAAGTGCTGCGCCGCGTGGCGGGCCGTTGTAAATGGTTTTGCCTTTTAGATCGTCCCAGCCGTTAAGGCCTTTTGAGTCATAGGCATACAGTGCGAAAATACCCAGTGTCACCGGATAAAGTGCGCGCAGGTTTGAAGCGAGCTCTGCACCTTTTTCTGCACCAAGTTTCGAGTACGGTCCACGACCTTTCGACAACAGGAACGGCAGTATGTATGGAGTACCAGCAATATCGGTCTTGCCTTCGGCAACATTTTGAATTGAGTTGGTCAGGGTCTGCCCGTCGGCCACCTGAATATTGGCGACATCAGCCTCCGCTGCCACCTCCGCAAGGTGCGCCATGGACAGGTGAATAGATCCTCCCGGTGATGCAGTTTCTGCAGTCAGATTCTCCGCTGAATATGCGGTGCATGACAATACCGCTGCCACACCGACGGCTATTGCAGACCGGCCCAGTAGTGATTGAATTGGTTTTTTAATACTCATTTTCGCTTCATTCCTCCGATAGGTTGATATGTTCAGTTTCTGATATTTTTCCTCTCTAGTCGAGGAAATATCTGGTAAGTGGACTCTGAACTGTATGTTTGTGCCGCTCAATGGAATCTGCTGCGCTCAAGCTTGCTTGAGTCGCCAGCGTCCTGCGTGGCTCTGGTCAAAGTATTTGGCTAGAATTTAACAGATTGGGCAGAGAGTTTGATGTCGAGCTGAAAACTGCCCTCATTAACCAACCAGCGTCTGATTGTGTACTCACGGGTCCCGCTCTGGTGCATCGGGTCGCCATCGGCAATTGCCTTTGCGGCTTCCAGTGACTCGGCCCGGTAGATAATCATGCCCATGCCTTCCATTTGTTCGCCGCTCAGGTCCGATAGTGGTCCGGCCATAACCAATGCGCCCTTTTGCTCCTGCTCTGACTGGTACGCCAGATGCGCCGGCAGATTTTCCTGAAGCTTTTCCGGTGCGACCGGGGTGCTGATAATTGCGTACATCTCGCAAGCGAGAGATCCGCGGTCCTGTGCGGCTTTTTTGTATTCTGACCAGGCAGGCATATCTGTTCTCCAGAAATATCGATTTTATTTGACAATATCACATGGTATCGGCAAAACTGGCACCAGTAAATTAACAACCTCCCTGGAACCGCTTTCTGATGAATTCTCTGCCCGGTGCAACTATTGGCGCACGTGTCGCCAAGGTGAGTTTTATGAGAATGGGAACTGACGCAAGTCACACCGTTCAAGCGAGCGCCGCTCGAGGGAAAGGGATGTTTGCTAAATGAATGGTCCATCAGCCGCTGAGCTGGAGAAGTTGCGTGCTGAGGCACAGGAGAACTACCGTGAATTACGCAGGCGCAAGCCAGAGCTCGATGAAGACTCAATAGACGTAATCATTCGTGGTGCGCGATCACACTATGCCTGGCTTGATAAACCAGTACCTGCTGCACTGCTGGAAAAAATTTATGCGATCACCGCATCCGGTGCTACCAGCATGAATACATGCCCTGCAAGGTTTATCTTTGTAACCAGCAGCGAAGGCAAAGACAGGCTTGCCAAAGCATTAAAAGATAAAAACATAGAAAAGATGAAATCAGCGCCTGTGACTGCCATCATCTCGTATGATCTTGCCTTCTGGGAAGACCTGCCGTACCTGTTCCCACATGAAGATCGTCGTGGCTTTTTCAAAGGTAAAGATGCCTATATTGAAGATACAGCGTTTAGAAACTCAACGCTTCAGGGGGCCTACTTCATGATAGCGGCACGTGCGGTTGGACTGGATGTTGGTGCTATGTCAGGCTTTTCAAATGAAATTGTCGACGAGGAGTTTTTTAAAGGTACCACCCAGAAATCGAACTTTCTGTGCAACCTCGGGTATGCAGATGAAACCGCGTTGTTCCAAAAGTTGCCCAGATTTCCATTTGACGAAGCGTGCTCGTACCTGTGAAGACTTTTCTTAATCTATAGAGGACTATAATTAATCACGTGGCTATCAAACCGAAAAACAATGTTGTACTGAAAGCTGCCGCACAGTGCCCGTCGCATTCGCTCGCTGAGATTTCAATCCGGGATTTAACATTCCAAATTGATGAACCCACAGAACGCGGCGGCACGAATAAAGGACCAACCCCGACAGATACAGTGATCTCAGCGCTTGTTGGCTGTACTAATGTTATTGGGCACAAGTGTGCATCAAAGCTCAACGTGGATATTGGCCATCTGCAAATAGATGTTAGTTGCGAGTTTGATCGCCGAGGTGTGATGTTAAGTGAAGAGATAGATGTACCATTTACCAAAATTATTTTGAATGTAAAGTCCGATGGCAGTGCCACTGCCGATGAACTGCAGTCTGTTGCCACGGAAGTTGGTAAATACTGCCCGTTAGCTAAGTTATTTCGTCAGGCAGGTACAGTGATCGAGGAAAACTGGACCAGCGTCTGATAACTCAAAGTGTAAAAATTTAAACTGATTTTATCCTGGAGGATAGCAATGAAACTTAAGTCAATTATTTGTGCTCTTGCCACAGCCGGCTTTTTAACTGCGGCAGTTCCGGCGTCAGCCGCTGAAACAATCAAAGCGGTGGTGATCGACGGTTACCCTGCAAAGGCAATGTGGGTAAAAGAATTTACCGGATTTTTTATTCCGGAAGTAGACAAGCGACTGGCGGAGGCCGGCAACTACAAGATGGATTGGCAGGAAAGCTATGGCGGTTCAATTGTTAAGCCTAAAGGCGTTCTGGAAGGGGTGAAGCTTGGTCTGGGTGACATCGGTATTGTGACCACCATCTTTCATTCATCAAAACTGCCTAGCCAGGCTTTGTCAGCGGTCACGCCGTTCATTGCAGCGGATGCAAACGCTGTTGCCAAGGCAGTTGATGAGATTGCCAAAGAATTCCCTACCATGCAGAAGGAATTTGAAAAGCAAAACCAGGTGTACCTTGCAACAGGTGTTGTGTTGGACACATATCAGGTTTTCAGTACTGAAGAAGTGGCTTCAATATCAGACATAGAAGGTGGAAAAGTCGGTGGTGCTGGCATGAACATGCGCTATGTTGAAGGTATAAAAGGCGCGGTCGGTGTACGTGGTGGCCTGACTGATTTTTACAACATGCTGCAAACCGGACTTGTAGATCATGCAATGTTATGGCCTGAAGCTGCGAAGACTTTTAAAATTGCCGAAGTGGCACCGTACATGTTGAAGGCGGACCTGGGCGCGGTTAATTCCAAAACCGTCACTGTAAATAAGGACTACTGGGATAAGCTGCCAGCAGAGGTGCAGGAAGTTCTGACTGAGGTGGCTGTCGAGTATCGCGATCACGTTGCATCGGTTGCGATGGGTCGTGCTACAGCAAGTCGCGATGCCTACGTTGAGCAGGGCGGTACTGTGGTTGATGTGTCAGCCGAAGACAGAGCTGCATGGGCCAACGCAATGCCAAACATAGCAGTTGAGTGGGCTAAGGGGCTTGATGAAAAAGGCGAGCCGGGCACCGACATGCTGAAGGCCTATATGGCTAAGCTTGCTGAAGCCGGGTTTACTCCTACCCGTGATTGGGCATCTGATCTTTAATACACTTGCTTCAACAACGGCTTATTATTATTTTTACGCCGGGCGTTGGGCGGTACGTTGGTCAGGGGTGGTAATTATCACCCCTGATACCTTTCAGAACATCACACTTGATTCTTTTACATGATAGCCACGCTCCGCCTTGTTGAACGCTTTGCAACACGTGTTGCAATTGGTGCCAACGCCCTTGGAACACTGGTGGTACTCGCATTAGTCGCAGTTGTGAACTACGACGTAGTTGCCCGCGAAGCGTTTCATAAGCCATTCCACGGGGCTGTTGAGCTGGTGCAATTTTCCATGGTGCTGATCGTTTTTTTACAGTTGCCGGATGTCGTGCGGGTCAATCGTCTTACTCGTTCTGATGGCTTTCTTGCGATTGCCGGTGATCGCTGGCCTGGTGTGCTGAACTTTTTAAACAGGCTGATTAATATAATCGCCTGTGTTTTTATGTTGCTGGTAGCGATTGCTATCTGGCCAGAGTTTCTCGATATGCTAGAGACTCGCGATTTCTTCGGTGTGCCCGGCGTTTTTACAGCACCCTGGTGGCCAATCAAGCTGGTGGTGTTTGCCAGTGCTGCGCTATGTAGTTTGTTGTTCGCATTGAAAGTTATCCTTCCTGCAGAGAAGATCAAATCTGCTCTCACTGAAGAAGAGAGCGACGCAGCATGACTCCAATTGAAATCGGGCTGATCTCAGTCGCTGCGATTATTGTATTAATCTACCTTGGCGTGTACATACCCATAGCGCTCGGGGTGGTGTCCTTTGTTTCCATCTGGCTCATGCGAGATAACTTTGATCTTGCAATGAATCTGCTGAAAATCGCAGTAAGCGACAGTGTTATGGAATACACCTTCGCTACCATACCGCTCTTTACCTTTATGGGACTGGTCGTGTCAAAGGCTGGTATGGGGAGCGATATTTACGATGTAATGAATGCGGCCTTCAGAAAAATTAAGGGTGGCATTGGTATGGCTACTGTCGGTGCCAACGCTGTGTTTGCAGCTGTTACCGGATCATCAATCGCTTCTGCTTCTGTGTTTGCAACAGTCGCAGTACCGCAAATGCTGCGCTACGACTACAACCCGCGCTTCGCTGTGGGTGTAGTGGCTGGTTCGTCTGTGTTGGGCATGATTATCCCACCCTCGGCGATGTTGATTATTTATTCATTCGTTGCCGAGCAATCGGTCGGAGATATGTTTCTTGCTGGTATTGTGCCGGGTATATTGCTGGCTGTTGCCTATATTGGAGCCATTGCATTTGCAGGCAAATTTTTCCCGAACTTTGTTGGTGGCCGACCGGCCGTAGACTACCAGCCGATGACTGTCTGGGAGGTTGCAGTTAAAACGGTACCTCTGGTGTTTCTGGTGTTTGTCGTACTGGGTGGAATTTACTCGGGTTTTTTCACGCCTGTTGAAGCCGGAGCTGCCGGTGCAACCGTCGGGTTATTGATTGCAGTTCTTCGAGGAAGAATGACGCTCAAAACTTTCTGGGAGGCGTTGCTTGAAACCGGCCACATTACCGCTGCCATTCTATTTTTAATCACAGCTGCATCTATATACAGCCGCATGTTGGGTCTGGCTGCTTTGCCTAACGAGTTAGGCGATATTATTGCCAACAATCAATTCAGCTTTGCGATGATTATGGTGATTTACGTTTGCCTGATGTTGTTTCTGGGTACCTTGCTGGATACAGCTTCGGTCATTTTAATTGTTGTACCGTTGTTTCTACCCATTATTGAGGCGCTCGGTCTAAGTCCGGTATGGTTCGGCATTGTGACTGTGGTCGGCGCTGAGATCGGCTTGCTGACACCGCCTCTGGGCATCAGTTGCTTTGTTATTAAATCAACACTCAATGATGATCGCATCAAGCTGAAAGATGTGTTTCTCGGCGCGCTGCCTTTTGCGGCTGTTATGCTTCTGGTGTTGATCCTGCTCATCGTGTATCCATCGCTCAGTACAGTTTTTCTTAACCGCTAACCACGGGTAATTTTCCCTCATGAGAAACGTCACTAAAGACAACATCACTGAAACCTTTTTGGGTTACTTCGGAGATGATACAGACCCGCGTTTAAAAGAAATAATGATTTCTCTTGCAACCCATCTGCATGCGTTTGCTAAAGAAACTAATCTGACCCACAAAGAGTGGACCAAAGGTCTGGATATCCTTCGCAGTGCAGGTGCTATCACAACACCGGAACGCGATGAGTTTGTATTGTTGTCAGATGTGCTTGGTTTGTCATCACTGGTAGACATGGTCAACTCTCCAGAGAAAGGTACGAACTCCAGTGTGCTTGGTCCATTCCATATCTCTAATGCGCCGGCAATGGAAATGGGTTCTGACTTGCGTGGTGACTATGAAGGTGAATTGATTCTGGTAACCGGGCGTGTCGTTGACATTAACGAAAATCCTATTGCTGGAGCAACACTAGATATATGGCAAACCGCACCAAACGGGCTTTATTCATCGCAGGATCCGGAGCAGGATACCTACAGTTTTCATGCACTCTTCACAACGGGTGATGATGGCAGATACTCATTTACAACGGTGCGTCCGGTGAGCTATACGGTCCCCACTGACGGGCCGGTGGGTGAAATACTCGATGCCACTGGCAGACATCCGTGGCGGCCTTCGCATCTGCACTACATTGTAAAGGCCGGTGGATTTCGAACACTGGTAACGGAGGTATTTCCCGATGATGATCCGTATCTTGATCAGGACACGGTATTCGGGGTTCGGTCAGATCTGGTAATGACCTATATTAAGCAATCGGCTGATTCTTTTCCCGATAGCGGTTTTGTTTTGTCAGGCAAAGTTAAAGAAGACTATTCGCGTGTAGATTTTGATTTGATGCTGACTGCAGAGACAACCTGAACTGTAACTGCAATTAGCTAAAACGATCAGCCAGAAATTCACCGGTAAGTGTGTAGTGGCTCATGAGCCGGCTTATAGCAAGTTCGGTATTTCGATCCAGAGCCGCAATCATAATGTCTTTATGCTCCTGCTCTACATTCCGTTTAGAGTAATCTTCCGACATGCCTGCCAGATAGCGGTAGCGAATATTGAGATCGTACAGCTGCGTACAGAAACGCAACAATATTGGTGAATCACAAGCGCTTAGCAGCGTGGTGTGAAAGGCTTTATGCAGTGACTCCCAGTGTTCTATATTGTCACGAGGATCTTTGGCAAGATGATCGTGTGAGAGTCGCAAGCGTTCTTCCCAGTCATTGTCGCCAAGGTTGATGCTGCTCTTTAACGCAATGATATCGATCTGACATCTGAGCGTAAGTATTTCGCGAAAGTGTCCGGCGCTTGCCGGGGCTACTATGAAGCCGCGTTGATCTATGCGTTCAACCAGCTGATCAGATGTCAACAGACTCAACGCCTCACGTATGGGGGATGCGCCAGAGTTGAGTAGTGTCTTTAGTGACTCTATTTTGAGCTTTTCGCCAGGGGCGAGCTTGCCCTGAATGATTCGCTCGCGGAGGTCTTCTACTACTCGCTGCGTAGTTGACACGGTAGAGGCAGCGTCATTGGCCACATCAGGTTTTGGGGATTGGCTATTATGCTTTGCCATAAAATTGCGTTGCTATTAGTAACGGGTACGATGTTGTCGTTAAACAATATAGCGCTATTAAGTGATTTGATCTAGCGACGCGGTTTTGTAGAGGTATGAAGCAGGGCTGGTTTTGTTTGAAGAGGCAGAGTTGCAAAAAAGGGCTGACGCAAATTGAGCGTCAGCCCTATACATAATGCAGGTAAAAACGGGCTGCAAATCAGTTACAAAGGCCCGTTGCTACATAATGCTTGCCGCGATCGACTTAAATTCGTCGTCAGACAGAATATCGCGTTTTTTGATACCGGCTTGCTTTACAAGGTCAAGTATTTTGGCGTTTTGTTCATCACTGGCTTCACCAAGCCCAAGCTGATTCAGCTTGTATTCGATAGATGCTTTGCCACTTTTTTTACCTAATACGACTTCACCTTCGCGACCGGTAAAAGCCGGGTGGGTACCAAACATCACCAGTGGATCGTGCATTACGTACTGAATACCGATACCGGATTCACGAGTAAAGTTACCATCTCCAAGCAGTGGTTTGTTACGGGCAATGGGTACATTCGCACACTTTGAAAGAAGCGCACCCAGTTCCGGCAGTTTGGCGAAGTTGTAGCCTGTTTCATAGCCGTAGAGCAGATCCAGGCTAATCATCAATTCCTCCAGCGCCGCGTTGCCGGTGCGCTCACCAAGGCCATTGCCTGACGAGTGAACGCAAACAGCGCCTGCAGTTACGGCTGCAATTTCTGTTGCTACACCCATACCGAAATCGTTGTGGGTATGGATTTCAATTGGCAATCCGGTCATTCCCTTTACCCACTTAACCATATATTTAATGGCTTCAGGTGTTGCACAACCCATGGTGTCTACGATACCAATTGAGTCTGGAGGTGACTCGTTCATGATGCCTTTGCAGAGATTTTCCAGATCTTCCGGGCGGGCACGAGTGGTATCGTAAGGAAAAAATACCGCGTGCAATCCATTCTCTTTTGCGTAGTTAATGACCGGTGCGCTGCGCTCAAGCACGTTTTTCCAGGTCCAGCCGAATTGCGTGGTAAGTTTCGGGTAGCCGATCGGTACCTCGATAATTACACCGTCTGCACCGCAGGCCAGTGCCATGTCAATGTCGGCCTTCATGGCGCGCGCGAATGTATATATTTTCGAATTCAGCTTGAGCTTTGTGATTTCTTTAATCGCCTGCTCATCCTGCGGTGAGACTGCGGGCATGCCTGCCTCAATGCGCTCAACACCAACCTCACTGAGTTTTTGCGCGATAGCGACTTTATCGTCGACAGAAAAAACCACTCCGGGTGTTTGCTCACCATCGCGAAGAGTCGCGTCGTGAATCTCTACTTTTTCCGGTAGATCCATAGATTTTCGCACTTCAGGCTCGAAGTTATAGGGACTTACCCAATATTTTCCGTCTTCGAAATGATTTTCGCGCATTTTAGTCTCCTGTCTTAATTGGCTTTGACGCGTTCGCAGTAGCAGAGTTTCTGCCGCGGAAGCTCCCAGCCAATCTGGATGTTCGTTTGATCGTGTCGGTGTTCCGAACAGGTAGAATAACAGGTGATTAAAATAATATCGATATTTTGAATGCAGGTAACCGGTGCATTTTCAGTCGTGATGTTTTAGCGCGGCGTTGTTGGAAAACTTCGTGAATGATCAGTCACCCGGTTGATAAAAAAATAATACTTTGGTGAGAGTATCTGGTGTTCGCTCTGCGCGTGGTCAGTGTTTTCTGTTGGCGATATAGTGGCCTCTCTTATTCAATGCAGCGGAGCACACGGTGCGGCCAAATGTCATTTTAGTTTTAACTGACAATCAGCAGGCAGCAACTCTCGCTTGCTACGGCAATCACGAAGTTCATAGTCCAAATCTGGATGCACTTGCGGCCAGCGGGATGCAATTCAGTCGAGCATTTGGCGTTAATGCTTTTTGTTCTCCGAACCGCGCGTCACTGATGACGGGATTAATGCCTTCGCAGCATGGCGTACACTCCTGGATTGATGATCGCAAAAGCCAGCACTGGCCTAAAGGCTGGAATGCGTTGGCCGGGTTTAAAACACTACCGCAGGCACTGCAGCAGCTCAGCTACAACACCGGTATGTTTGGCAAATATCATTTGGGTGATCCGCAATCGCCGCCTGGCTGGAACAACTGGGTAACAATGGCGGATGGCCATGTGAGAAGTTTTTACGACAATACCATTTTTGATAATGGTAAAACTTATCAGCAGAGTGGTCACTCGGTAGATTTTTTTACTGATAAAGCCATTGAATTTGTAACTGACGCTAAAGGATCCGGCAATCCGTATTTCGCGTTCGTACCACTACCGGCACCGTACGGCCATTGGCCCGCGACCAATGACGGCAATAGAAATCGCTTTGCAGATCTCTACAACGACTGTGCAATGGAAACTGTGCCGCGAACAGGATTATCTGCAGCGGCAGTTCGTAAATACGAGTTAACGAAATCCACCAGTGGAGCGGGGTTGGATTTGTCGATGTTGATGCGAGCACCAAATGATCTGGCTACACTTAGAAATTACTATAGCCAAATCACAATGATTGACGAGGCGGTTGGCAGGTTGCTTAAAGCCGATCCTGATGCGCTGATCATATTTACTTCGGATCATGGCTTGTCACTGGGTCACCACGGCTTCTGGGGGCACGGCGGTGCAACGTATCCGTCTAATCTGCATTTGGCAGCGCACTCTGTGCCGTTGATCGTCCGCCATCGAGGCTGTATTGAATCGGGCAGTACATCATCAACCCATGTTTCCAACACAGATTTGTTTGCGACAATTTTGGACTATGCAGGCGGAGAGCCGGACACAGCACTACCCAGTCGTTCCTACGCTGCGGAACTTAAAGGCCAGCAAACCACCGGGTGGGGTGCTAATGAAGTCTTTGCCGAGCAGGAAGAAACGCGTGTCATCAGGACTCCCGAGTATGTTTATTTTAAGCGATTTCACAATACTGATTCACCGACGCTGTCTGATGAGTTGTATGACGTGAAGTCAGATCCGTCTGAAAAATACAACGTTGTCAGTGATCCGCAATACCAGCCGGTAGCGTCGGTACTGAGCACGCGAATAGACAACTACTTCAGGCAATATGCTGTGCCTGAGGCAGATTTGTGGCGTGGCGGGTGTCCAATTCAAAATTCAGTAATGATTCCCTATTGGCAAAGTATCTGGGGCCGGGACTGGAATCCTGTGTATCAGTACTAATCAGCTGTGCAGTCAGGTAGATTGGCGACATGCAAAGCATCATAGTGAGTAAAACATGAGCAACAATAATCATGCACTTCAGGCGCGTCACACGGGCGGTGGTACGCCCGAGATGCAGGACTGGTATCTAAAGTCTGAAACCGGCCCGCTGCAGGATGTATTGCTGGGTCCGGCGGAGTCCTTCAGATGGCTTGGTGAGGAAAATGCCGAGTGGAGCTCACTGGTGCGAGAGTCATTGCGCAAGGGTCGAAAGTTTGATGCGGATCTTGCCAAACGTCAACACGCCGAGATGGTGGCAGCATACAATGAGGCTGGCACTGAATGTCACTTTCTGCCGGTAGATAATCAAACGCCGTATCAGGTCTATGCCCGTGATTCCTCTTTTATGACGCCTTATGGTGCTGTGCTGTGCCAGATGGCAAACCCCAGGCGTCGCGGTGAGTATGCGCCAGCATTACGTTTTTATCTGGAAAACAATATACCGGTCTATGACATGGTCTCTGCCGGTAACTTTGAAGGTGGAGACTTCAATATAATCAAGCCAGGTGTTGTGCTGGTGGGTTATACCGATCAGCGCAGCGAAAAGGTTGCGGCGATGCAGGTAGCGGAGTGGTTTATTGACGAAGGCTGGGAAATTAAATTCGCTCCTATCGATCCGTTTTATGTTCATATCGATTTGATGGTATGCATGCTGACAAAAGACTGTGCAGCGGTGTGTCTTGAAACAACAGAAGATGATGTCGTCGACTGGTTGCGTCAACAACAAATAGAAATTATTCCTGCGACTTTCGCAGAGACAATGGGACTGGGTTGTAATGTGGTGGCTCTGGGTAACGAGAAAGTTCTATCGACAAGTGGCGCAACTGATCTTAATGCAAAGATGCGTGCCATCGGACTGACTGTTTACGATCCTGATATGAGCATGTATACCTGGGCAGGTGGTGGTGTGCATTGCATGTGCCAGCCATTGCGTCGGGATGCTGATTAGTTTTTGTCGATTGCGGTGTAAAGTGTCGCGTTCAGATCGCTGCCTTGTCAGTAGCGGCCTATAAAATAGGTTTATAAAAAATCCAACCCGGGACACACATGGCATCAATCTACAATTTTAATGAGGTAATAAAAAGCGGGCTCAGCCCGCAAGCTCAACCGTGGCGATCGTTTCCCGAATATAACTTTGTTGGCGGTCACAATGATCCTGATTCGCTATCGGCTGCGAGACTCGCTGAAGCCTGTAATTCGGTTATGTTGCGAGAAGGCGAGAACCTGGCAACTTACTGCCTGCAAAGCGGACCGCAGGGTTATATTAAGCTGCGTGAATTTCTTGTAAGCAAACTTCATCGATATGCCGGTATGGACTGTACTGTTGATGACATCCTCCTGACTTCCGGTTCATTGCAGGCAATAGATTTAATCAATGAAGCTTTGGTTGGTAAACAAAGCACAGTGATAGTTGAGGAATCTAATTACGGTGGTGTGCTGTCAAGACTGAATCGCCTTGATTGCAAGATGATAGTTATCCCGGTTGATGAGCAGGGAATGCAAACAGATAAACTTCAGGAGGCACTGCAATCTCTTGCCGATAAAAATAGTAAGCCTGATTATATTTATACCATCCCAACTGTACACAATCCGACCGGTACAATTATGTCTGAGGCACGGCGTGCGCGACTGATAGAACTTGCCATAGAGTATGACGTGCCGATATTCGAAGATGAATGCTATGCCGATCTTGTATGGGATGGAGAAAGGCCGCAGGCATTACATGCAATGGATAGCACGGCGAGAGTTGTGCATATCGGTTCGTTTTCAAAAACAATCGCACCGGCTTTGCGTGTTGGTTATGTTGTCGCCAACTGGTCATTGATGGGGCACTTGTTGTCATTGAAAACTGATGCGGGCTCTGGTGCGCTTGAGCAAATGTTATTAGCTGAATACTGTACCGAACACTTTGATGATCATGTTAAGAATCTAAACTCCAACTTGCAGGCCAAGCTGCACGCACTTACCAGTGCACTCGACCGCGAGTTTGGCACCAGCGCGCAATACAGTTCGCCACCTGGTGGAATATTTCTTTGGGTTAAGCTGCCGGAAAACGTAGATACCGCAAAGTTGGCACAGGTTGCCGGCACCCGTGGTGTGGCGCTTAACCCGGGGGCCGAGTGGTCTCTGCAATCTGACTCCGGTCAGTATTTGCGATTGTGCTTTGCGAATCCTGCGGTTGAGACAATTGACGCGGGTGTTAGCCGGCTTGCTGAAATCTGTTTTCAGGAATTTGGTGTGCCGACCCATGGACAAAACCGGGTTCGGTAACTTTCGACAGCGTTTATAAAGTGCTTACAAGGCAGTGAGCACCAGCTTTATTGAGATTAAAAACAGTGCTATCTGCACGATCAGAAAGAACAATTTTTCAGATAACCGTTCAGTCAATTTTTTGCCAACAACGGTACCGATTGCGGCAACTGGCAATAACACGGCTGATATTTTGAACGACTCAGTAGTGTAGGGGTAGATGCTTGAATAGGGAATTATTTTAGCCAGATTAACTACTGCGAAAACCAGTGTGGTTGTACCTGCAAACACCATCTTCGGGAGTTTTTGTGGCAGCATGTATACCTGGAATGGAGGCCCGCCAGCATGTGCCACAAAACTGGTAAACCCTGACAATGTACCCCAGAACACCCCTTTTCTTATATTAACCGGAGCGGGTATTGACTCTTCGTTCTTTTTTAACCAGGTATACAGGCAAAAAATAATGCCCATGATACCAATTAAAAGAGCTACGACTCTATCAGATACGATTGATGCGGTTGCCCAGCCGATTATCACACCAAGTACACCACACGGCATCAGTATTTTTATATTTGCAAGGCTAAACTCCCGACGATACAGATAGATACCAACTAAATCCGAAAGTATGTAGATAGGCAGCAGCAGTGCTGCGGCGGCGAGTGGTGATATAAATATCGACAGCAGTGGCACGCTCAGCATTGCAATTGATGGCAGACCACCTTTGGAGAGTCCGACCAGAAGCGCGGCTAGTACCAACAGTGTTGCTAACAGGGGCTGATTTAACAGTGTGGCGATGGAAGGCATTGATATCGGGTGTCGGCGGATGGTCTGTGGCGGCTCAGGGCATTATGCATTATCGAGTGGGATGTAGTTGCAGGAACTGAAGTTGTTTTGATCTTTAAGTCATACTTCGTTGTAGAATTGGAGCAATCATTAGAAGGGCTTATAGTTATGAATACTGAATGGACTCCGAGTCAGCGTTACCCGGACCCCGGTGTGGTATCAGTGACACCTGCTTTTGATCAGTACAAATTGGCGCTTGCCAAGGTGGAACGAATTGCCACAGGTTTCAGATGGTGCGAGGGCCCGGTCTGGTTTGGTGATCAGCGGGTTTTGATCTGGAGTGATGTACCGGGCAATGTTCAGTACCGTTGGGATGAGCAAACGGGCTCCACTGGCGTATTCAGACAACCTTCTGATAATAGCAATGGCAATACGCGTGATCGCGAAGGGCGGCTGTTGACCTGCGAGCATTTAAACCGTCGTGTGGTGCGAACTGAAATCGACGGCTCACACACCGTGATAGCAGATAGCTTTAACGGCAAGCCTCTAAACTCTCCCAATGACATAGTCTGTAAGTCTGATGGTTCCATCTGGTTTACTGATCCGGTGTTTGGAATTCTTGGTAACTATGAGGGAATTAAGGCAGAACCAGAACTTGAATCAAACGTTTATCGTGTCAGTACTGATGGTGAAATGTCGCTGGTTGCCGAAGGTATTAACCAGCCCAACGGACTGGCATTTTCTCCTGATGAGAAAATTCTGTATGTAGTTGAATCACGTGGTGAGCCCAGAAAAATACTGGCGCTGGACGTTATTAATGGCATAGAACTGACCAATCAAACAGTTGTTATTGATGCGGGGCCTAAAGGCACGCCTGACGGATTCAGAGTGGATGTTGACGGCAATCTATGGTGTGGTTGGGGTATGGGTGAAGCGGGGTTGGACGGAGTACATATATTCGATGCTGAGGGTACGTTAATTGGTCGTATCGATTTGCCAGAGCGTTGTGCCAATGTTTGTTTTGGTGGCTTGCATAGAAACCGGTTGTTTATGACGGCAAGTACTTCCGTCTATGCGTTGTATGTGAATACTCAGGGGGTAGCTGGCGGCTAACAGGATCTGGCTTACCCAAGATCTTCCTGCGTTACGTCGGAGTAGAATGCCGCTTTGACATCCGGGTGCGCGCGCATACGTGTTTTTAATGTGTTGGCACCGAAAGTGGCAAACACCGGATTATCAGGGTCATCGTTCTGACCACCTCGGGCGTCGGCGGCAAGTTCCTCTGGCAGGTCTATTGGTTCGAAGCGAGCATCAAGCCTCGGGTTCATGAAATACGCAATAGATATGCGCTGTTTTCCAGAGGGTGGACTTACCACCTGATGCTCTGTTGCACGCAGGTATCCGTTGGTAGCGGTTTGCATCATCTCCCCGAGGTTAACAACATAAGCACCTGGTACAGGCTCAACGTCAACCAGCTTGCCTTTAGACATAACCTGCAGACCCGCAACCGCGTCCTGCAAAATAAAAGTCATGATTCCGGTATCGTTGTGTAACCCTAAACCCTGTCCGCCATCGTTACCTTCCAATGGTGCAGGGTATCTGATGATCTTCACGCGTGTGTAAGGATCCGGTGTCATTCTGCTATCAAAGTAACTGGCATGCTGGCCCAGTCCCTGAGCCAGCGCCCTCATCAGTGCCATACCGACGGGATGCATCTGATCCATCCAGGTTCTAATAATGCCGGACATTTCAGGTAGCTGATCAGGCCATTGGTTCGGTCCGCGCAAGCGATGCCATGGCGGGTCATCTGCGCTAAGCTCCGGTTCTATTTCCTCAGGGCCGATATCAATCTGATCTCGCCAGTCGGGCTTGCCGTTTGTCTTCTCTGTGTTTAGTAGTGTATAGCCGCGAAATCCTGCTGACCTGGCTATAGAGAGTGATTCTCTCTCGGCGTCAGGAAGGTTAAAAAACTGATTGGCTATGGTGAGGGCGTTGTCACTTAGCTGTTGATCTATGCCGTGTCCGATAAGATAGAAAAAACCGGTGCCGTGACACGTTTCCCGAAGCAGATCGATGAACTGATGTGGGGTATCACCTTCGGGGTTCTGCAGATAATCTGATATGTCAAGAATTGGGAGCATCAGACAGTGATTTTAATCGGGTTAATTAACTATTGAATCCAGTACCTGCACCACTTCATTGCATTTTGCCATGTCCATTGCATCGGCATGTGGATTGGCGAAAGCGCCTGAATCATTGTCAAAATATTTGCCACTGGCTGAGGAAAAGCTATCGTCCAGTGCCGCACTGCAAAGAATATCTGCTCCAATGTCCAGACTTTTACCGTCTATCCCAAAACCCTCTTTTACCATCTTACTGGCGAGTAGCGACCCCGGGTTCACTGCGATATAAGCGGGACCATTGGGATGTTTACTGGCAAGGCTGTTGCCCCACATGATTATGGCCAGCTTACTTTTTGCGTAGGCGTCCATTTCTGCCATTGCTGATTTATCTATTATCTCGTTAGCGTTGAACGGAGCCTGAGCTGCTGAGGAAACGTTTACTACTCTTGAAGATTCGCCAAGCGTTGGCAGGAGTTGTTTGGCAAGCAGGTAAGGGGCGATAGTGTTGACTGCGAAGCGAATGTCGATTCCATCTGTCGTTATTGTTATTGGAGATTTCAAAATGCCGGCGTTGTTAACGAGGGCGTCCAGATGATTGTGTTTGGCAGCTACGTCAGCGGCCAGCTGGCGTACTCCAGATACCTCTGACAGATCGGCACGAAAAGAGTCAACACTACCGGTGCCAGGCAATGCTTCAAGCATTGCGATAGTTGATGCCAGTTTTTCTTCACTGCGGCCGTGAACTAAAACCTGATGGCCCGCCTCAACAAGCTTTGTTGCGGTAAGTTTTCCGATGCCATCAGTAGCACCTGTGAGTAAAATTACTTTTTTCATATCACTGTCCGCAAATAATCACAAGATCTGTCGTTTGAATGATATCCCTTTGTCTCAGGATAATAAACGTGTTTTTAGTGAGATCAGTTTCCTGCTGCGTAGTTTTTTTAAGCATAGATGTGTACCGCCGTGTGTGGAACGACGAAATCCTCGATTCCTGATGTATCAGGTAACGATAAAAAAAACCACGGGCGATATGGTGCATGCGCAAATTTAGCTGTCGTTGTGCGAGCAGACAATATTCGAATTACTGCTAACCTCGATTGAATTCCGGATGTTGTCTTTAAAGTGATTAATTGACAACGCGCACCATCCTCAAGGTCTGTTTATGTCAACTTCCATCAGTAGCTTCGGTTACGGTACGCAAATTCGAAAATCTCCCTATTTTGACGCTACTGTGCGTTGGGGTGCCAGAGACTTTTCTGTCTATAACCACATGTATATTCCGCGGGATTTTGGGGATCCGGTCGAGAATTTCTGGAATCTGGTGAACAAGGCAATTCTGTGTGATGTTGCGGTAGAGAGACAGGTGCAAATTACCGGACCGGATGCCGCGAGATTTACCCAGCTTTTAACTCCACGCGATTTAAGTGAGTGTGCGGTAGGCCAGTGCAAGTATGTTCTAATTACAAATGCCGATGGCGGAATACTCAATGACCCGGTGTTACTCAGGCTTGAGGAGAATAAATTCTGGTTATCTCTTGCAGACAGTGATGTGTTGCTCTGGGCTCAAGGGGTTGCGGTAAATTCGGGGCTGGATGTGCAAATCACTGAACCCGATGTATCACCATTACAGCTACAGGGTCCAAACTCCGGCCTGATTATGCAAGAGCTCTTTGGCTCAGACATCAGCGAGCTGCGCTATTACTGGCTGGAGCAAAAGGAGCTTGATGGTATTCCACTGGTAGTATCCCGCACAGGCTGGTCCAGTGAACTGGGTTATGAGTTGTATTTGCTCGATGGTTCGCACGGCGATGAGCTATGGGAAAAAATTATGGCTGCTGGCAGCTCCCATGGACTGGCCGCCGGTCATACCTCATCTATTCGGCGTATCGAGGGTGGTATGTTGTCCTACCATGCTGATATGGATATTGGTACCAACCCTTATGAGCTTGGTTTGTCGCGTCTGGTGAATCTTGATAACAGTAATGAATTTATTGGCCGGGACGCGTTACAGAAAATTCGCGATAATGGAGTTTCGCGCAAGCAGGTGGGGCTGGAAATATCCGGCACAGCACTTGCCGGGGCTAATACAACATTCTGGCCGGTGCTCAGTGATTCACAAGCTATTGGCAAGGTTACATCGGCAATTTATTCCCCGCGTCTGGAAAAAAATATTGCACTCGCGATGGTTGCAATGGAACACTCAGAATCCGGGACGCAGGTACAGGTGGCGCGGCCGGATTGTACATTGGAAGCTACTGTGGTTAAAAAGCCGTTTTATGATCCGACAAAAGTAATTGCCACGTCTGCCTGATGAGTGGCCTGTTGTATGGTTAGTCTGGTGCTGATTATTGGAGAGCGATAGATGTTTATTATTCGTGGTGCGGTATTTGTAGTGGTATTGGCGTGCAGTTTTGTTCTGTCGGGAAATCTCGATGGGATAGATCAAATCAGAGGCGGTATATCTGACATGGTTAACTCGTTTAGTAAAACTGTAAACACTGATGCTGATGTGCCTGCTATTGGTGGAAACGAAACGGGAATAGGTGAATACCTTAACCCGACGACGCTAAAGTATTTAGCCATTCTTGTGTTTGTTTATATCGGCCTGTTCAGAGCATCATTTTTTAACGCCATCGTTTTGGGCGTGATTGGCGGCATACTGTTCAGCCCGGAGATTAGGCAGGTGCCGGTTTTAGCAGAGTACTCTGTGATTATTGAAGAATTTGTCTCCAATGTGATTGCAGACATTAAGCAGAGGATTGCAGCGATAGAAAGACCTTGAATCTGCCAGTAGCTACTAGTAAAGCACCTGGCTATAGACTCGTCAGATGATTAGTCTTAATCCAGACTTTGGTACCGTTTGACCCTGCTTTGATGTGCACCCTGCTATTTATCGGAACTCTAAGCCAGGATGATTTCCGTAGTTCGTCTTCACCCTCTAAAAAACTACCATCCAATACAAAGAATTCAGCGCCACCATTTGTATCTATAGTTAGCGATGCATTTGGTTCCCAGTGTTCTAACCGAACGTCTTCGTTTGCATCGCAAAAAAGGGGTGATGTTTTTACACCGGGACGATCTTTTTCTTCCACTGATCCAAGTTTGTTTATGTTGGCGTGAATAAACGTGCGATCCTGTGGGTCGAACTGCCACAACTTGACGAAAATGGTGCAGCCGGTTTTTGAGCCGGGCGTGTGTTTTGATCCCGGAGGATTGCGGATATAGGAACCTGCTGGCCAGTCGCCATAGTCATCCTGGAACACACCCTCAAGGACAATAAACTCTTCGCCACCGCCATGGGTATGAGCAGAGAAACTGCTGTTGGGAGCGTATCGAACAATGGTGGTGACTCTTTCGTTTTTGCCATCAACTCTGTCGAGCCGTCGTCGCTGCACACCCGGCATTGGTGAGTCTTCCCATTTTATTGAGTCACCGTGCATGACTACACGTTTGCTAAAGTCATCGTTGACGTTCATTTGTGTCAGCCTTTGGGTCAAATCGTATCTGTTAACTGTTGATATCAATGTTCTTATTTTGTGTCCAGTCAAACGTGCCATTATCACGCTCGGAAACTGCCTGTTTCCATCCACATTGCTCAACACGATTTTTAAACTGCAGTCCTTCAGGTGAGTGGCGGGACATGCCAGGAAGAGTTTTGGTCATTGCAGTTACTCCGATCGCTAAAGAGAGGATGCTTTATATTAGATTTGTGTAGTGTAAAGCAGATTGAAGCTGTTTACTCATGGCGTGTTCGTTTGGCGCTCTGTATTGAGACGAAAAGAGTGTTTGCGTATCGGAGATACTCACCTATGTCAAAGTACGTTTGGTTAGGTGTGTATGAATTGCCATAAGCTGTTTGAGTATTAGAGTTACTGATCTTTGGCTTACGCGATATATGGCAGATAATTGCCTGTTGAGCTGACTGAAATGCCAAATGCAATATGGAATCGATTTCTTGACTTATCTAAGCGATGAGATGTTTTACCTGTTAAGAATGTAGAAGGTAGATCTATCTGGAGAATAATCAGGCATGCCGATGAAATGCCATCGACATGCATTCCATGTAATGCCAATCGACTTGTAAACGGTAGGTGTGACCATAGATCTTCCTAATTGGTATAGCAAAGGTTATATGCGATTCGGGGTGTGTGTAAAAAGGAGACGCGTAACATCAGGCGCGTTGTTCCATGTATGGAAAGGGTCTTCAGACGATAATTGTTGAATGCAATATGGGCGTGTAACTGAAGACATTCATCACAGCAATATTGTCGATATAATCATATAGTGAGTGTAAAGAGGTATTAACAACTTAGAGTTTACAAATTTGATGAGTCCTGGAGTAAAAATAACGGCGGCAGTAAAATGCTAAGCGTAGTTTCTGCCTGGATCTCCTGGTGCGGATTGAGGCAGGCGAGGCAGACTGCCTGCGAAATTTAGAGGTAAATTGCGCGAATTTGGAGTTGAGCGTGTTATTTCTGACTGAGATTAGATAGTAAATCACTACTGTCCCGTTAACATTCAGAACATCCTCGTTTGAGGATCGGGCTCTTG
>CAZYRP010000004.1:0-60336 GCA_964649465.1 uncultured Granulosicoccaceae bacterium | reverse complement strand
CCCCGCAATCGGTGCGGAACGGCGCTCCCCTGCTTAACCTACTTCTGTACTACTTAAGGTGTTTACTTAAGATGAGCAGGTACATCGATACCAACCTCTTCGTAGTACTTAAGAGCACCCGGGTGAAGTGGCACTGGCAAACCGGCAGTCGCCCTTGATACATCCATTGCGTTGGTTGCTTTATGAATCGCCTGCAGGAATGGCAGGTTTTCATACATCGTTTTCGTTAGCAGGTATACATGATTTTCATCAACATCCGCATTTACCGCAAGAAAATTGGGCTGAGCAATAGTGTTAATGTCTTTATCCTGACCGGGATAAGTACCTGCTGCGATAGTGTATGGCACCCAAAGGTTTCTTCCACCGTCCATCTTAGCCAGTTCGTCTGCCGTTACATCAAGAATAGTGAAGTCGCCACCGTTAGATGACATTAACTTTGTGATAGCACTTGTCGGAGGACCAGCTGGAAAACCACCACCGACCGCTTGCTTGTTGGCCAATGCATCCGCAGACGGACCGTAACCCGCGTATACAAGGTCATAGCTGCTCAAGTCAGCTCCCAGACCTTCAAGCAATACTGTATTCGAACCCAGTGTGCCGGAGTTTTCCTTACCGAGAGTCATTGCCTTGCCAGTCGCTGCCAGAAGATCCGAGGCGGTGCCATCTTTTACCAGATCATTTGACAAAACA
Source organism: uncultured Granulosicoccaceae bacterium (assembly GCA_964649465.1). GTDB lineage: Bacteria > Pseudomonadota > Gammaproteobacteria > Granulosicoccales > Granulosicoccaceae. Next base: position 59,646 of record CAZYRP010000004.1, on the reverse strand, counting down.
AACTGCTCGACATTCTGCCAAAGCATAGTTATTGACCGCAGATTCTCCTGCTTCTCGGTGACAGGGCCTGTTCCCGTTGCCGCATAAGCGCCAAAAAGACCTTGCAGAATAGCAAACTGCGCGTTGTCTGCAGCCAGAGCCTGAACGTTAGCGCCCGAACCTGCCGAGTTAACAGCGGTAAGACTAAATTTCTCTTTTGGCAGCAACTTAATTTTAGATAAAGTTGCCAGTGCAGTTCCTACCGGATGATAGGTACCACCTGTAGATGCGGTATTTAGAATATAGTCATTAGCACTAGCTGCACCGGATGTAACCAGTGCTGCAGCCAGCGCAAGTGATGCCAGATGTTTTTTGAACATTAAATGTCTCCTCACAGAGCATCCCTATGATGCTCACTCCATACAATTATTCATAATTGTTGCTCGAATGACAAATCGGCATAGGCTGTTGTTTTTATTATGAATTTACAAAGTACAATGCATGAAAATTCATCCAGCAACTGGTCAATAGGCAACAAATTGCCAAAAGGCGGCAATAAACTGCTTACAACAGTTCATCTCTCCTGATACCAAGTTTCGACATTTTGTCGTTGAGCGTTCTGCGATTTATCTGAAGTGACTTCAACACGTTTGCTATGCGGCCGTTGTGTTGGATAAGACAACTTTCTATGAGATGTTTTTCATAGGCAAGAACCCGCATCCGCAGAGGGTATTCATCTTTTATTCCTTCAAAAGCCTTGCGCGGATGTGTTATCGAACCGTAGTGGCTCTGACGCAATGAATCCAGAATGTCGAGCAATTCATCCGGCTCTACCGGCTTTTCTAAAAACTCAACAGCGCCCAGTTTCATGGCGTTCACTACATCACGAACTTCAGCAAAGCCTGAGAAAAAGATTATAGGAATCAATGGCAGTGATTCCCGCGCGGCCACTGCGAACTCAATACCATTGCACCCCGGCATGCGAAGGTCTGTCACAATGGCATCAATGGCGTGTTCGGCCAAACGTTGCAAAGCGCTGGCAGCAGACTCCGCAATAATCACATCAATATCGTGAAGGCGTAAAAAACGACTGTTCGCAGCCAGTACATCGTGATCATCGTCCACCAGCAAGACAGTGAAGGAATGATCGTTATTCATAATATTTGTTCTGCACTAACCGGACTGGACTTAGCCAACGGGATATTCAGCGCGAATACACTCCCCGATGACTTCTTTGTGACACTATCATGCAGCGCAAAATAAAGCAGCTGTCCACCATGCTCATCTGCAATCATTTTTGCCAGAGTCAGTCCCAGCCCAAGACCACTGTTACGTCCTTTGTCACTCGCAAAAGGATTGAATAAAACCGGTTTTATCTCCTCGCTAACACCAGCACCGTTGTCTGTCACATCCAGAGCGACCTGGTCACCCCGCCGATATACCTCCAAAGTCACGCGCGGCTGCTCCCGAACAAGCACCGCATCAAAAGCATTATAAATTAAGTTGAGTAACGCCTGCTGCAGTAAAACTTCATCACCTGACACCAGCAGGCCTTGAGTACCTATCTTTGTTTCTAATGCCTCAGACATTCCAGGGCGTTCCCTTTTTAGAGTATCTACAACCTCGGCAACTAAATTGTCGATAGGTACACGAGCAAGCTCTGTTCGCTTACGTCCCCCCATTGTTCTAAGTGTGGTCACCACCCGGCCGATACGCTTGGTTGTTCTATCACTTTCAATCACTATCTGGCGTACTTCGTCAGCATTGGCATCCGGCTGATCAATCACTTTACGCAGCGATGCTAAATTCAGGCGCAAACTGGCAAGCGGCTGGTTAACCTCATGATTAATTGCAGCAGACATCCGTCCGAGCATCGCAAAATTAGACTCTGTAATCAGCTCTTTTTGCGTCGATCGCAACTGTCTTGTACGCTCTTCTACTTCTATTTCCAGCTCATGTGCGTGACGATGTTCGGTTGCAGCAAGCCGTTTCTGGATCAGCATATTACGGTATATTAAAGCGATTATTGCTAACAGAGAACTGATCGCAAGTACATAGTACATTGCCCTCACAAGCAACCAGTAACGCTCAACTATAAGCACTAACTGCCACTTCTCTGAGCTAAGGGCACGACTTTGTAAATACCAAAGCGGACTGCCGCCATCACCTGTTAACAATGAAGATGATTCAGCAGTTAAGCTAAATTGACTGGTATCAGCGGGTATGTAGCGGCGATCTGTGATTATTCTTTGTTTATCATCATCAGAAAGTTTTCTGGTAGCGGAATACAGGTATTCGTTATTAGTTGATAAAATAACAACACCCAACTCATCTAATGCCATCCACTCATAAGGTGACAATCGCCACGCATCGAATAGCCCTGCCAGCTCCGCTTTAACAACAACTACACCTTTCGTTACGCCATCGATTCGCACGGAATTGGCAACAAAGTAGCCTGGTATACCGGTGGTAGCACCCACTGCAAAGAACGTTGCCTGGTCTGAGCGCATCGCTTCCTGAAAGTATGGACGAAAGCTGTAATTCACACCAACAAAACTAACCGCATCCTGAAAATTACTCGCAGCTACCGTGTTACCCTGTTCATCCATAACAAAAGCAAAAGACGCACGACTGGTTTTTTGCGCATGCAAAAGGCTTTGATTGGCGCTCGCAAGATTCTTTTTTGTTTTATTCTGCAGAACCTGCACCACGTGAGGGTGAGCCGATAGTATTCCGGGTAACACCGACAGACGTTCGAGTTGACGATCAAGCTCCGCCGCCTTACCAGCCAACTGGAGTTGCATGAAATTTGTTTGGCGCAATTTTTCAAACTGAAATGATGCCAATAACAAAATCGCCGAGCACACCAGAACAACAAGTACCACCAACGCAGCACGATTCAGCACAAGGTCACTCGTTTATACAATGTTGATCCCAGAAGCATATTCCGGTTCATTTCACCTGACGCAGATTGAATGCTGCCGAATTCCTGAACTCCCGATAAGTACGTAAAAATATTCCGGGTGTACAATCCAATAGCTTCAGGAATAACGTTAATTGCTTTTGTCCGTTTAAAAAACTGGCACACCAGGTGGTACAGAAAAACTGCACTGCCCGGCATTATCTATCAGATATCCAGTCGATTCCAATCCCCTGTACAGAGAATCAATTTCATGCATTATTAATCGCATCTGCGGCAAAAAAACATTCACGCTATGTGCAACTCCGCTGGCTGGCTTTTCGAAATTACCGTCTCAAAACCTCACGACCCGTCTAGTTTTGAAAACCCAAAAGACGGTCATGACACGGCACTTACCTGCTTCGTAAAGCCAGGCGTCAATTTTACAGCTACCAGCACCGTTACCAGTCCGGTAGCCACACCAGATAAATATCACAACACAACCAGCATTTAGCGCACGTTACACCTGGAATGCTCACCACAATAATCTCCGCACTGGCGCAGGGATTGCTCCATATCAGCGATTAATATACCACCGGGTCCACATTGCCTCTCCCATCTATTCTCTTTGTCTTTGAAATCTACAAACGGGCAATCATTCACAGTACCCGAATTGTTATAAGCCTGTGCCTGTTGAGTGGTGCATCTATTGGCTTTACCGACCCTAACCCCATTGGTATAACAGATTTCTCGGCCTGCACAATTGGCAGTGATACCGCATCGTTGAACGCGCAATGTGCAACTGTCACCACCTCTTTTACCTACGAAGAAGGCGATGCTCGAACATTAGATTTACATGTTGCCAAAATTCCGGCTCGTCAAACACCTATACAGCCTGATCCGTTGGTACTGCTCGCAGGTGGACCGGGGCAGTCCGCAACGGAATCTTTTCCAGCACTTATCCATGCTTTCAGAAGCATTAACGAAAACCGGGATCTTATTCTTGTTGATCAGCGAGGTACCGGCAATTCGCACAGGCTAGACTGCGAAGCATCGGTGCCAGGTGAAGATTTAGAATTTGATAGCGCAGTGGTGCAGGCACATTCTGAAACCTGCCTGCAGGCACAGACCCTGGACACTCGATACTTTACTACCAGTATCGCAGTCAAAGACCTCGAAGCAATTCGCAAACACCTGGACGTTGAATTGTGGAACATCTACGGCATATCCTATGGCACCAGAGTAGCGATTCACTACATGCGACGGTATCCGGAAGCGGTGCGAACCGCTATCCTCGACGCTGTGGTACCACCACAGGTAACGCTTGGAGCTGATGTCGCTGTGCACGCGCAACAGGCGCTGGAAAAACTCTACGCGCGCTGCCTGGCAATCTTAGACTGTGCAAACGCATTTCCGCAGATTGAAAAACGCACACAACAATTGCTGGACCGGCTTGAAGTTACGCCTGTGTCTGTTGACTATGAGGATGTCAGTACCGGTACCATCCGCCAAATGGAGCTCACTAACAAGCACCTTGCGATAACCCTCCGACTAATGACCTATTCAGCATACGGCGTCGCGTTGTTACCCTCTATGCTTTTCGATGCTTACGAAAATAAAAACTACGCACCATTGGCAAGGCAGGCGATGATGCAAACCGAGACAGTTGGTTCTACCATCGCCACAGGACTACACAACGCAATAATATGTACCGAAGACGCTCCTGATCAAATTACAGCTGCACAAAAAGCTGCCGCGGAAATTACCTATCTTGGCGCTGAGGTCATTGATGCACTGCACGCCAACTGTAAGCCCTGGCCCACGGGCGTTATGGACAGCGATTTTAAAGAACCACTGGTTTCAGACATTCCGACAATTATTCTGTCTGGCGCTGCAGACCCGATAACACCAGCAAGCTATGGCGACCTGGTCGCGAGCACTCTAACCAATAAACTGCATATCGTTAATGAACATCAGGGCCATATGCAAATGCCACTCGGATGCGTACCGCAATTGATGCATAGACTAATTAAATCCGGCAATGTTAATGAACTGGACTCCGGCTGCCTGGAGCGACTATATGTGCCGGCTTTTTTTATCGATGCTAACGGACCGAAACCGTGATTGTTGCAGAGAACTTAAGCAAGGCGTTTCATACAAAGTCTCGCAAAGATAAAAACATAGTACAGGCAGTAACATCTGTTTCCCTGGTTGCAGAGAACGCCAAAATCACAGGCCTGCTGGGGCAGAATGGTGCCGGTAAGTCCACAACGCTGCGCATGCTGGCAACATTGCTGCCGGCAGATAGCGGCACTGCCAATATTGATGGATTTGACGTACGGGAGGACCCTCTGGGGGCTAAAAAACAACTGGGTTTCATGCCACACAACGCTGGCATCTACCCCAGGCTTACCGCACGTGAGAATGTTCTGTATTTCGCACGCCTGTGCGGGCTATCAAAGACAGACAGTAAAAATCGCGTGAATGAACTGATCGAGCAACTCGATATGGCAGCGTTTATTGATCGACGAACAGCAGGTTTCTCGCAGGGACAGAAAACCAAAGTGGCACTTGCCCGAGCCCTGGCACACAGACCTTCCACCATAATGCTCGATGAGCCCACCAACGGCCTGGATGTAATGGCTACAAGGGGCCTGCGCGATATTCTAAGAAACCTCGCATCCGAAGGTCATTGCATATTATTTTCGAGCCATATCATGCAGGAAGTCTCCGCCTTGTGCGATCACATTGCCATTATCGCTGATGGCAAAATTGCAATGGCGGACAGCTTTGATGAAATACTGCGCAGCACTGGAAAAGATAACCTTGAAGACGCCTTTGTTACGGCCATTGGCGAAGACACATGAAATTATTAGTCGTTATCTTCAAAGAAATTGTCGACAATCTGCGTGATCGACAAACGTTGCTTTATGCGTTGCTGTTCGGGCCGGTACTGATACCGATATTGATTGGCGGTGCAATGGTGACAAGCCTAAATCAATTTCAAATTGATTTTGAGGAAGTGACATCGCTGCATATAGAAAACGCCGATGCCGCACCCAATTTGATCAACTATTTATTCAGTAATAACATTGATGCCATACCCGCACCTGCTGATTTCGAATCCCGCGTGCAATCGGGTGAAATTCCAGCGGTATTGGAAATTACAGACGCATACCAGGAGGCGCTGCGTGCAGGCACACCTGCCCCGCTAACAATACACGCAAACGAAGGTGATAAGGCTTCAGCTAAATATGCACGTAAAATTGTATCGATTCTTAGTGGTTACAAACGTGTGATAGACAATCTGCGGATGCAACACCGCGGCATAGACCCTTCAGTATTCAGCAGTATCAACATTGTGCAGAACGACGTATCCGCCGACGGTGCTCGTGGACAACTTATCGGATCACTATTGCCATTTCTGTTTATTGTTTCTATGGTTTTAGGTGGGTTCTACCTGGCTATAGATACAACAGCCGGAGAGCGGGAACGTCAGTCTCTGGAGCCATTACTCACCTTACCAATCAATCGAAGTAAGCTCGTACTCGGTAAATACGGTGCCACTTTGTGCTTTGTTTTGCTGTCAGCCGTATTGACCGCCGTAAGCATTATACTTTTATTCCCCTTCATTCCTGTAGAGCTGCTGGGATCACGAATCAAATTTGATGTTAATACTGTTTTGAGAGCGTTCTTACTCGTATGTCCGCTGGTATTTTTTGTATCAGCATTGCTAATTACCATAGCCGCCTTTACAAAGAGCAGTAAAGAAGCGCAAACCTACCTGGGCCTGATGATGGTAATACCAATGGCGCCATTTTTCGTTTTGCAATTCGTCAATATAAAATCTGCAGCAATTACTATGGCATTGCCTATGTTGTCTCAGTATCAATTACTTGAGAAAGTGGTATTACAGGAATCGATTCAACCACTCTATATTCTGCTATCGATTGCCGGAACTCTTCTCGCCTCGGCGGTACTTCTGTTTATTGCGATCAGGCTCTATCAACGCGAACGCATTCTGTTTTAAATTTGCGAGCGTCACTGCAATTTAGAAGTTCAATTATAACGGCCGATACTGACGCCCGTCAGCCAGATGTAAAAATCCGCTTGTAAGACGGTAGTTTCCAGCGCTATGCTGAAGTATCCGGGCTATTCCAACCTACGTTAGGATGTCCTGCCAGCCACCGCAAAGTTAAGATAAGATAAGCGTCAATGTCGTCATCCAGAGTTACACCCGCTAAGGAATCCGGCGCCCGGAGAGCAAAATCCACGTGGCACTATACGCCCGAGTTGCCGGTCACCACATCTCCGTATTTTAAGTGGCCGCCAAATTTCCTACTGATTGGAAAATGGATTATCGGTGGCTGGTTTCCAGTGTCGGAACGCTCAATCATTCTGCTGTTCGCCATCGTTTCCAGTATTTTTCTGCAACCAACACCTGCTGATGCTCAAACTCTGTCACCCGACTGGATAGCAGAAGTATTTCTGCGCAATTTCTGTTTAATGGCTTTTGTTGCAGGTGGACTCCACTGGTACTTCTACATTGCACGCAAACAAGGCGATGAAAGGCGTTACGACAACAGGCCATTCGCCACCAGTAGTCGGGTATTCACATTAGGCTCTCAGGTACGAGACAACATGTTCTGGACCCTGGCTAGTGGTGTAACAATATGGACCCTGTATGAGGTATTGATGCTGTGGACGCTGGCAAACGGCAGAGCGCCAGCACTCGCCATGCCCGAACACTGGCCATGGCTGGTTCTGATGATTGTGCTTATTCCATTGTGGGAGACAACACACTTCTTTTTAATACACCGGCTAATCCATGCCTCCAAAATATACCAGCGCGTACACGCGTTGCACCATCGCAACACCAATGTGGGTCCATGGTCCGGTCTGTCAATGCACCCGATTGAACATGTGGTTTATCTGAGTACAGTGCTGGTGCATTTTTTCGTTCCTTCTACACCCTTTCTCATAGCCTTTCATTTAATGTATTTCACCTTATCCGCTGCAACAACCCATACCGGTTACCAGGGAATTGTAGTGCGTGGAAAATTACTGCTGCCACTGGGTACGTTTCACCATCAGCTCCATCATCGATATTTCAGTTGCAATTACGGCGGATTGGAGATGCCCTGGGATCAATGGACGGGATCTTTCCATGACGGGACAGAAGAATCGCATCAGCAGTTTAAAGCCCGGAGGAAACAACGAGCTAACGGGTAATTGTGTTGGTAGCAGTATGGAAGTAGCTATCCGTCGCAGGGAAACTGCCGGTTAGCAGTACTCGCAGCCGATAGAGTTCATTCGAATGGTAGTTGATCAAAGTAAGCTAATCAAAAATAGCAAACCGAACTTAGCTATCTATAATGCGCCGGCTGTAATAAGCGGGTTATTCGAAAATCTGCTCTACTTCAGAGGTGTCAGACTCATCATCATCTTTTCTGGTATTCAAAACTCTCACCGGATCAATAGATGCCCAAATAGGCGTTGCAGCCATGACGCTGGCCAGCAGAGCACCACCGCGCAGGGCCCACGCTACAATGCCTGCAGTTGCACTAATAGAAACCCCAAAAATAGCATCATTGGATAGTTGAATTTTCAATGTCTGCTCAGTATCTGCTTCCTGCAGATCTGAATCCACCTGCTTTAACGCACGAAGAAAATTGGTGTTGGAAATTCCCACCCGATTGTTTTCCAGCTGGAACGTCACATCAATTCTCTGCAGCTCCAGATCTGAACCTTCAAAATTAAAATCGCTTGCTCGTATGCTGTTGTGCTTAATTACTTCCAACACTTCCAGCAGCGACTGGGATCCGTTCCCCTGATCGCTACTATTATCAAAGCTTGCAGTAGAAACACCCAGCTCCTGCAGCAAACTTACTTCGGTAGCTGTATCAGGCGGCTCCAGGAATTCAAACTCAGTAAGGGATGCACCACCACTAGCTTCCGTCCCTTCTGATTCCTCTTCTATTGTCTCTACGCCTACTTCGCCGGACTCTTCTGCAGACTCAGTATTAGCTGGGACTGGTGTTACTATAGATTCCGTAGCTGCAAGCTCCTGCTCCAGTGCAAGGCCGACCTGCAGTGGGGCATTAACTGTTATATTAACCGTTGCCTCGGTAAAGATGCCGTCCTGGTTAATGATTCGGTAAGTAAACTGATCTTCCAGATTTGCAGAACCGTTGTGTTCATAAATAAAGTTGCCATCCGGAAGAAGGTTCAACGAGCCATTTTCAGGTTCCTCGACAATTTCCACAGTAAATTCCGGGTTAGCTAACAGAACATCACCACTCAATACGGCGTTCCCGGAAGCGAGCACGTCACCGGAAGTTGAGTCAAACGAATCACCAAAAGCAATAACCAACTGCTCATCGGCAGCGGCAGGCGCAGCGTCAATCACTTCACGAATGAAAAGCGGCAGTTGTCCGGTTGAGGGTGAAGCTCCATCCTCTCCACCGTCCGCCAGTGAAAACTCTATAAGATCCGCATCTGTTTCAGACCCGTTGTGTTCATAACTCAGGCTACCCGCCACAACATCGGCCAGCGAGAAGTTATCGCCTTCCGTTAACTCGATACCCGCCAGTATTAATTCACCATTGTCCGGCAGGTTTTGCACAGTAAAGGTGAGCTCATTAGGGTCGGTATCATCCGGGTCGAACCCTGTGAGAAACGCTTCAGAGATGACAAGTCTGTCCCCTTCGTCAACGCTGGCAGCACTGGTAATTATTTGCGGAGGGTCATTCACGCCAGATAAGTTAAAGTCAATACGGCTACCGCTGATGTCAGTGTCTGCCCCGCCGTACATCGTGCCACCACTGTCTCTCACCTGATAATCAAAGCCGCCGACGATATTGTTAAGTTCACCGGGAATAGGTATTAATACAAACTCCCCTGCAACGATCTCACTTAACGATATAAAATCGCCGGCTCCCACAACGGCATTAGAAAGAACCAGGCTACCAATCTCCGGCAGACTGCCAATAGTAATTCCGGCTAACTGATCGCCATCAGTATCTGTAAACGGAAAATCAGACTGTGAAAAAATATACGCCGTGTCTTCTGAGATCGTAATCAGGTTATCGCCACCCTCAGGGGCGTCATTTACTGACACAATATCGAAGGTTATTGTATTTGCTGTAGCATCTGTGTCAGCGCCCGAATTAAGTGTTCCGCCGTTATCCTGAACCTGAAACTCAAATGTTGCGACACCTGCGCCATTGGCATTTGACTGAGGCAAGTAAGTAAAAAGACCTGAATCTATCTCTGCTCGGGAAACATAGTCGCCCGCCATCAAGCTCGCGTTACCGAGCACGAGTAGTCCCTGGCTCGGAACAGAGGTTATAAGAACCGAATCCAGTTGATTGTTATCTCTGTTATCGTTGAATCCAAAATCATTTACAGTAAACGTGTACGATGCATCTTCCAACGTGGTTATTATGCCATCGGCACCAGATGGTTCATCGTTTACTGTAACTATCTGCAGCTCTCTCTGTATAACATCAGAACTCCCCTGCTCTGAATCAGTTACCGCGATGTCAATTGTTCTGACTGATGTATCAGGATCATCGGACGTATTCAGATAGGCGACCGATCTGAGGGCCGCCTGATAATTAGCTACCGTGTCCGTGCCAGTCAATATTAGCGTACCAGTCAGCGAATCCCAGCTATGAGTAATAGCGCTGGTATCAGTAAATAATAAAGTATCTTCAGCAAGACTGTAGTTCCCACTAATTTGAATAGTAGCGCCATTAAGATTGACACTATCAGTGTCTGCCAAATTCAGGGTATTGCTAACTACAACCGGACTGGCGTTTTCAATGTAAATCAGCGGATCCGTTTCCACAGTTGTTATAACCGGCACATCATTTACCGCAATTATGTCGATTTCTCTTGAAAGCGTATTACTGTCAACGTCGCCATCATTGATTGTTATCTCAATAGTTCGGCTTGCAACCGTCGGATTTTCACTGGCATTGGTATAAGTCACTGAGCGAATAGCTGTTTCATAATCCGTAATTTTCGCAACACCAGTCAGTGCCAGTGTGCCATTTTGATAAGTGCCGACTATCCCGGATTGATCGGTGAACAACAGCGCATCTTCAGCAGCAACATGGTTATTGCTGATAGTCAAAGTGGCTGACGCAATAAACAGATCATCAACATCACTGATCGAAAGGTTTCCGGTAATTAATACCGGTGCGGAATTCTCTGTATAGACTGCAGGCAGTGCTTCAATAGTTGCAAGTGTTGGAGTATCGTTTACAGATCCAACCTCGATTATTCTTGACTGAACATTAGAGTTTATATCTCCGTCAGAAACTATAAACGCTACTGCTCTCGGTGTGCTTGCAGGATTATCACTGGCATTCTCATACGTGACTGATCTAAGTGCTGCCTGATAAGCCTCAACACTATCATTACCCGCAAGGGTCAGAGTGCCGGTTGAGGGATTCCATACACCTGCTATATTCGCCGTATTTGCAAATGACAGAACATCCTCTCCATTGACATAACCACCGACCTGTACAGTCGCGCCTGCCAGAGAAACATCATCTAAATCTGACAATTCCAGCGTATTGGTAATAACAGCGGCACCAATATTCTCCTGGTAAGACAATACGGTTGATTCAATACCTGATTCCACCGGTGCATCATTCACCGGTACAACCTGCACCTCTCGTGATACCGGATTACTCTCTGTGTTCCCGTCATTAACTGTTATCTCTACACTCCTCGTTAACGCTGACGGATTTTCACTGGCATTCGAATACACTACTGATCGAATAACTGTCTCATATTCCGCAAGCGTAGCCGAACCGGTAAGAGTTAGCGAGCCACCAGAAAAGTCGCCGACAATACCAAATTGACTGGTAAAGGACAGACTGTCTTCAGCAGTAATAAAGTTACCGGTGATTGTAATTGTAGCTGACTCGATCTGAGTATCATCAACATCATTAATCGATAAATTACCGGTGATTCCTGTGTCCGCTGAATTCTCTGTATAGTTGGCCGGCAACACTTCAATACCCGACAATACAGGTGCATCATTCACGCGAATTATTTCAATATCGCGTGATACTAAATTACTATCAGCTTCACCATCGTTGACTGTTATCTCAACAGTTCTGGTTGCAAGCGATGGATTCTCACTGGTGTTTGAATAGACTACTGAATGGATAGCAGCCTCATATTCTGCAACAGTCGCAGAACCAGTCAATATAATCGTGCCGTTTGAAAATGTACTGGTGATTCCCGATTGGGGAGTAAATGACAGCATATCTTCACTGGCAACAAAGTTGTTGCTTAGTGTTATTGCCGCTGACTCGATCTGAATATCATCGGTATCACTGATCGACAGATTACCGGTTATGCCTGTACCTGATGAATTTTCCACGTAACTGGCAGGCACAGTCTCTATCGCAGACAGTATTGGTGCATCATTAACAGCATCAATACTAATTACCCTGGTTTCTACATTTGAATTTTCTTCACCGTCGAATACTGTAAACGCGACCGATCTCGGACCGCTCAGAGGGTTGAAACTACTGTTCTCGTAGGCCACCGATCTCAGGGCTGCCTGGTAGTTGGCAACTGTGTCCGTGCCCGCTAGGGTCAGGACTCCAGCAGACGGGTCCCAAACACCAGTAATATTGGCAGTATCTGTAAATGACAAACTGTCTTCACTACTGACATAGTTATTGATCTGAACTGTAGCACCCACCAGACCTGTATCGTCCGCGTCAGATATATTAAGTGAGTTACTGACCGCAACGACACCACTGCCTTCTACGTAAAACAAGGCTGTTGATTCGACACCTGAGGCTACTGGTGCATCATTTACCGGAATCACTTCAACGTCCCGAGTCACTGGATTACTGTCAACATCTCCGTCATTGACTGAAATCTCAACTGTTCTTGTTGCGGCCGAAGGGTCATCGCTACTATTTGAATAAGCCACCGAATGGATAACCGCTTCATATTCTGCCAGTGTCGCAGTACCTGTAAGACTCAGCGTTCCGTTTGAGAAGCTGCCGGTTATTCCGAATTGACTGGTAAATGTCAACAGATCTTCACCAGCAATATAATTGTTGCTTATTGTTATAGTCGCTGCCTCAATCTGACTGTCATCGATATCAGTGATCGACAAATTGCCAGTAATACCGGCAGATGCTGCGTTTTCTGTGTAAGCAACTGCTTGTGTTTCAATAGTTGCCAGCGCCGGTGCGTCGTTTACCGGTATAACTTCGATGTTTCTTGTCAGTGCATTACTGTCAGCATCGCCATCGCTGACTATTATCTGAATGGATCTGGTTGCGACTGATGGATTATCGCTACTGTTCAGGTAAGCAACCGAATGAATAACTGACTCGTATTCAGTGTGTGATGCTGAACCGGTCAGTGTTAACGTTCCATTGGAAAATGTACCGCTAATACCTGATTGCGAGATAAATGTCAGTTGATCTTCAGCGGCTGCATAGTTATTTATTATGGTAACTGTTGCAGACTCTATCTGACTATTATCAACATCACTGATCGATAGACTACCGGTAATATTAGTTGTCGCTGTATTTTCCTGATAAATTGCAGGCTGCAGTTCAATTGTGGCAAGAGTTGGTGCATCGTTTACCCTAAACACTTCGATATCGCGCGACAGAATGTTGCTATCTGCATTACCATCGTTAACCGTTATTCCGACTGTCCGTGTTGCTGTTACCGGATTCTCACTAATGGTTTCAAAAGCCACCGAGTGAATAACCGCCTCGTACTCTGCCAAAGTCGCGGAACCACTCAATGTTAATGTGCCATTGCTAAACGTACCGCTTATACCAGCCTGAGGAGTGAATGACAGATTATCTTCACCGGATACGTAGTTATTACTGATTGTGACCGTCGCTGACTCGATCTGACTATCATCAACATCACTGATTGATAGATTACCGGTGATCCCTGTCGCCGCCGAATTCTCTATGTAGCTCGCTGGCTGCGTTTCTATCGTGGCAAGTACCGGAGCATTGTTCACTGCATTGATATTTATTACCCTGGATTCAATATTCGAATCCGAATCACCGTCTGATACACTAAACGATACCGTTCTTGGGCTTGTTACCGGGTTAGCACTACTATTCTCATAGGCTACCGATCGCAGGGCTACCTGATAGTTCGCGACCGTGTCTGTTCCGCTTAACGTCAGAACGCCGCTTGATGGGTCCCATAGGTGAGTAATAGTCGCCGTATCTACAAAAAGCAGACTATCTTCACCATTTATATAGCCACCAATCTGAACTGATGCACCATCCAGATTCACATCATCAATATCAGACAACGTTAGCGTGTTACTGACTACCGATGAGCCACTGTTTTCTATGTACAGCAACGGGGTTGATTCTATACCCGATTCTACCGGTGCATCGTTTACCGGAGTGACTTCAACATCCCGGGTTAATGGATTACTGTCAGAATCTCCATCGTTAACCACTATCTCTACAGTTCTTGTCGCACCGGACGGGTTTTCACTGTTATTCGAATAAGCGACTGAATGGATGACAGCTTCATACTCGGCCAGGGTGGCAGTTCCCGTAAGGCTCAGTGTTCCATTGGCAAAACTACCTGCTATGCCGAACTGACTGGTAAAGGACAGATTATCTTCGCCAGCAACGTAGTTATTGCTGATTGTGACTGTCGCTGACTCGATCTGACTATCATCAAAATCACTAATCGATAAATTACCAGTTATATTAGTGGCTACTGCGTTTTCCAGATAAATCGCAGGCTGTATTTCAATTGTGGCAAGCGTTGGTGCATCATTTACTTGAGATACCTCCACATCTCGCGACAGAATGTTGCTATCTGCATCGCCATCGTTAACCGTTATTCCGACTGTCCGCGTTGCTGTTACCGGATTCTCACTAATGGTTTCAAAAGCCACTGAGCGGATAACCGCCTCGTACTCAGCCAAAGTCGCGGAACCACTCAATGTTAATGAGCCATTGCTAAACGTACCGCTTATACCCGCCTGAGGAGCGAATGACAGAATATCCTCACCGGCTACATAGTTATTGCTGATTGTGACCGTCGCTGACTCGATCTGGCTATCATCAACATCACTAATTGATAAATTGCCGGTGATCCCTGTCGCCGCTGCATTTTCCACGTAGCTCGCTGGCTGCGTTTCTATCGTGGCAAGGACCGGGGCATTGTTCACTGCACCGATATTTATTACTCGCGATTCAACATTTGAATCTAAATCACCATCAGATACAGTAAAAGATACCGTTCTTGGGCTTGTTACAGGGTTAGCACTACTATTTTCAAAGGCAACCGATCGCAGGGCTGTCTGATAGTTGGCGACCGTATCTGTTCCGCTTAACGTCAGAACACCGCTTGATGGATCCCATAGGTGGGTAATTGTCGCCGTATCTACAAAAAGCAGACTATCTTCACCATTTATATAGCCACCAATCTGAACTGATGCACCATCCAGATTCACATCATCAATATCAGACAACGTTAGCGTGTTACTGACTACCGATGAGCCACTGTTTTCTATGTACAGCAACGGGGTTGATTCTATACCCGATTCTACCGGTGCATCGTTTACCGGAGTGACTTCAACATCCCGGGTTAATGGATTACTGTCAGAATCTCCATCGTTAACCACTATCTCTACAGTTCTTGTCGCACCGGACGGGTTTTCACTGTTATTCGAATAAGCGACTGAATGGATGACAGCTTCATACTCGGCCAGGGCGGCAGTTCCCGTAAGGCTCAGTGTTCCATTGGCAAAGCTACCTGCTATGCCGAACTGACTGGTAAAGGACAGACTATCTTCACCGGCAACATAGTTATTGATGATTGTGACTGTCGCGGACTCGATCTGACTATCGTCAAAATCACTAATTGATAAATTACCGGTGATCCCTGTCGCCACCGAATTCTCTATGTGGCTCGCTGGCTGTGTTTCTATAGTCGCAAGTACCGGTGCATTGTTTACTGCAACGATATTTATTACTCGCGATTCAACATTTGAATCCAAATCACCATCAGATACAGTAAACGATACCGTTCTTGGGTTTGTTACAGGGTTAGCACTACTATTCTCATAAGCGACCGATCTCAGGGCAGCCTGATAGTTGGCGACAGTATCGGTACCTGTTAATGTCAATACACCGTTAACCGGATCCCATGCGTGGGTGATAGTAGCTGTATCTGCAAATGACAATGTGTCTTCACTGTCGATATAGCCACCGACCTGAACCGCAGCACCTTCCAGGTTCACATCATCAATGTCTGACAGAACCAGCGTATTACTGACTACAGCAGGGCCACTATTTTCCTGGTAGAACAGCGCAGTTGATTCAATACCCGATTCTACTGGTGCATCATTTACCGGAACAATCTCAACATCACGCGATAACGTATTACTGTCAATGTCTCCGTCGTTGATCGTTATCTCGACGGTTCTTGTTGCAGCAGACGGGTTCTCACTGGTGTTCGAATAGGTAACCGAATGAATTACCGTCTCATAGTCAGTCTGTGAAGCTGGACCCGTGAATGTTAATGTACCATTTGAAAAAGTACCGGTAATACCCGGCTGAGGATTAAATGTCAGAATATCTTCACCGGGGACATAGTTGCTACTTATTGTCACTGTCGCCGATTCGATCTGTGTATCATCAACATCACTGATTGAAAGATTGCCGGTGATACCTGTAGCCAATCCATTTTCTATATGACTGGCCGGCATTGCTTCAATCGTTGCGAGCACTGGTGCATCATTGACCGCACTGATAGTAATTGTTCTCGATTCCACGTTGGAATTTACATCACCATCAGATACTGTGAATAATACCGTCAGGGTACCGACTGTTGGCATGTCACGGGTATTTTCGTAGGCGACCGACCTCAACGCTGCCTGATAGTTAGCAACCGTATCTGTACCGCTCAGAGTCAGTACACCACTGGAAGGATTCCAAACATGGTTAATAGTTGGTGTATCTGAAAATGACAGAATGTCCTCGCCATTAATATACATACCAACCTGAACAGTAGCACCCTCCAGATTCACATCATCAATATCCGACAACGACAGCGTATTACTAACCACTACCGCACCGCTGTTTTCAACGTATGACAATGCTGTAGATTCAACACCCATTGCAACAGGAGCATCATTCACTGGAATGACTTCGACATCCCGCGACAACAGATTACTGTTCAGGTCTCCATCATTGACAGTTATCTCAACCTTTCTCGTCGCCGTGGACGGGTCATCACTACTGTTTGTATAGGAAACTGAATGGATAACCTCCTCATATTGAGCCAGCGTTGCAGTGCCTGTTAATGACAACACCCCACTCGTAAACGTACCACCTATGCCAAATTGCGGAGTAAACGTCAGCTCATCTTCACTGGCCACGTAGTTATTTACTATGCTGATAGTAGCCGATTCAATATCTGTATCATCAACATCAGCGACAGACAAATTACCTGTAATACCTACAGTGCCATTCTCCGGGAAGAACGCCGAACCTGTTTCAATCGTTGATAGTACCGGTGCATCATTTGCCGGAGTTACATTAAAAGTAATTGTATTCGGTGTCGGATCAAGGCTCACACCACCGTTACTGACACCGCCGTCATCCATAACCCGGAAAGAAAAAGTATCAGATGCAGACCCATTTACGTCAGCGAATGGTTGATACACAAGCTCAGAGAAATCTGAAACAAATATCTGCTGACCAACAACAACCTGGCCGCTAAAAAACTCTAAAGTACCATTGACAGGCACTGACGCTATTACAATAGACTGAAAGCCATGTCCTTCGTTTGGATCAGTGAATCCAAAGTTTGCATCTGTAAATACGTGCTGCGTATCTTCTACCAGCGTTAACAGTGTGTCAGTACCTTCAGGAGCTTCATTAACGGAGTTAACCGTGATAGAAAACACCTGCGCTCCAGTTACGTTACCCAGTGAATCCCCAACCGTAAATGTAAATTCATCACTCTGTGTTTCAGACCCCGAGTGAACATAGACTAGTGAGCTGGCATTGATATCCGCCTGCGTAAAGCCGGTTATTGCAGTGCCCGGCGCAGTGCCGAACGCGAGGTGCCCGTTAACTGGTGCTACCGTAACGGTATAGGACACAGAAGCAGCTGGTTGCACATCGATATAAGATAACCTACTGGAACTAATTACCTCAGTGAAACCTTCATTGAGAGACATTCCAGTATTCGCGGATACAATCGGACTCGTAGTGTCAGGAAATATTTTAACTAACGCAGTAGCCAGCGCACTGTCGTCAACACCGTCATTCACGGTAAATGTTATGTTTCTTGTTGTCAGATCCGGTGTTGTGGATAAATTCTGATATTGAACTGTTTTCAGCACAGTTTCGAAGTCGGCAATTGTCGCCGGACCATTTAAAACCAGAGTCCCTGCAGTGGTGTCGTCTACAGTAATACTGGTGATTCCAGCGTCTGCAGTAATCGACTCCTGGATGCCGTCAAGCGGATTAGTAATTTCGACAGTGATTGAATTCAACACAGGACTGTTTATATCATCGAGCACGGCATCCACATCGACAATCGGTAATAATCCGATTCCAGCCGGGTAGTTGGCCAAATAGTCCGATCCGGTTTCACCACTGCTGTCATTCTCATCCAGATCAATAGCAGGTACATCGTTTACAGGCAACACAAAGATATCAATATCCTGTGTCGCCGTCAGTGCCGTTCCACCGTTGTTTCCCTGATCATCAACTACGATCTGTAACGTGTCAGCACCGTTGAAATCCTGAGCCCCCCGATACGTTAGATTATCAAGTGCTGATGTAGCCGACACGGTATCGGCCAGGAAGGAAACAGCGTTTGTTCCGTTACCCGTCAGACCAGAGATTGTAGCTGCCAGATTTGTGATATTTAATGTACCACTAGCGACAGACAAGGTAACCTCAACATCATCTGTACCGGCATCTACATCACTTACAGACAACTCATTTCCGTTGAGAGCGCTGAAGACCAGATCGGTATCTTCATTTACAGTTTGTATCGGAAATCCAGGTTCAATAAGCGACAGATCCTGCGATGTGTTCGGTTGATCAAACGTTTCAGCAAGACCTGCGACCCAACCAGAATCAGTCAGCTGTATCGATGTGCCTTCGACAGTGGAATTTGTTTCCTCGACACCTATATCCTGTGAAGTTAAACCTGCCAATGGTCCGTCGAGTGCGGTAACTACACCTTCATAACTTAAAAACTCAATAAGCGAACCGGTGTTATCAACCAGTGCTACTCCATCTGCCGGTCCATTTTCCAATCCGTTGACCGGCAAACCGAATGAAAGCGTGCCGAACCCGCTGTCCTGATCCGGTATAATACCAGATAGCGAAAGCGTGTCGTAACGAAGACCGGTCGAGCCGTTATATAAATAAAGAGTCCAGCCGGTCAGGTCGGTACCTGCTGTTCCTGCGATTTCAACGGCCTCACCCGTATCAATTGAAACGTCATCGTAATGAATCTCATTGATAAACAGTGTTGGCACATTCTCATTGATAACAGGTGCGTCATTTACAGCAGTAATTGTTATCGTACTTGTTGCCGGACTGGCGCTTTCGAGCCCCTGATCGTCGAACACGGAAAAGTCGAAATCCGTCGCACCATTCCAGTTCAGATCCGGATCAAACCAAAGATCTAATGTTCCTGAAGCGCTTGCTGGCAGAACATCATTGGCTGCAACAGCATTAGTTCGAAGGGCATCTGAATAAAGTGTGCCATTCAACGGCAACGAGATGATTTCAAAACTATCAACCGTTCCATCGGAATCAGTTCCTGCAATAGTTATAGGTAATAACTGATCTTCAGAACCACTGCTGCTGTTCGGATTGGCTTCAGGTGGTATATTGGCTGTTACCGATGGAATATCGCCATGTATTGAAAATGCATTCACGTCTTCTGCATCAGAATCTAAACCGACATCCAGACCCTCCAGCACTAAACTGGCGTCACCTGCAGTATTAATTCCAGCTGCGGTAAGTTCGAGACTAAATATATCCTGTCGATTAGTTGCAATTGTGTTATCGCCGGTAGATATATCAAAGGTGTCAAGAGATAATAAGAGTGAACCCTGATCTATAGTGGTACCGTTAATTTGAAGAGCTGTTTCTGCAATATCGATAGCATCCACCTGTGTAAAAATCGATACTCTATTTGCATCAAGGAACAGATCTACCGTACCGTCAGTCGTTGAATCACCGACACCGGACGGTGTAAATTGAAATATATCCCCCGTGTTGGCGCCGAATCCGTTGTCTCTGGAGAACAGAAAGTCCCCCGGTTGCAGACTTATACCACCAACTGTCACTGGCGACTCAACCAGAGTAATCCCATTGATTCTATCGAGAATGGGTGACCCGCCCGCCCCTCCACCCTGTAACAACTTTGTAAATGTACCGCTGGAGTAGTCACTAAAAGTGGTTGGCTGAAAAACAAAGACATCATCACCGCTGACAGCCAGTGTATTGTTGCTGGTAAACGTTTCATCATCTACAACAGATAACAACAGATCACCCGGCTGTAGTGAAAAAGAAGCAGCTCCCCCACCGACGGTTATCGGGGCAGAGACTATGTGAATCGCATCAATTTCAGCCGCGCCATCCATCGAAAATGTGTTTAGATCAGCGACGAATCCAAAAGTACCTTCTGAAACACCGGGTTCAATGGAAAGGTCTGTTACCTGCAGTACGTCAGCGTCAGTCCACGAAGTCAGTCCGTTAGTTCCGCTGGCAGAAACATCTTCCTCTGTTGATAAAAGAAAGTTAACAGGTGGAGTTGGTGGCGTCGCACCGAACTCAAAAGCACCCGTATCGTGGTCTGCGTCACGTGTGAAACCACGACCGTCGATACCATCGGTTGCACTGGTGTTTCCCGGGTCAATCCCTGCGCTGCCTGACAAAAGTGCATGGGTCTGTCCCGACCCGCCGTTGTCCTGCAATAGCCCAAGTTCTAGATCGATTTCATCCTGAAGATCAGTTGCGCTGTACCCGGTACCACCAGTTGAGTCACCGGGGTCATCCCCTATAATGTTGTTTCCGGCTGACGAAATATTTCCAAAAACTTCAATTTCACTCGGTGCGATGTTTCCCGCCACAATAGAACCGTCGAGCATAACCGTACCGGAATTGCGTTTAAGCCCTCCACCCTCAACTGTTGCTTCGTTTTTAGTTATAGTTGAATTAACAATCTGGGTTGACGCACCGTCACTTTGAAATCCACCACCGGTAGCAGAAGTATTTCCCGATATGGTTGTATTCGTAAAGGTATGAGAGCCTGACGTCGCAACTACGCCACCACCACTTGTGGAACTGGTATTTCCCGAAATGGTAGTAGCGTTAATGCTATTACCGTTGCCTCCGGCCAGCAATACACCACCACCCCTGCTCGCAGTGTTGTTTTCTATTACTGAGTTGTTGACGGTCAGACTTCCAGACACGCGAATACCACCACCAAAACCACTGGCTTCATTGTCGCGCACCACAACTGATTCCAAAATTGCTCCAGCGCTACCCCCAATCAGCAATGCGCCACCATCGCCACTTACATCTCCACCCTGTATAGTCAGATTCTCAAATGTAGTAGTACCGTTATTTATCTCAAAAACACGGTCAATATCGTTAGCATCGATGACCGTATTACCATTTGCCGCGCCAATGATATGCAATGGGCCATTTATATTCAGGTCACCGGAGTTATTATCATTGCCTGTTATTGACAACGTGTAAGTACCGGATTCAAGCTGAATAACATCGGCAACATTAAAAGGATTGTTTGAGGCAATCACTGCCTCTCTAAGGGAGATTCCGTCACCACCATCATTTGCAATTAGATTGGCAACATTCGAAACATTCCCGTTAACAACGTCATTAAAGTTAGTTACGAAAATCGTATCAAGACCACCTACCCAATTCGCCTGAAGGTCTGGCGAGAATGCAATATCTGTGGTGACATGGCCATTGACGTACTCGAGCTCCCAGTTCCCACCGAGTGATTCATGACCAGTTACATCATCGCTGGCGGCAACATCGGCAGCGGTAAGCAATGCGATACTATCAATTAACGCGACACCCGCTTCGGTCGCCGCCAGATTGCAACCGTAGATTAGAATGTCAGCATCATCGGTTAATTCATCTGACCACTGGAGCAGTTCATCTCCACGCTGATTAATCACGTCGTCGTTGAGAACCACCGATCCCAACTGCACAACCCCTCCACTTCCATGCGAAATGATGTGGATTGCATTAACCTGATCAACAGTAGCCAGCGTAGATGAAATTTTATCGATTCCGTCTTCACCAGAATCGATAATGATCAATTCGAATTCTGTGTCCGGACGATTAGCGCGCAGATCATCAACCATTGCCTGAAAGTCAGGTGTACGGCTGTCTATAAATACCAGCTCCTTAGTACAACACTCACTCTCGGCATCGATGAAATTCTCGCCACTAAAATCTACGCCGCCAGATACTTCAGAAGATTCCGAATCAGGCACATCCGATTCTGATGAACTTCTTAGTTCGCTGGTTGCAAGGTCTACAACAGAATCACTTCGTTTGAATTCAACTTGCGACGGCTCTGCTATTGACAGCACTGACTGCTGCCCACCGTGAGGTGGCCAGTCAGGAACATCAGACAGATCGTCTGCCGCTGTGGGTAGATTAACAACGAGACTGGAAAAAACATCTGCAGAATAAAGAACTCTGGATTCCAGCGACTCGACATGTACGACAGGGCGTTTGCGGATGTTTGCCCTGACGCGTTTAAATTTCAAATCTCGATACTTCCGTCGATTTTTATTGGTTATCCATACGATCCATCGGCGGACTAAAATATTTCTGCAAGCTGACAGTTAGATTAAGTACCTAATTTTTCAACACTTCTGCCGGTAATGACCCAGGCAAGTTATATGCAATCATTTCATGTATTTAGAGCATGCAAACCACAACCTCACCATCAACTAACATTCTGGAATTGTTACTTAAATTTTACAAACTGAACATTCGGATTAACTCCCACACAGATATTTTAAGGTAGATGTGAACCAGTCGAACATTCCACCTGAGAATCCTAAGTTAACCCAACCGCGAATCCGCGCACTAACTTACTCTCCTAAGATCAACTCTGTGCGCCACCAATAAAATTAAACCTTCTCATTGGCACGATATTTTTTCCTGCGGTATTCCCGAAAATGTAAATATTGGGCTAACCTTGTTAGTGACAAAGGATTGTTAGCTGCCCTAAAGATGGCGATCGGGTTTCATAAGAGAGTTGCACCCTTCAGTACGGATGACAAAACATCCACCGCCAATGTGTTTGCAAAGGAACTTAAATGGGCCCTGTACCTACCCTGATAATCGACAGTTTCGGCCAGCTGCTAGCTGCTGACCGCCTTGCCGAAGCATTCCTTGGCTTTGATGACTTTAGTGATCTGATAATTGCCGATCTCTTCGATCACTCAAGTCAATTGCTTGAAATACAAACCGGTAACATCAACCAATGTGAAGCAAAAATTAAGGCTTCAGGCAGTCGCGTTTCACTGCACAGCGTTGCAATGAATTCAACTGACGGGCCCAACTACGTGGTGAGTCTTTTTGGCATCACGGAATCATCAAAAACATTTGCCAGCTACAACCAAAAAGAACCGCTTCCTGCGTTATCCACAACTACCAGCCCGGCAGATCAAACCTGTCTGCAAAAACCTATTTCTGGCAACAGTGAGTCCCACCAGAATCCAGCAATCGATCTGGCAGAATATTCACCAATGGGGTTGATGTTGTTAACAGACCAGTTTGAATTTGAAACTGCAAATAAAGCCTTTTTCTCAATAACCGGCATTAGTCGCGTAGAGGCTCATGGCAGAGGCTGGCTGGCAGCACTTCCATTGGACACATCGCAGGAACTCGCCAAATCTATTGGCAGTACCGACTGGAATAGCACCGATGAAATAGAAAAAGAATGTTTGATTGCTAACAAACCCGGTGAGCAGCGCTGGATACGTGTTGTGGGTCGTCGGGTAGATGAGCTTTCACCATACAAGTGTGGTTATGTGCTTACTTTTCAGGACATCAATCACCGCAAAAATGCAGATGAGCGCAACCACAAATTGGCGAGCTTCGACTCACTAACCGGGTTGCCCAATCGACGCACCTTCGAAACTACGCTTGCAGAGTGTATTGTACAAAACTCACCAGTGCGAAGCATCCTGGCTGTGTTTTTTATCGACCTGGATGGATTCAAACAAATCAACGACAATTACGGCCACGAAGCAGGAGACCAGCTGCTGAAAAAAGTAGCATTGACAATCAGCAAAGCCAGTGCACGTGCAACCAAAGTAGCACGACTGGGTGGTGATGAATTTACAATATTATTAACCGACGTAAAACGTATTGAAGAGGTTAAACACTTCGCCTCTCGTCTGAACCTGATGCTGCAGGAAAGTATTTCTATAAAGGAAGCAAGAGCCGAAGTGTCGGCAAGTATCGGCATAGCCATGCATCATAAGCTATTGCATGATCGTCGCAGCACAGACCGTATAGTTAACGACTTGCTGCGCCACGCAGATGCTGCAATGTATGCTGCCAAGTCAGCAGGGAAAAACTGCTTTCGCTTTTACGGAGCGTACGACGATACATCGGTGAACAAGCGTTCCCTGCGTGATACAGACACACTAATAAAAGAGGTCAGTCGTGCAATAAGCGGAGATGATATTTTCGTGGAATATCAACCGCAGGTGAATACCGTATCCGGTCAGATTGTATCGTGTGAAGCCTTGATTCGATGGCACCACCCAAAAGAAGGGCTCATCGGTCCTGCTTCATTTGTTCCACTGGTAGAATCCAGCGGAGGAATGGGGGAGCTGACTATTTGGTTAATTAGCAAGATATGCAGTGACTTTAGAAACTCCTTTGTAGAGTACCACCACGCAAGTAACAGCGATAACGACCTGTCGGTTTCGGTTAATCTTTCACCGGCGCAACTGCAAGATAAAAATATACTGCTCGCTATTGATCAAATCATTTGCAACGAGTCTTTAAAGCCCGAAAACTTTATCTTTGAAATCACCGAGCGCACGCTTATCTCCGATCCAATCAGTGGGCTTGATGGCGTTAACTGGTTGCACAGCAGGGGTTACAAAGTAGCGCTGGATGATTTCGGTACCGGGTATTCCTCTCTCTCATACCTGCATCGCTTTCCACTTGATGAAATAAAGCTCGATGGCAGCTTTATTAAAGATGTAAAAACCAGCAAGGCCTCCAGAACAGTAGTTCGTGGCGTTGTAGAGCTGGCTCACTCCCTCGGACTCCTGGTTACCGCTGAAGGGGTTGAGCTGGAATCACAGCGCATGTTTCTCCAGGAAATCGGTTGTGACCAATGGCAGGGTTATCTGATGAGTGCATCAACTCGTCCTGTTGAATTTCTAAAGCTGGTCAGCACTCAATCTGGCAAGTCCAACACCCAACTAGCTATTGCTTAAGTTTATGCATGGTCGATTGGAAATGTGCTGGACACTTGACACGTCGAAAAGATAGACTAAACAACAGCACATGACCGCACTGTTTATGCACTTGCCGCAGAGGACTTGTCATGCACTATAAAACTGCAAGTGTTGTCACGCTCCGGCCGTAGTTCCCGAAATTCAGTATTTTGCAATCTTTAGATTTGTAGCGTAGAGGCGCAGGAAACATTGGTTCGAGCGGAACCGGATCGCCAATTTCTACTCTAACTCCTGATTAAAAATTTCATTTTCTGGTGGTGTTTTGAGGAAGTAGTAATGAATGATGATACTGGCCTGCTGTCAGACCAAGATACAAGCTACTCGACAGGAGACACCACGCAAGAGGGCAAAAAACCTGCAGGCGGTGACGAGCCCGGTGGCTCACCGAAAAACTCCAGCACACCCACGCAGGATGCCCTTCCCTCGCCCAGCCACGTCGTCGGGATAGGAGCATCTGCCGGTGGCTTGACAGCACTGCAAAATCTCTTTGACCGAATACCGGAGAATACCGGAGCTTCTTTCGTTGTGGTGCAACATCTGTCACCCAACTTCAACACGCTAATGGACGAGCTGTTGGCAAAGCATTCAAAAATGCCAGTCACACTTGCTGAGGACGGCGAGCACCTGCAACCCGATCACATCTACCTGATGCGACCAAATCGCAATCTTATTGTTGCCGAAGGCAAACTATTCCTCAACGAAATACACCGCACCAGACAGCCCAACCTTCCTATAGATGAGTTTTTTCGATCACTCGCAGTCGATGCACAAAACCGCTCGGTCGGAATCATACTTTCCGGCACAGGCAGTGACGGCAGTCAGGGGGTTAAAGCTCTGCGCGAGGCTGGCGGCCTGGTTATGTCTCAACAACCAAACGAAGCGGAATTTGATGGTATGCCGGTATCCGCTATCCGCACCGGATATGTCGACGCAATTGGCAATGTCGATGAACTGGCAAGACAACTGGTCTCCTATATCCGTCATCCCCTAACCGCCAGTAAAAATCGGGTATTCAGAGAGCACCTGGAATCTAACAATGACTTGCTCGAAAAGATTTTTGTCAGACTCCGCGTTGCCACAGCAATAGATTTCTCGCTCTACAAACCATCAACCATAGCCAGGCGCATTGAACATCGCATGGGCATCAATAACATAGAAACGCTCCCGGCCTATGCGGAATTGCTTGATCGAAAATCCGAAGAGTTTGCGCTGCTTAAATCCGACCTGTTAATTGGAGTTACCCAGTTTTTTCGCGATCCGGATGCCCATGCCGAGCTGGCAAAATCAGTTTTACCTGCCATAACCAGCAATAAATCAGCAGATACTCCGGTGCGAGTATGGATGGTGGGCATATCGAGCGGAGAGGAAGCCTACTCTCTTGCCATCGCATTCAGCGAGCTGCTGGAGCAATTAAATATTTCGATTCCAGTTAAAATATTTGCAAGCGACGCCGACAGTGGTTCAATCGACTATGCTTCCGCAGGCGTTTATCCACCTTTTATTTCCAACGATGTCAGCGATCAGCGACTGGCTAAATATTTCAAGGTAGATGAAGCCGGCAACTATGTAGTCAGCAATCGACTGCGCAACATGATTGTTTTTGCAACTCACAACGTGCTGGAAGACCCACCATTTTCTAACATGGATCTTGTTGTGTGCCGCAACATGCTTATCTACTTCCAAACAGAAGCACAGGAGCGAACACTCGCGCTGTTTAATTTCTCACTGCGAGACGCAGGCTATTTGTGGCTTGGGAGCTCGGAATCACTGGGTGCACAGGCAGATAACTTTAGCGAACTAAGCAGCACTTCAAAAATCTGGCGTAAAACCAAATCTTCACGAATTCCAATTCGCCATATCAACGCCGACCATCTGCGCAAAACGTCAACTAAACAGTTCAGCGGAACATCACACGGATTAACTCAACGCGGAGCATTTGAACAAAAAAACATTTACCACAATGTACGTGATCGACTACTGGATGAGTATGGTCCCGACGGAATACTACTCAACCCGGAACATCAGGCAATCCACATTTTTGGTGATTGTAAAAATTACCTGGACAGACCAGGCTCCGGGCACGTTACCACTCACATTGATTCATTGATCATTGCGTCACTCAGTGTGCCGGTATCTACGTGTCTTGCCAAAGCAGCCGAGTCCACAAGTGGTAGCCACCGGCTGAACGCCGTACCCATGCATCACCCCGATCATCCGGATAAACTAATCAACATAACCGCGCGGCGTGTCACCGATGTATCTCGAACGGACGAAATATTTTATCTGATTCTTTTTTCACAATTGAGGGACCACCCCGCTGAAAGGAACAATGTCTCTGACATCTCCAGTCAGGAAACATATCAGGCAGATGCACACACGAGAGAACGCCTGCGAGAACTGGATTTACAGCTAAATGATTCACGTCAGGAACTTCGCAATGCCTACGCTGAGCTCGACACTACAAGCGAGGAGTTGCAGGCCACAAACGAAGAGCTAATGGCAGCCAATGAGGAACTGCAATCTACCAATGAAGAACTCCAGTCAGTAAACGAAGAGCTTTACACTGTTAACACCGAATACCAGGAAAAAATTGCCGAATTAATGGAACTCAATACAGACCTGGATAATCTGTTAAATTCAACCGGATATGGAATAATATTTCTCGACAGCACCCTCTCTATAAGACGATTCACCCCCCTGATGGCGAGATATATAAATCTGTTGCCTGGCGATGTTGACCGTCCAATCGGAGATTTTAAAATTAGTCTCGACTACCCTGAAATGCTAACCGACCTGAATCAGGTTCTGAGTTCAGGCGGAACAATAGAGAAAAATTCCAACATGAGCGGAAGCAACAATCAGCTGTCGATCAGCATCAGTCCCTATATTTCGACTGATAAAACAATCAATGGTGTAGTGATGACTATAAGAGACCAATAACCCGAGACCTTTACGACAATAACGACTCAATAAGGCGAAATGCATTGAAACCGCACCTGTCATTTGCGACTTCAGATTTGAAATATCTGTTACCTTATATTTTTAAACTGCCGCCAGCACACAAAGACAACCCGAGTTGTGAAAAATAAATCTGCTGAAAGTAAGATCAACTCGCACAGTGCAGACCATAGTGCCGCCCAGACTCGACCCACAGACACACGCTCCTCCATCTTATTGGTGGACGACGACACAGTCCTTGCGGACCTATGGCAAAGCTACCTCAAAACTCAGGGCTATTTGGTTGATTGCTGCGGCACGGTAGCAGATGCAACAGTTCTAATGCATAGCAAGAACTATGATTTACTTATTGTCGATATCTTTTTACGTCAGCACGGTCAAATACTCGCTGAGGGGGGTGTTACCCTAATAAACAGAGTACGGATGCAAGACGGTTTCAATGATGCGAGCAATAATCGAATGGCAATTTTAGCAGTTACCGGAGCCGGTACTAATGCGCTTGGCAAATCTACTGCCTTGCACAGCGTTAACACGCTAACGGACGCAAGCCTTCAAAAGCCTATCAAACTAGAGACTCTCGGCCGTGAAGTCCAGCGTCTTTGTGCAGCAAACGGGTAATGCATTTGCACTATTCATTGTTATACATCAGTCGATTTGCAGTCCCTGTTAACAGTAAAACACTTGACGATATACGCACGGAATCCTCTGTTTTAAATCAAGCTACCAACGTTAGCGGTCTTCTACTTTCAACACCAGGCTACTTCTGCCAGTTTCTACAAGGCAGCAGAGTGAATGTTGAAGAAACCATGGCAAGAATTACCAGAGACAGACGTCACAGAGAGCTGGTAGTTTTACTAAAGACGGATCTACCGGAAACATTGTTCCCTGACTGGGGAATGGCCACAAGCCTTATACCCGCAGGCGAAACAGCAAAAGAAATTGAGCAAGCGTACCAGGATCGACTGGCAGACCTCAGTGCAGTTGACCGTATCATGTCAATTATGCAGAGATTTCGGCCTATCGATGGCGTCGAAAACCCAGCTGTAATCATTGATTCAGATTTTAATAAAAAACTGACTCTAACCAAACTTGCAACGCACGATAATGCGGTTCAGGGACTACTGAATCTGGGGACAACAATATTTACTGACTCCGACATCGCACTGGCAATCCGCGAGCCTGGTGACAACGGCTACAGTGTTCGAACCAGTATTGAAACAGACACAAGCACTGTTGGTTTAGTGCAAAACCATTTTCCCAACAGGCTTTTCTCTGATAGCAAGAGGATCTGCTGTATAGATAGTACAGGTACCGCCACATGGTCAGACGCTTTGCAAAATGATTGCAAAACTTCCGCGATCACTACGTTCGCCAATACGCTCTACCAGCATGCGACCGGAGTAGCTGTTATAGACTCCGAACAAGCAGTAGTTGGTGCTTTGTGGGTCCTGAACAGGCAGCCAGTTGTGCCAGAGAGTACGTCAGAAAATAACAAGCTGCTACAACTTGCAGACACTGTGGCGGAGCACATTGAACAACGCCGCACTGTGTTACTGACAAATTTACAAAAACAAAACTCGCAGCGCCAGCAATTAAACATCGCTGCAAATCTGCGGCGACTTGAGGCAGTCGTTAATGTCGCCAGCAGCGCTATTGTGGCGCTTGATCGAAGAGGACGTATCCTCATGATCAATGAATCTGCACGTATGATATTCGGATTTCAAAGCGAAGAGGTACCATTCAGCTGGCCAACTCCAAGTGGATTCCTGGATCCGGGCACGCTCATACCAGTAAGCGATCACAACTCTCCACTGCAGTACGCGACAAACAGAACTGCATCGAGTTTAAAAAACAGCGAGAAGCAACAGAACAAAAACAAATTAGTTGCACTGAAGCAGGCCAAATCAGGCCAGCTGTACTTCCTTCGTGTTACAGCAACCGAAGTCGACGAAACTGACTCCGCAATCTGGACCGTGCTTGTTTTTGACGATGTAACCGCTCTTGAGTCGAGCAGAGAACGCATTCGACGCAACGACCGTCTCGAAGCGCTGGGACAGCTCTCAGGCGGAATTGCTCATGACTTTAACAATTTGCTTGCAACCATCCAGAGTTCCGTAGAACTCGCGAAAGTAGAAAACAGCCCGGTACGTCAAAATCAACTTCACGATATAGCCCTCTCCGGTGTGCAACGTGGTGCAGCACTCACTGACCGCCTAATCACTTTTGCACTTGCCAACCCGGCCGCAGCAGCAGTACACAAGCTGACCGATGTAATGCAGTCACTGCTTGAATTAGCTCAGAGCAGTATCGCCGAAAATATCAATCTCACAATCGCACCATTCCCGTCATCAGTTGGAGTGAAATGCGACGGCGGGCAACTGGAAAACGCGCTACTAAACATATTAATCAATAGCCGTGATGCGATTCGCGACAGTGGAGTCGGAGGTCAGATGCTGGTGGAAGTTCATGTTGTTAAGCGAAATGCCGGCGAAGCAATTAACAATCAGACCACCAAAGAAAATACAATGGTTGAAATTGTGTTATCCGATGATGGACCCGGCATGTCAGATGAAGTTATTCAGCGTGCAACAGATCCATTCTTTTCAACCAAAACCGACAACGCAGGCAGCGGACTGGGACTCTCAATGGTGTATAGCTTCGTACAGCAAAGTGATGGCGAGTTATTGATCAAAAACCTTCGCCATACAGAACACCTGCTAAACGGCACTCAAATCACTTTAATACTCGAATACGCTCGCACAGAGCCATCAGCAGCCAGCAAAGCTGCTACAGACCAGGCAGTAACTGAGAATAATATGTTTCACGCTGCCTCGGAACATCAATCCGCAAAAATACTGCTGGTAGAAGATGAACCGGAACTGGCTCAGGTTTTGGAACTCACCCTGGAAAAGTGCGGACATCATTGCCGCGTCGCCAACAACGGTCAGCAAGCCATGAATATATTGCAGGGTCGTCAGTTCGAGCCGGACTTACTACTTACCGACATCGTACTGCCCGGCCCGCTGGACGGCTATACGCTGGCAACTGATGCGAAAAAGATTCGACCCAACCTCCATGTTATTTATTTGAGTGGATACGCACGCCAACGTCCGGAAGCGTTGCTATTGGGACCAGTTTTATCTAAGCCTGTTTCAACACGGCAACTTATAGATGTAGTGCAAAAGCAACTGGACGTATCAGTTGACCTTCCAACTTCCTGGCACTAAGCAACGTCAAAAAAACAACTCGACTCAAACCTGTGCTACCTCAAGGGCAAGTGCTGCTTAACTCTGCGCACCCATACTCGCAACGACGCGCCTCTGAAGCTCAATTCGTTGTCGCAACCGGTTAATTAGCGGGTAAATATTTCGTTGCTTGCGATTGAGCTCTTCTATGTGCTTTACAAGCCTTTGATCAGAGTCATCGTTGCATGGGCATGAATCAGTTAGTGATGTGGCGTTACTATTGGCAGAAGTACTTTTCGCTTGCATGGATCTTGGTTCGGCTTTACTTTTATCTTATTATTTTCAGGCTGAAATACTAATAAATAGTTCCATTACATTCGTGACCTGATTGCTCACGAACCACCCGATTCTCGGTTGTATTCCCACACTGAGCAAACACTGTACCACTCCAATACTCTGTTATTTCACCCATGCTTTTCGCTTCATTCAGGCAAACTAAAG
The DNA here is from genome assembly GCA_964649465.1 of uncultured Granulosicoccaceae bacterium. GTDB lineage: Bacteria > Pseudomonadota > Gammaproteobacteria > Granulosicoccales > Granulosicoccaceae. The sequence goes on along the minus strand of CAZYRP010000004.1, from coordinate 27,569 downwards.
CTGCGGCTTAGGGCTCTCACGACAGAGGTTTTCTTGCCTTATCAACTCAAATAGCGACAAACCAAAGCCTGTTAGTCCCTCTGTGAGTTCTTTGCAGCCAGACAAACCTGCCAGATAAACCTAATGACGGTTTAAGTTTTAGACTGAATCTAGCGTATAGCGATGATAAGTCCTGCCGAGCGATCAGCAACCGCTATATGTGTGTTGTTTGCCGCTACACCAACAGCTTGCTGAAGCGGCAGGGTTAAGCTGCCAACTACCATTTCCGTCGTCGGGTTTACGATATCTACAATACTGCGATCCACACTGACTACAAACAGCTGGTTGCCATCTGTTGCTACATTGGTCGGTTGATAGCCAAGTGGTATGGTAGAAAGCGCATTGGACGCTGATCGGTCAATAACCTGCAATCCGTTAGATGCAAAGTGCGCAACGTACAGTTGATTATTAAGAAATTCGCTTTCAACCGGAAAATTAGCAGGACCAAACGGGACACCGAAACTTCCTGTAAATGCCCCTGGAGTGAGAACCACAACTTCGGGTACATCCACTATGTTTCCATCACCGTCGAATTCAACAGCTTGAATACCCCAATTGGCCACAAACCCGAGATCTTGTGAGTAGAAGGCCAACACCCCGTTTGTTATTTGTGCAACGTGGACGTCAGGATTACCTGTTTGACCATCCACTTGCGGTATTCCGGAGATACGTAACGACAAAGAGCTGGAGTTATAAGTGTAGACCTGGGTATTAGATCCGCCTGAACCTCCTGAAACAACCAGCACACCGTTGGCAGACGAGATGCCGGAAAATATCGAAAAGTTCGTATTAACCGACGAAATCACACTGGGCTCTAATGGATCAACAATATCGAACTGAGTCAGGGTATTTCCCGACTGTGAAAACAATACACCAAGCTCAGCATCGCCACTGATATCGTCCGCAGGTACCAATACAAAATTGCGCTCCAGAGAATTTAGATTGACGATTTCAATACCGGTTTCGCAAGCAGCGTAGGCAAACTCATTCAGTATTACAACATTCTGACATCCGTTAGCTGCCAGACTGTTGGTATCTATCTCCAAAGCGGAATTACCACTCGATGTGCCTGACCCACCATTTCCGACCGACTCGTCAACAGTCGATACGGTACCCTGATCATCTGAAGAACATGAGCTAACGAAAATTATGCCGGCACAAATTACCAAAAGTGGTAAGCGAATTTTAGTCATCGGTTTATTCCTGGCTATCAGTTCACACTGGTAAGATGTCCTTCACAAATGCTGAGTTACGAGTGCATAAAACCTGCGCATTCAAAGGCTGCCTTATTCTCTGAGCGCTAATGATTAACCAAAGTTCATCCACTGCTGGTTTTCAATTCGTTCAATACATGCTCCGCGAAGCCAGTTCCCGCCTTAGAATATACATTGACCGAAATACAGCCTAACTCTTCAAGCTCGGATTTTTCATCTTCGTAGTAAGAAGATACCGCAAGAACATTCTGGTAGCCCGAGAGTCGTGCCAGGTCTACCACCGACTTGTTCTCACGATGATTGCTAAGACTCACAAAAATAAGATCGCGACTGGCAAGCCCCGTGCGCTCCCAAAAATCCCTGTCTGAAGCGTCTCCGTGAACACAGTTGAATCCCGCTTTCCGCAGGTCATCGATCCGCGTTAAATTTTCTTCAACACCAATCACGCCGTTCGTACCATTGCCAAATTGATGATCGGTTTGGTGGTCGATTAGATGCTGATAAACTCCTTTTCCGACACGCCCCATTCCCAGTACAACAATATTGGCATCACCGAGAAGCTCAATTTCTTCCTCGGCAAGTCTGTTTGGCTTCTGATAGGTGTTGAACCACTCAGCATGAGTACGGTAAAGTTTATGGGCAATGCTGTTCACTGGCGTAGATATGAAAAATGAGATCGCAATCGCGAGCGCCAGGGTTACCAGCCATTCACTACTTATATGTCCGCTCGCCACAGCGGCTGAAGCGACAATCAAACCAAACTCACTGTAGGTAAACAGGCCAATTCCGGCAAGCCACCCTGTTCGAGCACGTAAACGAAAAAGCGTCATCAGGGTGAAATATACAATCGGCCTGAGCAGAACCAGAAACCCCAACAGGAAAGCAACAATCAGCATCGGAAAAGAAGGCGTTCCATAAAATCCGATCTGCAGGAAAAAACCGATTAAAAAAAGGTTTTTGAAGTTAGACAAACGATCATAAAGCACTTTCGACTGCTTATTGTCTGATGCGCCAATTAACGCACCTGCGAGCAAAGCTCCAAGCCCTCCCTTAAGATGAAGCAGCTCAAAAAGCTCATACACTCCTAAAGCCATCAGGAATCCGAACAGCAACTGCAGTTCACCGTGCCCGACTAGTGTCATAAAGCGTGATAACAGGCCACGCCACCATTTAAAAGTCAGCGGAACAAGAATTAAAAGTGCAGCGTAAAGAGAAGGCCTCTCTGATGACAACATAACAAGGTACAACACCGCCAGTACATCCTGCAGTACCAGAACGCCAATTGCTATAGACGCATAGAACACCGCACTTTCACCACGCTCCTCAAACATTTTGATGGCGAATACGGTACTCGAAAAGGAGAGCGCGAACGCCAGCATCCACGCCGATACATCACTGTTGAGTGACAAAGGTGCGTAGATTTGCCCCACGAGCATTAGCACTCCTGCCGTAAGAGGTACAACCACTACCATGTGCAGGAAAGCAGGACCGAAAATATAAGGCTTAGCCAGTTCGGCAATACGTAACTTAAGGCCAATAGTAAATAGAAGCATCGTTACACCAATGTCTGCTATTGGGCCGAGCAACTCGATATCTCCAATGCCCAGAGCGTGAGCACCAAACCCTGCGAGCAAATAGCCCAATAAAGGAGGCTGTCCGAGCTTGCGGAAAAGTAGCCCTGCACTAAATGCAAAGAGTATGAGGAGGGCTGTCACACTTTACCTGCCACGTTATAGAATTCATCACTGTTTGAGTAACCGTATGATACAGATCCAACTTACAGGAGTGAACTCTAATGCCGGCCGCCTGACTAATACACAGCACACGTCTTTCCACGAGTTAAGTGCTCAGGGTATCGAGTAGTATTAGAGTATTCAATCGCACCTGGACTACATGGGGCCAGACCAGGCTTAGCTCAGGAAAAATTCGCGGGTTTCAAATGGTAACAGCTTATCAGTTACCATCAATTATTCGCTAAATTACTCCCCACCGACATAGAAATAGAAAACTAAATGCTATATTCCTCTACATTTAACAACTCAATCCATTCAATGCGAATATCTCAAAATTAAACCGCAACATTTGTCGGATACCGCAAGTCAGATAACCACGCAATGAAAAAAATCAAAATAACAGTTGCGCTGTTGGTGACTTGCCTTATTGCATCGTACTTTATTTTTGACATTGACCAGTACATGTCACTGGATTATCTGCAGGAGAGACACCAGCTACTGTCCGAATACGCTGCAGAAAATCGCCTGTCCTCAATTATTTACTTCTTTATGCTGTATCTTTTGGCATCTTTACTTGCGGTACCGGGCATCTCTATTCTTTCACTGGGAGCAGGAGCTGTATTCGGTTTCGCAACCGCCTGCATATTGGTTTCTTTCGCGTCCACAATCGGTGCCACCCTGGCGTTTCTATTGTCCCGTTATCTATTCAAAGATATTGTGCAGAAAAACTTCTCATCCAATCTACAGGACAAATTGAATGCAGGTGTTGAGAAAGAAGGAGCATTCTATCTTTTTACGCTGCGTCTGTTCCCGGTTATACCGTTTTTCCTGATCAACATGTTAATGGGCTTGACGCCAATCAAAACATCCGTTTTCTACATCGTAAGCCAGGCAGGCATGTTTCCCATCTCTGCAGTAGTGACCTACTCAGGAAATCAACTGAGTCAGGTTGAGAAACTGAGCGACATACTATCTCCTCCTCTGTTGATCGCCCTGGGTTTTCTTGGCATTTTTCCGATTGCAGCTAAAAAGCTGATTGAAATCTATAGACTACGAAAATCTTCTGCCACTTAAGCTATACAGCGAACTATCCTTAGGCGAAACTTATTAATAACGTCTAACTTCTGACTACTTCACCCCATCCGGATAGCTTCGCTTTAAAGCGGCTCGCATATAGCTTTTCCACTCGCCATCAAGTGTTGCTTTCGGCCACATTTAATATACCCCAATATCAATTTCCTATACGGATACGCCTATAGAAATCTATCCATTTCAAACATTAGAATCGGCTGGGACACTGTGTGAACGAAAGTATATCTACAGAGATAGTTATTTACTTGCTATCCAGATATTTTTACCTGACCAAATTAGTTGCTAAATTTTAAGTCAATCGCTGCGACTTAAAAACAAATCTGCAGGTATGATTGCCGTCAATTCTTGCCCGATCGATTGCGTAAAGAAAGAAACGAGACTCTCGTATATCAGAATCAACGGCCAGCATACCCACATAGAGAGAATATTGGAGCTGTATGTCCAACCGGGGATCCAACTAAAAACTATGAGCGTCGTTCCTATGAGCCATAATGTAGAGCATTTATCGCGTTCAAGCTCCCGGGCTTTCTTGTTCCCAGGTATGCCCGGCATAGAAAATGACAGTAAAGAGTCCCCTGATGAAACACGAGGAGTTTGCAACACCTGATGACCTTTCGGAGATGAAATTTGCTTTATAAATATTTCGAAAGGAAAAAAACCATACCAACCTCGGTGTAGCCACATAACTAAATAAAAGAATCACTCAGTACAAATAAAATACAACTACGCAATAAGACTGAAAGGCAGTGCGCGAATGAGAAATTGTAAAAGTTCCGAAAAGTTTATGTTTGCCGTAATCGGGGCCTCGGCTGTAATGATTCTTCTCTGGATATTTATGTCCAAAAAAGATAGTTCGCAATTCATAGATACCAAATCAATACAAATAGATAGTGAGACACAAAGCGGCACGGGTGATTGAATCAACGTATCCTGCCTGTAATTCAAAACCGGTTGCAGGTTTCTCTCAGCTAAAATTAATACGCTGCATTTCAAGAGCGACACGTCAAATCTGCTCACCCCCCCCATTCGATTGAACACAATTTTAAGTAATGAAGGTCAGAAACTGTGCCCGCCCACTGCACAAACTCTACCTCCCCTTCGCACAGTAAGCTGACCAACCTTACTAAAAAGAAAGTTCTGTTCGATAGCCGCTGATCCAGACATTGCAAGCAATGTGGCAGATTAGATTTTGCCTCACCAATCTCAATCAGGGCATAATCTTTCGCAGCATGTTAACTGTGGAGCTCTCAGTGCAATGCCCTCTACCTGGTAGCTTCTGTGCATAACAATTTAAGATAATTGACCCATATCAGTTATCATGAACTATTTTGCTTCGGCCACGCCTCAGTGCATTTGGGCCAGATTCAGGTTACCGCTTATTTGGGAGTCGGTTTATTGGCCAGTATTGTACGTTGTATCCGCTTACTTACAGTAATAGCGTTACTCGGCCTGTCTGCAGGTCAGTCGATTGCCCAGACCATGGACGGTGCAGATGACGTTGCACGATTGTCTGATGAAGAGGTGCGACGTCTTCTTTTAGAGAAGCTTCAATCAACACCGGCAACTAAGCCTGACGAAGTTTTTAACCCGGCGGTGGTAGCAGTCAGATTCCAACGCGACTTCGCCAAAGTGAAAAGCAGAGGAAGCCAGATTGTGTCTGGCTTTGCAGAGTTTTCATCACTGCCCCTTCGCTGGTGGGCGAAAATGACAGACGGTCGGGACGGACGAGCTTTTGGCCGGTTTTTCTTTCTATTTATTTTTGCAACGGCGATCGGACTACTTTCGGCAATGCTGATGAAACATTGGTTGCGCAAAACAGCCTCCAGAAGTTTGGGACAGTCTTCCGGAAATACTTTGTCGCTTGCAACGCAGGCAGCGGGCGGTCTGGCGGTAGAACTTGCAGCGGTTCTGGTTGCAGGTGTTGTTGCGACCGCCCTCTTTTTTCTGTCAGGCACTGATGATCTGCGCGATCGAACGTTCTTTTTCTTTCTACTGTCCGCCACGTTGATCGTTATGGCGACTGTAGGCGTGAGTCGGGTGGTGCTGTCACCCACCGACCGGACTCGACGAATTCCGGAATTTACCGACCGGGAGGCAAAACGGTTACACGGCGCCATACTGCTAACCATTGCATTCGCCGCTTTCGGGTTCTTCGCCTGCGCCTCATTTGGCGTACTCGGCATCGGAGGGCACGTCCATGAGCTGCTACTCAGCCTGTTGGGAACCGGCACTGCAGTGTTACTGTCATTGGCTATTTTCGTCAGTCGACATGCAATTCGAAACGACATTCTGGCGGGAGCTACCGAACCCGGATTCCTGCGCCGAATGACTGCTCAGGTTTGGCCTTATGTCTTTTCTGCAGTCCCAATTTTACTGTGGATTGCTTTGCTTACCTGGCAACTCCTCGGTGGCGTCGCATTATATGGAGCAGCCTTAGTCACTATTGTACTGCTGCTATTGCTACCCATTACAGAGTCAGCACTAAGCCGCGTGTCTACCGTGCTCGAAGCACAACGCAAACCATCAACGGCAGTGGTTGCACGAGTTGGTCGACTCGGATTATTTGTTGCTGCGGTGCTAATTCTGGCCGCCATTTGGCGAGTGGAACTATTCTCAGCCACTGACACAGGCTTTAGCGCCTTAGCGACCAAGGCTCTAACTCAGATCGTCTCACTGGTATTTGTATGCTACGCGGTATGGCAGGTTGCAAGAGTAGCTATCAATCGAAAAATTGCCGATGAAGATGAAGCCTATGTCGCGCTGCACGGCATCGATTCAATGGAAGCTGAGCAAGGAGGTGAAGGCCGCAGTCGGGCCAGAACTCTGCTGCCATTGCTGCGTCGGACAATCGCCATCGTCCTTGTGGTAATGGCTGTGCTCGGCATCCTGTCTGCGCTGGGTGTCGATACCGGCCCCATTCTCGCTGGCGCCGGTGTTGTGGGTTTGGCTATAGGCTTTGGCTCACAGACACTGGTACGCGATATTGTCACCGGTTTTTTCTTTCTGATGGAAGATGCTTTTCGAATAGGCGAGTACGTTGATGTTGATGCAGCGAAGGGTACGGTGGAAGAAATTTCGGTGCGCTCCATGAAACTCCGACATCACCGGGGTGCGTTAAACACTGTACCGTTTGGTTCCGTCAATGTAATCAAAAACTTCAGCAGAGACTGGGCCATTATGAAACTGCGTATACGTGTGCCTTTTGAAACAGACCTCAACAGAGTGCGTAAATTACTAAAGAAAGTCGGCCAGCAAATGATGCAGGAAGAGGCAATCAAGGATGACTTCCTGCAACCGTTTAAAGCACAGGGCGCAGTTGAAGTGGATGACTATGGTTTTGTAGTCTCTACAAAGTTCATGTCAAAACCCGGTAAGCAATTCTACATACGTCGCTTCGCCTTTCAGGCTATGCAAGATGCCTTTGAGGCAGAAGGTATTCCGTTTGCCCGACCCAAGGTACGGGTTCAGGTAGAAGACATGTCGTCTGACAGCATCGACCCGGAACTTGCGAGTAAAGCCGCTAGTGGCGCTGCAACTGCGTCCGCCATGCAACCCAGGCCTGCGCGGTAACTTACACTAGCATGCGCTTAGCGTGCTAGTGGTAACGATTTCCACCCTATCACTAACACCACAGGGTATTTGCACAGGAAAGTTTAAGCAGCCTCGTCGAGCGGCTCTGCGAGCTGCTGATGTAGCTCGGTAATATTGAACGGTTTACTTATATGATAGCCCTGCGCGTAATTGATTCCCATCTCCCGCAGGCATTCCAGAATAGACTCATTTTCGACAAACTCGGCTACCGTTTCAATTTCCAGCAGGCTGGCAACACGCCGACAAAACCGAAGCATTTCTCTGCGAACATCACAGGTATCAACGTCTTTCACAAACTGACCGTCAATCTTAAGATAGTCAACCGGAAGGCTCTTCAGGTAGCCGAAAGAACACTCTCCCGCACCAAAATCATCCAACGCCACCATGCAGCCAATCTCATGAAGAAACTCCAGTAGTCGCTGAGCTCTGGTGAGATCACCCATGGCACTGGTTTCAGTGATTTCAATACAAATTTTATTCGGCGCTACTCCTGTCTCCTGAAGTTTACTCAGCAGATATTCGCCAAGCTCCGGATCTACCGCAGACTGGCCTGAGATGTTAATAGAGAACATTGGCAAATTATTGCCACAGTCTTTTTTAAGATCTGCAATGTGGCGGAGCGCCCGGTTAATGACCCACTTGTCGATATCCTTCATCAGATCATATCGCTCTGCTGCAGAGATCAATCGAAAAGGGGTTATGAGAGACCCATCGTCATCTTCCATACGCAATAGAATTTCATACTTAGCTGTAGCATCGATTCCTCCCGGTAGAATTCGCGCTATCGGCTGAACAAATAAAACGAACTTATCGACCTCCAGTGCATTCTGCAATTTGGGCAACATAGCCAGCTCATCCTGACGCTCAGACGTTTCCAGGCATTCAGGACGAAAAATATGCAAACTGTTTCGACCCATATCCTTGGCCGAGTAACAGGCGATATCAGCCGCAGCAAGCACATCAGTGATATTAAAATATTCCGAATTTATACCCACATGGCCAATTGATGCACGAATCGAGAAGGCGTGCTCCAGATGCTTGAAGTAAAAGGTTTGAAATACCTGGTGCAAGCGTTTAGCTATATTTTCCGCGTGATCCGAATCGACATTTAAAATTAACAGCCCAAATTCATCACCCCCAAGTCGGGCAAGCACATCCTCTTCACGACAATTGGCTTTTAAGTTTTCAGCGACCTGTATAAGTAATTTATCTCCCGCGTTATGACCAACCGTATCATTGATTACCTTAAACTGATCAAGATCAATGTAGCAAACAGCATGTTGCTCGCCCCGCTCCGCCGCCCCGTCAACCGCTTCTTTTAGTCGCAATTCAAAATAGTAGCGATTAACAAGACCGGTAAGATTATCGTGGGTAGCCAAGTGTTCCAGTTTACGGGTAAGAGCGCGTTCTTTGCCAACATCACGCATTACCAATACGCCGCCGCCCCCAACAGAGGCTGGTGCATCAAATGGCGTAAAAGCGCAATCCACCTGGGTCGTCACCGTATCTACACTCAACTCCATCTCGTTGAGCTGAACGGCACTACCAGCACACAGGTTGTGCTCGATTTCATCAAGCCCCTGACTGCATGTCTCATCATCTATAAACGGTATAGACTGCCTGATGGTGGAACCGACGAGGTGTCTTGCATTATTACCAAGCATCGCTTCAGCTGCCGGGTTCATGTAAGCGATTTCACCATCCTTTGCTACGGTGAACACACTATCATTGATCGCCTCCAGCGTAGTGACAGCTATTTTTCTTTCGTTATCCAAAGCACTTTGGGCAGAACGTCTGCTTCTAAGGAGAATGACAACATAGATTAGTGGCACCAGACACAACGCCGTCAAGGCAAGAGCTTTGAGCAATGCACCTTTTGACACTCCGTCCGGGGACTTCACAGTGAGGTGTATTCTCGAAAGACCAATCTTCGGGCTCAACGCAGTTGAATAACCTTTAAAAATACCGGTTAAAAAACGATTGTTTTCCTCCGGGCACGTGTTCAGAGTAAAACCCGGCGCTGATATATGAGTTGAAACGCCATCAGCAGCCGTTAGATAATCGGCAATTGAAAGTTGCACCAAATATCCGCCATCGTATTGCATTTCCCTGGACTCGACGGTACGCGGCACAGACCTGCCCAGGTAGGTGGGAAGTACCAGCAGTACATTGCCGGTGCGCGGCCAGCCTTCAGGATATTCAGTGAGAATGACCTCATTAGCAGATACTGACGAACTGATTGCGTCCGACAGCTTTGTGTCAGCAGTTATATCGACACCGATCAGGCGGGCGGTTTCCGGTTGAAACGGATTAATATTGACGAGCGCGTTATGCTCGGGAGATGGACCTGATTTGATCAAAGATCCATCCGGTTGCATTTCCTTTATCTCAAAGCGGTATATGCCACGCTGCATCATCTCCTCTGCAAACCTGGAAATATTGCCCGATTCAATTCGGTCAAAGCGCGCTATAGAAGTAATCCACGGGGAAGATTTCACTAGATCATCATTATAATAATCGAGTTCATCGTCTCCGATATCGAGCGTTACGTTGTAGAGCGTAGACAGGGACGATATAACCCCTGATAGCTCATTCAAATTTCTGTAAACATGCTCTATATGGTTTGATGCTGTGCTTTGCGCTTCCTTGCTTTCAATAGAATGTTGCCATTTTAACAAGCAATATCCTACCGCTACTACCAATCCAAATAATACTACATATACAGCACAACGCCCACGGCCTGTGGAGAGTTGTTCATCGTACATTGTCGTTATTACCGTCCGTTAGTTGTCATACTCGACATATCTTTTAGCCCTGCGGATGAACCGGGTGGAAAGCTCGGTACCAATCGTGTCAACAACACCCTGGTTAAGCCATAAGTCCCAGCGTCTATTGGTTACAACAGGTATGTCTATAGGGTTAGCTCCACTTAATATTTCCAGTGCCGCACTTGCCGCCCATTCGCCATGTTCCTGTGGAATTTTTGTGTAGCCTAGTGCTGTTACAGGCATCATCCACTCATGGTTAGTGACAGAGACAGTTTTTGAGTGTTGTAAAGCGAAGTCACTTATATCGGCGTCATCCCAACCGACTATCCCTGAGTTACTTCCAACGACTATGTAGTCGAAGGCCTGAGCATCTCTAAAAGCACTCTTCCAATCTTCTGCAGTACCAACAAACACCTGAGAAAGCGAACTACTCAGGTTTTCAGCACCACTAAGAATACGCTTGAAGTTCTTACGCTCTGTCAGAGTATCTGCTCCGATATAGATTCCCTTGCGGCCATTGGAAAGCTGCATCGCCTCTTTAAGCATTGGCTCGATAGGCGCAACTTCTACTATGCCCGTAATGTTGGAAACAGGAAAACCGTACTCCTCTACGGTCCAGTTTATACCGCTGAATACATACGGCAGACTGGAATTTTTATAATGTGGAACAATAAGATACTTAGCGGCATTATCATCGGAGGTGATAACAACGTCCGGCTTCCAGGATTCTATAATCCGCTGCGACTCGGCAACTGCAAGTTGTATATCTTCAGCGGATCGCTTGCGCTTAGTATCCATGTCATATTGGCGAATATCGCACTTGCCGTTTAGCACAGATCTAAGGCCTTCCTCTACTCCGTCGCTCCACGCATAACCGTTGTGGTACGAAGATATATATAAACAACGTGGAAGCGCTTCAGACGCGATGCTGGTTGACAAGACACCAGTAAAGGCTGTTAACAGGAGACCAACCAGAACGTGCAGCTTGACTCTCCTACAGAGTCTCGACGCGATGTTTGCAGACATGATTTTTGAAAGAACATCTGGGGGGGTTGCGATGCGATATTGTTGCGCACCAAACAACCTTTAGCGCCTGAACTATAAAATTCTGTAATAGTATGTGCCATCAAACCCGGTCCCTTTATACCTCAGTCGAGTTTGACCGGCCGTCTGAGTCTGCGAGGCTAGGTGCGGGCTTGACCGGCACGTTACGAGGGATATCGGGCGAGATGTGACGGGATGCTTGTATCTGGCGTTGACTAGACTGTCGGTTATTCCGGGACACTTCTCAAATCATCACTAAACCCTGTAAATATAGGGAAATTCTTAAATTAGCACAGGCTAATGTGGGCTAGTGTCTGAGAATCAGCGCGACACCACTCAGGAGCAGCACAAGCGAGATTAATCGCTTAAATGTCTCTGGTGATATGTCACTGTGGACTTTGCCACCGGCAAACAATCCCAGTGCAAATGGCACGAGGCTGCAAACCAGCAGAAAGGCAAGCTCCGCGCTTATCAAACCGAGGGCGAGTATATAGACGGCAAGTCTCACGGCACCGTCGATCATAAAATATACTGCGTAGCTCGCCCTGAATTCACTCTTTGAAAGGCCACGCAAATTAAAATAAATCACATAGGCAGGACCACCCGTACCGAAGAGCGTACCCAGAAGGCCGCCCAGCACACCGAACGGCAGAGCCATTACCGGCCCACCCTTTAAAGCGGGTGCGGGCAGCACCTGATACACAGCAAAAAATATAATAAAGATGCCGAGTAACAGGGATAGCGTGGATGTATCAACGTAGCGAAAAAAAAACCAGGCGCCAGCTATACCCAAAAGCGTTACCGGAAACAGCGGCAGCAATATTTTCCATTCTACGTTACGTCGATTAGCAACTGCCTGAGCAGTAGACCCGATAACATCAAGACACACGACTACCGGCACCACTGTGGTTAACGGGTACATGAGCGTCAGCAAAGGGATAGCAATGAGCCCTGAGCCAAACCCGGTGATTCCCCGCACCAGGTAGGCGACAAAAATAATCACACCACCAAGTGCCAGGTCTAACGGAGCTTCAAGCAACGATAATTTCCGTTGGTACCTGCGTCACTGCCCCCACAACCTGACCAGATGTCGGCCGGTTTGCAATTCGTCGTCTTCGAATTTCGCCCTGGCATGCACCACAGACCAGTTGTTGATATAGACAATCTGGCCCGCCTCAAGGCGAAACGGCTCACAGGCATCAGCAACCAGATGTTGATTCAGATCCTGCAGAAGTGCGTCAATTTCCGGGGCAATCTCGGTTTCTGATAACGTGTGGCCGGTTCTCACGTAGTCGGCGTAATACCGCATCACCAGCGCGCCACTTTCACGCGCATCGACCACAGGGAGTGAGTTAAACGGCGCCGCGCCCTCGTCATGTTGTCCCATGCAATTCCAGTCTACGCTCTGTTGAAGCGAGTTCGAGCACGCGGGCGCGTGCTCGACAATATTTTGTATGGCGCTTTGAAGGCTCGCCACCTGACTGTATCCCCCTTTAAGGGATGGATTTAAACAAAATAATCCGATCATACCGGGAGGTGTTGGCAACCAGGGGCCGTCTGTATGAAAAGGCTGCTCGTGATTGGTTTTGGATCTGCGGGTACTGATCGACTCCTGTGCGCCGGTATCAACAACGTCATACAGCAGCGTGCCTTTCTTATCCTGAGGCAGGATTGGAGAAATCAGGTGTGACAATATCCCCGCTGCCCTGCGAGATAAAGTGGTGTCATACTTTTCAACGGGAAACCGGTCAACTAACACACAGCCCGACCCCGTCTGCAGCGCTGAGCGTACCGATCGAACCAGAGCATCACACTGTTGCAAATTTAAACGCTCGACTGCATTAAAATTGTCGTTGGTAGTTTGTTCCGCTGCAGCTACCAGTTCAGCGATGCACGACTCGGGGATCTCAACCTTGTGCAGCGGGTCTGAATCAGAATTCCATATTGAAAGATGCTGACTTTCCAGTTGTGACTGGAAATCAGGAGAGACGCTTTTATTCATTCGTAATTGCCGAGGGTTTGTAGCGAAGGGGATTACTGACTTTGAGGATGCATGAACCTCCGAAAACTCAGGTTGCTAAAAACTCTGCCAACCTGCAGTCGCTCGCCACACATTTACGTTGAAAAATTGACTTTTCCGCCGGAGCCGGCTGGACTGAGCGGAATATACCGCTAACAATCAATGCCTTAATGTTATACGAGTCTGAGGCAGATGGAAACCGTGATATTTACTTCCACATTTGGCCGGGTGACACACCACCGCAGCAACTGCTGCAACAATAACAAATCACAATGGAACAAATTATCTGTTGGTCTTAGAGGCGCTAGAGGAAATTTACAGCGCTATGAGCGAATAATTTTGCAGTGCGGAGGTCCATACCGCCCACCTCCTCGTTGCGAGGAGGATCGGATCCTGATTAAGTCAGCGTTGAATAACCAGCTACTGTTTAACGGTGCTGTCTATAATATCGCTGAGTACATTGGCGGCTTCCTCGAGAATAATATCCGGAAAGCTCCCGTCATCATCGTCGTCGCTGGACGCGCCAAAGGCTTTACGGAATAACTCTTCCCGCTCCTCCCGATCAGTTCTTCGTTCCTGAATCTCCTGTTTTCGAACAGCCTCCAGAAGCGTGACATCCCGTTGCGCGCGAGCGTCGCGCTGAGCTTCGAGTTCTTCAATCAACAACTTGAACGAATTATTACCACGGTACCGGGATTCATGTCGGAACTGCACATGGCTGTAGTTTGACTGATCTTCAGACCAGGCATCGAAATTTGCGACAGCCACTTCTGCCCAGGGCAATGCATTGTCCAGACTGCGCTCACCCTGCGCATCAGAATCCATTGCGGTAGGAAACAAAACATCTGGCACAACGCCACGGTGCTGCGTGCCTTCCCCGTTTACCCGGAAGAACTGTGCGATTGTGACTTTTAGCTGTCCGAGCAGACCATCTCTATCCAGTGGTACTACGCTTTGTACCGTACCTTTGCCAAACGTAGGCTCTCCCAGTACAACTCCACGGCCGTAGTCCTGAATCGCTGCAGCAAAGATTTCGGAAGCAGAAGCGCTGCCTCTGTCTACCAGTACCGCCAGTGGACCAGCGTAGGCTACTGAAGAATCGGTATCGTCTTCTGTATTAACATCTCCTCTGGCATCTTTAATTTGTACAATCGGACCACTCTCGATAAACAACCCGGTCAACTGTGTGGCTTCCAGCAGTGAACCCCCACCGTTGCCACGAAGGTCGACAATGACTCCGTCCACACCGCCATCAGTACTGGCGAGTTCACCGAGCAAACGCCTGACGTCACGCGTGGTGCTCCGATAGTCGGGTTGTCCCTGTGCACGGGCGGCGGAGTCGAGATAAAACGTGGGCAAATCGATCACACCAACACGACGAACATCACCTGATTTAGGTACTTCAACAACCGAGCTTTTAGCCGCCTGCTCTTCCAGCTTGATCTTGTCCCGCACCAGGGTAATCACTTTCGGTGGCGAACCCTCAGGTGCGTTACCTGCCAGAATCTTGAGTCGCACAGTGGAACCCTTGGGCCCACGAATCAAATCAACAACGTCGTTCAACGGCCAGCTCACTACATCGACAATTTCTTCTGTTTTGCCATTTCCAACACCGATAATCCGATCATCGACACTAACTTGCTCACTGAGTGCAGCAGGTCCACCGGCAATCACACGCCGCACTACGGTGTTTTCATTTTCGGTCTGCAGCGCCGCACCAATACCTTCCAGTGAAAGGCTCATATTTATTCGAAAGTTTTCAGAGGTGCGTGGCGAAAAGTACGATGTATGGGGCTCTACCGACGCGGTGTAGGAATTAATAAAAAACTGAAATACGTCGTTCGCCGCTAACTGACTTACGCGCCTTTCCATACGCTCGTAACGATCCTCAAGTGTTTCCACCAGATCATCGTCAACCTGCTCTGCCAGGCGTAAGTTAAGCACATCATTTTTTACCCGCTTGCGCCAAAGCTCATCCATCTCGCTCTGCGAACCCGCCCATTGCGCGTCTTCGCGATTAAAGGTGTAGCTCTCATCAATAGTGAAGTCGAATTCACGCTTCAGGAGATTACGCGCAAATGCGGCACGGTCCTCTACTCTCGACCGAAAACGCTTGAATACATCGAACACCGGATTCAATCGCGCGTTTCGAAGCGCATCGTCGAATTTGCGGCGATAACGGTCAAACTCTGCGACATCGCTGGCTAGAAAAAAATTCTTCTGTGGATCGAGAGTCTCCAGATATCGGTCGAAAATCTGTTCGGACAACTCGTCGCCAATTTCTACCCGCTTGTAGTGATAGCGCTGCATGAGCTGAACGATGCCCGCAGTGGCTTGCCGGTGTTCCGGTGTTGGCTTGAGTAAATCCAGTGAAATCGCACGAGTGTCTGCAGACGCGGCAACACTGACCAGGGCGCTGACAGCGAAAACCATGATTCGGGTGAAACGACGACCAAAACGGATGCCGGAAATACGCCGTGCACTTACTGCAGAATTTGCTATCGCAGGGAGCTGAACAAGCCACTCAGACCGGCGCGATCGGCCGAAACAACGGGGGTGTTGCTGCATTAGTTAAAATTCCTTGAGGGCTTTACAGTAAAGTCTTTTGAATGTGAGTTACTTCATTAAGGTATAGCGACGGTCCTGGAGCAGAACCTTGTGCAGTGTTGGGCGCTGGCAATAGCTCTGTCTTTGGCACACGGAATAATCCTGGATTTAGCATTAGCTTCCTTTTAGAACCGCGACTTCCTGACAAGTTCAAAAAGTCTGCCTTTTCTGGAGCAGAACAGCAAGGTGTCTCACAATACCAGTTGATCAACTTAGCGGAAATCGAATACAAACAGAAATATAGCCACTCAGCAGAGAATGTAGACGCCAAATACCGGTTTTGCCTGCAATCCGCCCAATTCTCCGGATCACAAGCAAATTGTCGAGTCAATTTGCCTGTCGGTGGCACAGCCTGCAGAGTTTTGCACTGGTCAGCTTTTCTCATGTGAAAGCAATTTTGAAAGCACAGGTGACGGCAGCTCTGTCGTCAATGGCACAATCCACTCACTCGACAACTGGCTTCTGTCGATGTCCAGCAGATTCAGAGACGGATCGACCATGAGCTGGTGCGGCCGACTGTTTAGCGCGCAATTTGCCTTCACGGTTACACTGGTTGCCGTCAGCCCCTGTCGCTGCCAGTCGTCCTCTAGAAAATGTGCAAATTGAAGCAGCATGTCGGGTATGCATGACATTTTCCTGCGCTGTGTTTTTGTTAAATAGTTGATCGGGTCAACTGTCCACTTTTGGGTGTCGGTTTTGACTGTGTAGATTGCACTGCCTCTTTTCGATCTGAGCTTCATTCGCCAGCTGAATCGGTGACCATCTTCGTTCCAGGCAACATTGCCGGGCAGCACCCAGTTACGAAAGGGTACAGCGATCTGCAGCAACAGCCAGCTGAACATTACCAGCAGGACTAACTGATGTCTGAGTGCGAATCCATGATCGAACCTGGTTACCGGCATCGAAATTAACGGCTTGCCAAAAAATCGATGAGCAAAACGCCTGGGCCAGTCGGGTTCGAGAACCAGCGTACTGGCAAATAAAGTGAACCACGGGAAAATACCAATATTAAAAACAAAGTGATTCATTATGTGAAATACAAAATAGACTGCAAGTATCCATAGTCTTGTTTTTTTAAACAGCAGTAACGGCGCACCCACTAAATGAAGCAGGATAGCGCCATAAGCCCCGAGCGCAATTCCGACATCGTTGGTTAATGTGGTAAAAAACGACGGGAAGCCAGGTCTCAACTCCTGCATCCACATACGCAGCGGCTCAAGGTTCAGCCAATCCGGGTTGAGCTTAACCAACCCCGCGTGTATCAGGATAATTTCCAGCTGGATAATCAATACTATGATGGCCCAGCGCGGAATTGTTCTGGATGCTATAGAGGCATCGCGCCGGGCGTCGAGCGACAGATAGGTGTTAGCCGGCACAAACAACATGACAATACAAAACAAAATCACCATGTAGTAGTGATTCAAATATAGCGCTTCATCAAGCAGAAAAGCGTATCCAAAGCCCAGTGTAAATATAAAAAGCGCAAGCCTGTAATAGAAGCCAACCATGACCGCAATAGCAGCGATGGTGAGTACAGACCAATGCACATAAAGACCGATACCCGGCCATGGATCTATCCATTCGAAGTGCTTATATTTAAACAGCATTGATGGCTGTAAATATTTGCAGGAAAGACAAAGAAAAAACTGATTAACGCTGTCAAATATCAGCAGGATTCCGAAACCGATCCTGAAGACAGCAAGCGAGCTTGCATCTACCTGATCGAATAGTTGTCGGAACAGTTTATACATGGTTGTCGATTGTACTACGGGATAGCCTCAGCGCACGCCGGAATTAAACTAATTCATTGTGATGGCATACTGTATTCATACGCTAGTTCAACGGAGGCTAACCATCTTTACAGCTTCAGTGGTTTCCTTGACCAATTGCTGCACCTGGTTGCAGCAAACGGGACGCGCGGTTACATTAACAAAGTACGCCTATTCAAACCCGTGACTGCGAATTTAGGATTCCACCACCAATAATTGCTCGATTGCCCAGGTTACAATAAAACACACCTACAGAAGCCGACAGGATTAACGTGTGAACCGTGAAGAAATACTGCTGGTCTATGATGGCGAATGCCCGGCCTGCAACGCCTACTGCCACGTAGTACAGGTGCGCAAAAGTGTTGGCGACTTGAAAATTATTGACGCAAGGGAACATAGTGATGTGCTGAGCGAGATCACATCAGAAGGGCTGGATATTGATCAGGGAATGGTGCTGAAAATGGGGCAACAACTTTACTATGGTTCTGATGCAATAAATGCCCTGGCTTTGATAGGCAGCCGTTCCGGAGTTTTTAACAGACTCAATTACTGGATGTTTAAATCAAAAACTGTGTCGAAAATTCTCTACCCGGCACTGAGATCATGTCGAAATTTGCTGCTAAAAATACTGGGCAAATCAAAGATCAATAATCTCGAACTTGATAACAACCAAAAATTCTAACAACACAGTCAAGGTCCGCTGTGATGCTGATCCATAGCTGACTGCATTAAAGCCTCGCAGACTTCATTATGTTGCCTGTTACCAAAAACAAACCTCTGGATACTGCTACGGACATCAGCGACGGTTGATATCGTTACCCGTGCAAACCATCCAGTTTGATGAAGATTGCCGCTCGAAATCTATTCTTATAATTGCAGGAGAATTACTGTTGACGTTGTCCAAAACATCACCTAACAACTAACACTCAGACCTCTACAAACCAGCAGTCTGTTAAGAAATTGATACACCGATCACTTGTTTGCATTTCGTTTCACAGACAGCAACCCATACGTGGTACCGTCCGATGACCCGCATTCGGGTAAAAACACGTTGAAATACTGAGTCAAAGCCCCACCGTTCACAGTATTTCTGTCAGGATAATTATACAGTCCGGTAGTGATATGCAATCTCTTGGCACTTAATCAAGGATGCTCAGGAAACTCAGCTGTAAAACTTTTGCTCACGAGACAGAATCACCGATTAACCTGATACAGGCAGTTGGCAAAAAGCTCTTTCAAACCAACCGCTTTTCAATTCCACTTAAGGTACCTGTTTTCGAGCACTAAACGTCATTCGATCGTTACCCTAATAATGTACTTTTAACGTCCAATGCCAACTTTCGACTGAATTCTGGTACGCAGTTTTTTGGAACATGTATGAACAACAATAAACTTCGAGTAGGCATTTTGCTCGATGATTTCCATGTACCAATGTGGGAATACAAAATGTTTCAGAATATCATCAACAGTCACTACGCTGAGCTGTGCCTTGTAGTTCTAAACAGTAACGAAAAACCGGCAGCAGAAAACAAAACCATAGCTTCCAAGGTACTGAATAACCGAGGGCGTATTTTCTATCTTGCTGTACGAAAACTACTGGAGGTTATTTACCAAAACCTTATTGAAAGAAACACTCACCTTCCCGACGCAAACGAAAATCAAGACAGTGAGCATCTGTTTACACAAACACCCAGTATCCATGCAAGCACGATCCAAAACCAATGGTCTGATGTGTTCTTTGACAAAGATATTCAGGAGATTGAAAAGCACCAACTAGACATTCTGGTTCGCTGCGGATTCAGAATTCTTAGAGGAGACATCTTAAACGCGGCCAGGTACGGCGTCTGGTCGTACCACCATGGAGACAACCATAAAAACAGAGGCGGACCGGCAGGCTACTGGGAAAGCATGGAAGGTTGGCCGGAAACCGGATCCGTACTACAAATACTTACCGAAGACCTGGACAACGGCAAAATACTATACCGATCCTATTCGTGCACAGAGAGCATGTCGATAACTGACAACGCGAGTAATTATTATTGGAAGTCTCTGTCGTTTTTAACCCGGAAAATGGAAGAATTGCATCGAATCGGTGAAGTAAAATTTCTGGAACAGGCAAAGGAAAACAACAAGCACCCCTCTTTCTACTCTGAACGATTGTACGTCAACCCTACGAACATGGAACTGGCTCGGCTCGTTACCGGCAAAGTACTCAAAAAAATCAAGCTGTTATACGACAACAAGTTCATGATAGAACAATGGATATTGTTGTTTCACATGAAAAGCGAGTTTTCTTCTTCTCTGTGGCGATATAAGAAGATCGTTCCGCCGAAAGATCGATTTTGGGCCGATCCGCATATTATTCATCGCGATGATAAATATTATATCTACATTGAGGAATACTTGTACCACACTGGCAGGGGTCGACTAGCCGTAATTACAATGGATAGCGACGGCAATTATTCCGATCCCGAAGTCGTTCTGGAGAAACCGTATCATTTGTCATACCCATACGTATTCGAGCATGAAAATGAATATTATATGATCCCTGAAACGCAGGAGGACAAGACTATACAGTTGTATAAGTGCACAGACTTTCCTGCTAAGTGGGAATTTCAACTAAATTTAATGGAAGATATTGAAGCTGTCGACACAACTCTGCTACACCGTGAAAATAAATGGTGGATGTTTGCCAACGTAACCGAACACGAGGGTGCATCAAGCTGGGACGAATTGTTTTTATATTCTTCAGATGACTTATTCTCAACAGACTGGACACCACATCCTCGGAACCCTGTCGTCTCAGATTGCAAGTCGGCGCGCCCTGCCGGAAAACTGTTTCAGCAAAACGGCACACTTTACAGACCCTCCCAGAATTGTTCGCACCGATATGGCTACGGGTTTAATCTTTCCGAAGTCAAACAACTTACCGAAAGCTCTTACGAAGAAGACATAGTAACCAAAGTAGAACCCAACTGGGACAAGTCGATTATCGGCACACATACTTTTAGTCGGGTAAATTCACTGCATGTCGTTGATGCGTTATACAAGCGACGTGCATAAACTGGGGTTTATAACTGAGCTTCCACCAGCTGAATACATTCCGGGTTGCAGATTACGGAAAATGGTTTGCACCCTGAAAATTGAAAAGTCTGGTAGTTAATTTCCGAGCGCACAGTATGTCCCAATTCAGTCACACAGACATGTTGTGTCGCTTTTGAAGATAACTCACCCACAACCCGCGTGAAGCCGGCGGCGCGCCCTGGCTAATGAACAGATTCCCGCATCCTGCGATAGATTCCACGATTACGGGCCTCCTGTTTCACGACCGCCGTATCTACAAGTAGATAGTCGCGATATTCGTCCAGAGAAACTCCTGCCGCTTTATGTAGAACACTACCGTGAATAAAGCTTTCACATGACAGTGCAAACGCATCACAGGAATTCTGACCTGTTAGGAGCGACATCGCTAAATCATCAGTTTCTTTTACCAACACAATTGGCTTTGTAGACTCGCAGGTTTCACTATCTGCCGCGATTTGTAACTAGCGATTGCCAGCGGATTTATCAGGACTCAACCACTTCATCTTCGACACCATTACGAAGCGTTCCTATGCCCTCCACTTCTATCTCGATGGTATCACCCGGTACAAGATACCTGGGCGGATCAAATCTTGCCCCGGCACCTGTTGGCGTGCCAGTCACAATAATATCACCAGGCTGTAGAGTCATAAATGTGGAGATGTATTCTATCTCGGCGCGTATCGGGAACATCATCCGTGACAGAACATCATCCTGACGAACCTCACCATTAACGCGGGTTATGATGTGTGCATCATCAAGCTGCTTTGGATCTTTAAAAGGCACAAGCCACGGTCCCATCGCACCGGAGCAATCCCAGTTTTTTCCCTGTGTCACATTAAACTTGGCATGCCGCACCCAGTCTCGAATAGTACCCTCATTGCAAAGCGTGATGGCCGCTATATGATCATACGCATTTTCTTTTGAGATGCGGCGGCCTTCTTTGCCAATCACAATAGCCACCTCGCCTTCGTAATCGAGGGTATGGTTTTCCGGAGGGCGCACCAGATTGCGTTGATGTCCGGTAAAACCGGAAGCAAAGCGCGGAAACAATGACATGTATTTTGGCATCTCACTGCCGTCTTTATATTCAGCGTTGCGATCAGGGAAATTGACTCCAACACAGAGTATGCGTTTTGCATTCGGCATTACCATTTCATACTGAAATTCCGAATGAGTTACTGAAGCACCGTCCGCTGCCAATTCAAGCTTATCGAGAGCATTTGCCTGTATAACATCGAGCAAAGTGGGCCATTGCGGAAACCCCGGGCTGAGTGCAATCATCCCCTCGTCAGTGGCAGCACCATAGAAGGTTTCGCCGTTTACAGAATAAGTTGAGTAACGCATATTTCTCACTCCAATATGATCTCGGCCAGTTGAATCACAACCATCGGGATCATAACTAGTTCGGTCATGTTCAATTTAGTCAGGGTACGAACTTTACGGTGCAATAATAGGGCTGGCAGCAAGCGGTGAATCGTACGGGTCCACGCCCACAAAATTAGTACCGTGCTCGAACCAGCTGCGTGGTGCAGCTGCACCCCAAAGCGTCTGTCGTTGCGGGTCTGTGAGATCCCACTTGATTGGCTCCATATCCGGATCAACGGTCTGGTAATCACTGCAATATATCTCAATCCGGTGGCCATCAGGATCCAGGATGTATAAAAAGAACGCATTTGAAATACCATGCCTTCCCGGACCACGCTCAATGTTATCGACGTAGCCGGTCGTTGCCATGAGGTCGAGCAGATCAATAATGTTTAGTGGAGTCGGTACCCAATAGGCAATATGGTGCATTCGCGGGCCATTACCGTTGGTAAAAGCCATATCGTGCACTCCTCCCTTACGGTGCATCCACGCGGCCCATAGCTTTTTGCTTTTTTCGTCTTCCGTATATTCGGTAACCCGAAAACCAAAATCGCTATAAAACGCAACTGATGCATCTACATCGGTCGAAAATACATTGAAGTGATCAATCCGCAGCGGCTTAACGCCTCTATACAAAGCATATTTTTGATGGATAGGCTCTAACCGATCCATTCTATGATAGAACTCCAGCGGTATACCAAGATTGTCTGAAGTCAGTAACGTTCTGCCCTGATATTCCCTCTCAACCCATTTAACAGGTCGACCTTTGGCCTTGAAGTACGCCTCTGCTTTGTCGAGATCCTGCTCATCAAATGTTTTAAAGCCCATTGCCTCTACAGTACCCGGCAACGATGATTTTTGCAGCACCAGACAATGATGACCGCGCTCTTCCATAGCTCGCAGGTAGAGATGAGTGTCAGTTTCATCGGTTACCTGTAAGCCGAGAATTTCGGTATAGAATTTTTTTGACACAGCGAGATCTTTAACATTCAGATACGCATGAGATAAACGTATGGTATTAAAGTCAGGATAGAGATTTGACGCAGGTACCGGCATATTGCAGCTCCTATTGCGCGCCCAGGCGCGATATTTTATGCTGTCCGGTTGCAAAGCCTATGTGCTTTTGCTCCATATAAAACTCAAACGACCAGTCGCCTCCATCGCGACCGATACCACTGGCTTTTACTCCGCCGAAAGGCGTAGGAAGATGACGAACATTTTCAGAGTTCACCCAGATCATGCCCGCTTCAAGCTTATCGGTAAAGCGCAATGCACGAGTGAGATCGTTGGTCCAGACGTAGCCGGTTAAACCGTAGAGAGTATCGTTCGCTATAGTAAGCGCCTCTTCTTCAGTGGAGAACGGAATAGATGTTAAAACAGGTCCAAATATCTCTTCCTGAGCGATGCGCATATTATTGCTGGCGTTCGTAAACAGGGTGGGCTGTACGTAATACCCCTCTTCGCCAACAGACTGACCTCCGACAGCAATGGTGGCGTTGTCTTGTTTGGCGATATCGAAATAGCTGGTCACCTTCTTAAAGTGCTCTTCATTGATTAGCGGCCCAACCTCCGTCGCGGGATCAAGCGGGTGACCGGTGTTAATATTCTTTACGCGTGCCGCAAGCTTTTCCTCAAATTCTTCCCGAATAGTATCTTGCACCAGAAGACGCGAAGATGAAGTACAGCGTTCACCGTTGATTGAGTAGATCATAAAGATCACTGCATCCAGTGCACGCTCAAGATCTGCGTCTTCAAAAACTATCACCGGGTTTTTACCGCCGAGCTCCAAATGGTTTCGTTTGAGCGTGTCTGCCCCCTGTTTAGTGATCAGACTGCCTGTGCGGCTTTCGCCGACAAATGCAATAGCTTTAATTAACGGGTGCTCGCAAAGTGCTTTTCCGGCTACTTCACCGAAACCGTTAACAGTATTCAATACCCCCGGAGGCAAGCCCGCTTCTTCGGCAATTTCAACTAACAATCGCGCCGTAAGCGGTGATGCTTCGGCAGGTTTATGTACCACAGTGCAGCCTGCTGCCAGTGCCGGTGCTATCTTCCATGTTGATAACATAAACGGGGTGTTCCATGGCGTGATAACCCCTACCGGCCCTATCGGAACACGGCTGGTGATGTTCATTAATGTCGGGGACTTTAAGTGCTGGCCGTCACGCGCCTGCACAACCTGATCAGCAAAATATCGAAAGTTTTCAGCACCGCGCAGCGCCGCCTTGGACATAAAGCGTATCGCCTGACCGGTATCCCAACACTCACAAAATGCAATCTCTTCAGCTCGAGCTTCGATCCCCTGTGCCACATTGATTAGAATCTTGCGACGCTCAGTAGCCGGCATGTCACGCCACAGCGAAAAGCTATCAGCTGCAGCATTTGCGGCGCTATCGACATCTTTTGCGCTACCCTGCGCGACCTTGCAAATGACGCTTTTGTCGACCGGCGAGATGGATTCAAACACCCCATCACCACCTGGCAAGTCTTTACCTGCGATTCGATTCAATATCCCTGACTGTGAAAACTGGTTTAAATAGCCGCCAAGCTTTTCTATGTTTTGTTCCAGTGCGCTCATACGGCATATTCCCGGGCTTTACCCTTATTTTTTAACGAGAATATTTAACCCAACTATTTGACCTAAATATTTCTACGGGCAGTATATCGAGTTTTTCTATCACGGCAATGGCGGTGGCGGCTTCGACCGGTGTTACGACATTTCTTGAGTTGTAATTCAGCTGGCTGGGATAAGCGGTACTCTGCCAGCCTCGGTCAAAATCCAGCATTCTGAACCCTCAAACACCGCAGCCGTCAATTGTTGACCGTAGCCCGCTCCAGTATCCAGATTGACTCGATTACCATAATGTTTCGCTTTTTCTACCGGCGTATGCCCATGCACAACCACGTACGGGTGCCGGCGTTTGTCTTCAAGAAACTCATAACGGATCCAGAGCAGGTCGTGCGGGTCCTGCTTTTCAAGGGGCACACCCGGGCGGATTCCGGCATGTACAAAAAGAAGCCCGTTTTCCTCGTGAGAGTGAGGCAATGATTCCAAAAACTCAATGTGCACAGCGGGTATCGCCGTTACCGCACGCATATAAACGTCTTGCTTATGATCATTGTTGCTCGCCTTTACACCGTAACTTGCGAGTGTCTCTTTACCTCCGAGCCTGTCATCGAGCCAATGATATTTGACTGTCATTTGCGCCTGACAATCCTCTATAAACAAGGCAAACATTTGATCATGGTTGCCCTTCAGACAAATCCAGTTTCTTTTCGATGCCAGACCGTTCATTAAATATTCAATTACTCCGCGACTATCCGGACCTCGATCTATGTAGTCGCCAAGGAAAATCACCCGAGCGTCAGTACCACCCTCTTGTTCTATTCTTTTAATTGCGCTCTTAAGCATATTCAGCTCGCCATGAACATCACCAATTGCGTAAATTCGATTCTTAATTCTACTCTCCAGCGGTCACAATATTTATCTTCCTGCACAAAACAGCATTTCTTCTGGTGCAAGCCACAGATGGGAAACTACAACAGGCTGTTTTTTGAAATCTGGCGGATGATATGTACTAGATTCGATACTAATACACAACCACAGCAAGATTAAACAACACCTCAGACTTGTAACGGGTGCCTGTACAACCGTTGCCTGAACAAAAACATTCTACTAAAGAAGGTACAATTCCCTTTGCAGCTCGACTCTTACTCAAGAACGAACATCCGGGTCTTCGCCTGAAATATGCCTGATACCTTCGACTATATAATTATTGGTGCCGGTTCAGCAGGTGCGGTGCTTGCCAATCGTCTGAGCAAAGATCCCAATGTATCAGTATGCCTGATAGAGGCCGGACCGAAAGATGATACACCGCTGGTCAGTACACCCCTGGGCCTGATGCTGCTGGCAAAACACCCGCGCTACAACTGGCTTTATCAATCCACACCACAGGCTGGCCTCAATTCCCGTCAAATCCCGGTACCCCGCGGTAAGGTACTGGGCGGATCATCTGCAATTAACGGCATGGTTTACATACGCGGCCATCGCGCAGACTACGATGCATGGGCTAACGCGGGATGCCATGGCTGGGACTATGATTCTGTATTGCCGTACTTTAGAAAATCAGAATCGAATTGCGACCCAAACAGAGATACACAGTGGCATGGAAATGATGGTGAACTATCCGTCAGCAACCTGCGCGACCCCAACGGAATGGATCAGGTATTCATAGAGGCGGCAAACCAACTGCAAATACGCAATTGCAATGACTTCAACTCACCGGAGCCAGAGGGTGTCGGTGTTTATCAGGTAACGCAACATAAAGGCCGCCGCCACTCAACCGGAGCCGCATTTCTGGCACCAGTTAAAGATCGCACCAATCTGACCATTACAACAGATGCCGAAGTCACCGAGTTAGTTATTGATAAGAATAAAGCCATAGCGGTAAATGTTAGATATGCAGACTCATCAACCAATACTATTCACACCAATTGCGAAATTATTCTATCTGCAGGCGCAATAGGCTCACCAGACTTGTTGCTGCGCTCCGGCATTGGTCCATCCACTGCAATAATGGCCATCGACCAAAAGTTGATCAAAGATCTTCCCGGAGTTGGCCAAAATTTACAGGACCATGTAGATATCATGGTCATTAATCACACAAAGTCGCATACACCCTACGGTGTCTCAGTACGTGCAGCACCACGTCTCATTGCGGACATATTTAAATGGGCGCTGTTACGGCGCGGGATGTTCTCTTCAAATATGGTCGAAGCCGGCGGGTTTATAAAATCGAGCCCGGAACGCCGTCGCCCCGATATACAGTTCCACCTGATACCCGGTCGTAAAAGTTTTAGCGGCCAGCCAATTGAATACGGTCATGGCGTCTCACTTCACACCTGCATCCTTGATCCTGCAAGTCGCGGTGCTATTAGCAGAACCAAACCAGATGGTCCTCCGGACATTGACTTTGGCTTGTTCAGCGTTGAAGACGATCTGCACAGATTAAGGCGCGGTTTGCAAACAGCAAGACAAATACTGGCACAGCCACCGTTTGAAGCCCATGGATTAACCGAATTTCTGCCTGGCAGTTCAGTCACCAGCGAAGAATCACTGAATAACTTTATAAGACAGAATGCTCGAACGGTTTATCACCCGGTGGGCACCTGCGCGATGGGAGTTAACAAGCAATCGGTGGTTGATCCAAAATTAAAAGTGCACGGTATCGATGGATTGCGGG
>CAZYRP010000003.1:0-62379 GCA_964649465.1 uncultured Granulosicoccaceae bacterium | reverse complement strand
GTAAAGGTACTGTTAAGTGGTTCAACGCTGATAAAGGGTTTGGATTTATTACCCCTGAAGACGGCGGCAAGGATTTGTTTGTTCACCACTCCGAAATTCAAGCCGGCGGAGGATTCGCCACGTTGAATGACGGCCAGGAAGTTGAGTTTGAAGTTGGAGAAGGCCAGAAAGGCCCATGTGCAAATAAGGTAACCCCTATCTAAGTTCTACCTCGGTATTACAGGTAGTACGGTTGTTATCAGAGCCGAAGCATTTTGCTTCGGCTCTCTTTGTTTGTGGGGTGCTTAAATTTTGGTTTGTGCTATTGCTCGTAATAAATGGTCGAATAGCAAACGGTGTAAATAGGTTAACCGACGGTAGTTGAGGCAGGGGAGGCAAGCCTATGTGGAAAAAGAAAATTAAGGAAGATCCTGCGATAAAAATACATCAGCTCGAAATTGAAAAACTTAAGCTCAAATCTGAGTTAAAAAAGCAGCAGTCCGCGAGTATTGTTTGCACTGTTATTTTGTTGTTGGTTTTCCTTTTTATATTTATGTTTGTGGTTTAGCTGTCTCCACCCTTTGACCCGATTAACGGCCTGCACGCTCTCCACCTGTCATTATTTGATTTCCTTCCGAGAATTTCAGACGTGCTGTCGATCAGGTGGCTTTAATAGGATTTTGCCTCACCTTTGTTCCACGTTGTTTTAGTGAGTTCAGATATTAGTTAGCAAAAATAGCAACTGCTGTAAGGGCGACAACTCAACAGTCCGAATTTAACTGAGCACTGCTATTCATATTCTGGTCAATTAATTGTGATGGTTGTCGTAGTCCGATACAGTGCAGATTCGCATCGGGCAAATTCGCATCGGGCAAATCTCTATTTCAGATTTAATTGTCGCGAAGTTTGAAATTGATTAGACAACAAATGGTATTTGAATTGCATCGTTGGTAGGTTCTTTGCATTTGTCAGTAGTTCCGACTCATCGCTTCCTGCTGCGTTACCACAGAGAGTATTAATGGCTAGCGTTTATTGCAAATCCTGCAAAGCGAAAATTACCGGCTCAGACGTGACATGTCCAAATTGCGGGTCTCCGACCAGTCGTAAGGTAACTGTGGTTTTGTTTCTGGCTGTTGTTATAGCCGGGGTGTTGTTGTTCAACGCCTATCGGCAGTCGACAAACAACGAAACTTCTAACGTGGCTGGCGCAAGAATTCCTGTCGCTGCCTCTGAATAGAACTGTTCTTAGGAATAGCTCTGATAACCATTGTTGCGCTCACCTAATTTGTAGCCTTCGAATCAGCGTCTTAACTGTTGTGAGGGTCTGTTACCGAACCTTAAATAAATTTTCAGGCTTCGGTCGCAGTAGATACACCTTGTATTTGAATCGACCGTAATTTCCTATCGGATACTGTTCAACTTCTTGTCGGTGGTATTGATCCGTTTTGGATTGCTGCCATAAGATTTGGTTAGGATCATTAGAAAGAAATAGTACTTAAACAGTTGAAAGAGTTTCGATTTCGGTGCCTGTTGAGGTACAGTCTGGAGTCATTTCCATAAGAACCCTGGTCTCACCGTGCCTGAAATTATTCTTCATCAATACCCGGCCTCTCCGGTCGCGGAAAAAGTCAGAGTTGCGTTTGGTATTAAAAATCTCTCCTGGAGTTCGGTTGAAATTCCACGCATCCCGCCTAAGCCTGATTTAATACCTCTAACTGGTGGTTATCGCCGTACACCGGTGATGCAAATTGGTGCAGATGTCTATTGCGACAGCCAGTGTATTATGCGGGAACTGCAAAAACGCTACCCTGATCCCGGTTATTTTTCACCGTCTGATGAAGGGCTCGCCTGGGCTTTATCGCGCTGGACAGATGAGAAATTTTTCAAAGACTCTATTGCCTTGGTTCTTGGCGGTGCCGGAGCAGATTTACCTGCCGACTTTGCTCAAGACAGGGGGCGTTTGTATTTTGGCCCTGAGTGGCAATCGGCCCTGAAAGAGGCGCAAAAAGATTTACCGCATCTTGCGGCTCAGATGCGTGGGCAGTTATGTTGGGTGAATCAGTACCTTGCAGGATCAGACTTTATGGCAGGCGCAGCACCGGGTCTGGTCGATGCATGTGTGTACTACCTTGTTTGGTTTATTCGAGGCAGATGGCAACCGGGATCGCAACTTCTGTCGGAGTTTCCTCAACTTCTGAAGTGGGAACAGTCGATAAAAGCTATTGGCCATGGTGAAGCCAAAGACCTCGATGCAAAAGACGCATTGGCTATTGCGAAAGATAACCAGCCGTCAACTCCCGAGTTAGCCGATCCGTTTGATACGCAGGGAATAACGCCGGGTACACGGGTTTCTGTAAGACCTGATATCGACGGTGGTGAAGTTTTTGTTACCGGAGAGACGCATTATATTTCAAGTGATACGATCGCCTTGCTTCGGGAGAGTCCAGAGACCGGTGAAGTCTGTGTGCACTTTCCGCGGGTGGGATACCGGGTGGATATTCTGACTTAATCCACTGTTTGCAGAGTGAGGTGCTTAGGACTCTGTGATTTGTAACGACGTTGTTTGGCAACTGTGCATTTGGCAGCCGTAAGTTAAAGCGCCTGGTTCGTTAACATCTTTTGCATGACTACCGAATCTACCCAGCGGCCTAACTTAAAACCGGCATCTTTAATGGTTCCGACATGCCGGAACCCAACAGACTGGTGTAATTTTATTGAGCTGATGTTGTGGCTGTCACCAATTATTGCAATCATCGAACGATACGAATCCTGTTTGCAAATTTCGATCAGCTCAGTCAATAGCATTTTGCCGACACCGTTACCTCTGGCGTCTGCCGATACATAAACCGAATTTTCGAGTGTGTACTGGTAGGCAGGCCGCGTACGATACGGACTTGCGTAGGCGTAACCGATGATTTTATCTTTGTCAGCGGCAACAATATATGCATAACCGCTGTGCACGATTTTGGATCGTCTCTTTGCCATTTCAGATGAGTCAGGAGGTTCAATTTCGAATGATGCCAGCCCTGTCAGTACTTCACGTGCATAGATTTCCGTAATTGAGCTGATGTCATCATCAATAGATTGTCTAATGATTACCGTGCTGTCTTTCATTGTTTCTTACACGCGTGTTTCGATCTGCTGTATCTGGCGATCCAGGTCAATCGACCCTGGCCAATCAGAATGCTGTCGGTCTTAGTTGTTCGAGCTTTTAATCTGCGGTTCATATAATCACTGCTATCGTGAAGAGGCGCGAGGGTCTGTTGGCTCGGATTTAATCTCTTGCGCCTTAATGATCCTCGCCATGCGCCTGTTTCTGGATTTACGCTAGCTGGCCAAAATGGGAGATACGTTTCGCAGTTTTACTGCCTTTAAGGTTAACTATTGCCACTTTCGTTAGCTACTTCCGTTAAATAAGTTATCAGATCTGCCGGATTGCTGTGGAACAACGTATACTCGCGGCCGATATTATTTAAGCAGGGAGTCTCGCGGCGGCAGCAGAGCGTTTGCCGCTTGGATTCCCAAGCTCAGTTAGGTGTCGGTCCTTTTAGTTTGGCTGCATTTGAAAATCGCACGAGGCAACCCTTTGAAAATTTCAGAATCTCTCCTGTATTGGCTCGCAAAGAAATTATCTTCGAGTGAGGTTGGTCACTCGGATGAAATGAAATCTGCACTGGAGTCTGATGAAACCTATGCAGAATACCGTCTTAGCCTGGTGAAACAGGTAACAGATGCGGCGACCCGATTTGATGTGCCAATCAAAGATCGTGTGGTTCTTGACCTCGGTTGCTATGACGGAGCCATAAGTATGGGCTACCTCGATTTTGGTGCAAAGCGTGTTATCGGAGTTGATATTGATGCCGAAGCTGTAGCGCGAGCGCAAAAGGATTATCAGGGCGAAAATGCAGAATTTCACCTGAGCACCATTGAGGGAATTCCGTTGTCCGACAACAGTGTTGATACCATATGCTGTTTCGACGTTTTTGAGCATGTTGAAAAGCCATCTGAAATTCTTAAAGAGATCAGTAGAATTCTAAAGCCCGGTGGCAAGATAATTATTGGGACCTGGGGATGGAAGCATCCTTTTGCACCCCACCTGTGGTCAACGATGCCCGTGCCATATGCGCATATCTTTTTTTCCGAAAAGACAATATTGCGTGTTTGCAGACGAGTGTATCTGTCAGATTGGTACCAACCCACATTGCACGACTTTGATGATGACGGTAATCGCAAGACCGATAAATATATGCATGAGGAAATTCCCACAGACTATCTGAATAAGTATCTGGTTAGCGATTTCGAGAAGGTGTTTGCAGAATCAGATCTGGATGTTGATATGAAGCCTCAGCCATTTGGTTCTCGCTTTGCCTCCTGGACACGCATTTTTCTGGGTGTGCCCTGGTTGCGGGAATTTATCATCGGGTACTTGTGGATTGTTCTTACAAAGCCCGAGCCTCATTCCAGCAAAAATCCCGCTCAATCGGATCTTCTCCGTAGTCACTGATTCTGTGGGAATCCAATTCGGGTATGTGGCCAGGTTTCTGGAATACTGCGTCCGTTTTGTGCTCCACTGCGGCCAGCCCCGGAGATCGGGGCTAATCTGGCGCGAGTTTTGGTTGTCTTTCAGGAGGTAACCAGAAGATGAGATATGCGTAATTTTGCGCTACGCCTTCGACTCATTTTCAACTTATACCGACGTGTGCAAACCGACGACTGTGGATTAATGTAAACGTGTGCCATAGTCACAGCTCTATTGCTTATCAATTTGTGCAGGGTCTGTCATCCTTCATTGTCTGAAATGCAGGTGGAGCTGGTAGCTTGCGTGTAGGCCAGCAGTTAATTGAAATCCCTCAGTAGAAAATGATCTCAAATCCAAAAACAAGTATAGAAAACATCATCTTCGTTGCGTCGGGTGGATTTCATTGCCTGGGCTTACAACAGAGCGGCAATGTGGTGGCATGGGGTTGCAATGCTTACGGTCAGTCCGACGTACCTGCCAATCTGAACAATATTACTGCGATCAGTGCTGGTCGCTGCCATAGCCTCGCGCTCACAAATGCGGGAAATGTCACTGCCTGGGGCTGTAATCGCTTTGGTCAGACTTCAGTGCCTGCCACCCTCGGCGATGTAGTGATGTTGGCAACAGGTAGACATCACAACGTAGCGCTGAGAAGTAACGGCACTGTCTTCGCCTGGGGCCATAACAAGTTCGGGCAGTGTTCAGTGCCTGAAGATCTGGTTAACACCGTTAATGTATCGGCTGGCGAATATTACAGTGTCGCGCTTAAAAGCGATGGCAGCGTTGTGGTGTGGGGCAGTACCCATGAGTTCTCTGGTCGCCGGCCCGCTCTGGAAAGCTAGGCGCATCGGTTGATTTGTCTCCGGCCCGCGCGTTCCCTGCTTAGGTAAGGATGGGTAAGTAACCCTGCTTATTTAGGGTCCCGGTCAACAGACCGGGGGTATTAGCCCTCTGGTTATATGTGCAACTGAGCTATTCGGTCCATCGTGCTTTTGGCTGTACCGCTGTTCGAACAGCACGCGTCTATTCTGCGCTGACGATGGCCTCATCTGCTGCAATTAGAGATATCTCAACCCGGCGATTCTGCTGCCGACCTTCGGGAGTGTCGTTATCAGCGATGGGTTGTGTTGCACCGAAACCGCTAACCGTCATTTTATCTGCAGGAATTCCAGTTTCATCAGTGAAGAAGTTGGCTGTTGCCAGCGCACGCGCCATGGACAGGCCCCAATTGTCTTTAAAAAGTGTGGAGAGTTTTGCTCCGAGTGGGACGTTATCAGAATGCCCGGCGATACTGATGCGGCGATTGTCTGCCAGGTCGAAGCTGTTGGCGAGATCAGAGAGAATAGTCTGACCAGCCCGGCTGAGGCGTGCGCTACCAGTCCTGAATAATTGGCCAGAGCCCAACAGTATGCCAATTGCATTGTCTTCGCCAACCGCAACTTTGACGCTCTCGTGACCGGCATCAACGAGTGCGTCTTCGATAGATTGAGCCTGTTGTTTCGCGTTGTCTGCCAATTTTCTGGATTCATTCTCCAGACGTGTTTTTTCTGCCAGCAATGCATCGAGCTCAATTTGTTTTTCCTGCAAACGAATGTCTGCATCGCTTATTTCCGATTGCAGTTCTTTCAGGGTTGCATCAGCGTTTTTACTGTGAGCGCGACTCATCGAGAGAAGTGAGGTCAGAGTTTCAGCATTGTTTTTAAGAGATGCCAGGTTTTCGTTTGCCTCTTTACTCTTTGTCTCGGTTTCCTGTAAAGAGGTTTTAAGGTTTTCCTGCTCCTGTGTTGCCTGTGCCAGCTTTTGTTCCAGTGTTTCCACTCGTGTTGTTAGTTCATTGTTTTGCTCTGCGGAACTGAGCAGATTGTCCTCGGCAATTTTTAGTTGCGGCTTGACCTCATCAAGCTCTGCCACCAGTTTTTCCCGATCCTTCTGGTTGTTTTCAATGGTTGAATTGAGATCCGCAACTTGTTCTGTAAATTTGGTCCTGTCTGCACTGGATTGCTCTCCAAGCTCATCAATACTCGCTTGCAATTCCTTCGCTTGCGCACCTGCAGCAGTAAGTTCATCACGCAATTTGTTCGCTGCAAGATTTAGTTCAACACTTTTTTGGTTGCTTGCTCGTGCGTCAGTTTCTAACTTCTCGTTAGCTTCTTTCTGTGCCTGCAGTTGTGAATCAAGTTCGGATTTTTCTGTACTTATTGAGGCTATCTGTGTTTCAAGCTGACTTGCCTGATCCTTATAAACTTGAGTTTGTTGCAGATGTGCTTTTTCAAGTGATGCGATATCAGCGATTAGCTTTTCGCGATCAGCGTTGAGCTCTTGCTGTGTTGAGGAAAGTTGTTCAATCTTGTCGTCGCGTGCACTGATGGTTGCCTGTGACTCATCGGCAGCAAGCTTGGATTGTTCCTGTAGTTGCAGTCTTTGTTCGTTGAGTTTGTCGATTTCACCATTGAGAGCATCGGTGTCACCAGTTAGCTTTGTTAGCTCTGCCAGATGTTGTTTATCAAGTGATACGATAGTTTTTTCAAGTTCTTCACGTCGTTGTTCAGAGTTTGCAAGTGCCGTTGACAGCCTGGCAATTTCATCGAGTTGCTGTTTCGCTGTATCTGCATTCTCAAGCAACTTTTGATTGATGTTGGTGACTTCGGTGTTGGCCGACGCGAGGTTTGCCTGTAGTTTCTCTTTTTCAGACTCTAAGGTTGCTATGGATTCTTCAAGTGAAGCTATTTGTGCTGCGAGGTTTTCATTCTGAGACTGCAACTGCTGGTTTTTAGTTTGTGTGGCCTGTTGCTGGTTGCGGATTTCAATGTTTGCCGACTCGAACTCACTTAAACGATTACGTAGCTCATCTATTTCTTTTGTCTGGGTTATATAGGATTCGGAGAATCTCTCGAAAATTGCATTACTGGCTGCGACTTTGACCGGTTGGTCTTTGCTTTCATTGATCAGCCCGACCAATTGCTCTCGCACCTGATCGCGTTCTGCTGTGACGTCATCCAGTTCAATTAGCAGGACTGCAGCGCGTTCTTCAAGACGTTGCATAGCATCTTGCCGTTGTGCAAGCTGCTGTTTGTAGTCATCTATGGAAGTAGTTTGAGTATCTGCGCTGGCAGCGAGATCATCTCGCTCAGCCGTTAGCTGATTGACGAGCTCATTGAGTTGATCAACATCTCTGCTGTAACAGGCAATTCGAGCTTTGGCTGATTCCTCATCGAGCGCATTGCTTTCGTTTAAGGCCTGACATGCTTCAGCACCTGGCTGAGCAACTGCAACAGTATCAGATTGAGCTGATGCGACGTTGATGCCAAGACAACCCAATGTAGTTGCAAGCGAGGCTGCCAGAACTGCAGTTGATCTAATGCCGGATTTACCGCTGCGATACTTCAAGTCTTTCAATGATTTCTCCCACGAAACTAGAAAGTTTGAATGTTTTTTTCACTGCGAATATGTTTTCGAGTATGTACTCTGGTTTTAATTAAGTAAATAGTTACCGGCGTTATATGTGTTTCAGGAAAGTAAAATATTACATGGCACGATGTAAATAATATGTTTTTCAAAATTCCGGACTAGCCGAAATGTGCATTCAGAAAAATAGCCAGCGCTTGTTTCCGGGTGGGCACTAGCTGATACACTTTAAATACAAATTTAAGTGAATTGGTGGTTAAGGAAACATCGCAATTTGTTCAAGGCCAGTAGCTTCACGGTAACCGGACATGATATTGAAGTTTTGTAACGCCTGGCCCGATGAACCCTTTACCAGATTGTCCAACGCTGCAATTAATATTACCCGGCCTGCAATGCGATCATCATAAGCGTTCATCATTACCCGGTTGGAACCCCTCACGTATTGAGTTTGAGGATGTACACCGGCAGGTGAAAGATCGACAAATGTATCTGTGCTATATCTTTCCTGCAAAAGTGCTCTACATTGATCGGCGCTGTTGCTGTCGGTCAACTTTGCATAACAGGTGACCAGTTCACCGCGGCTCATCGGTATCAGATGTGGAGTGAAGTTAACGGTTACACTTCGTCCGGCTGCAATTGATAGCTCTTGATCAATCTCGGGGCCGTGACGGTGTTGAGCCACTGCATAGGGCCCCATGCCTTCGCCCGCTTCACTGAATAGTGTATTTTGCTTTAGCGCCCGGCCGGCACCAGTGACACCGGACTTTGCATCTATGATTAAGTCTGTCGGGTCAATCAATCCTTCTTTAACCAGCGGCAGTAAAAGCAGTAGTGTTGCTGTTGGGTAGCATCCCGGACAGGCGACTAATCGGGCACTGGAAATTTCTTCCCGATAGTGCTCTGACAATCCGTAAACGGCCTCTTTTTGGAGGTCCAGTGCAGTGTGCGGGGTGCCGTAAGTCGATTCATACGTGTCTTTGTCTCGAAGACGAAAATCGGCTGACATATCAATAATTTTTATGTGTGATGGCAGAGCTTTGATTACTTGCTGACTGGTTGCATGTGGCAAGCCGCAAAAAACGGTGTCTATCGACTGCCAGTCGACATCGTCATTGGTAACAATTGAGGGTAGACCGCAACCGGACAGGTGCGGAAAAACTTCGTCAATTGCCTTGCCCGCGTGAGTCGCACCGGTAAGGCAATCGATTGAGATATTCGGGTGCCTTAGTGCAAGCCGGATAATATCTGAACCGGTGTATCCTGACGCGCCGACAATGGCGACGCGGTTTTTTTTATTGGTCATCGAGTAATGCGTTTGTTGCGGTTCTAAAGAAGGTGAGTAGAGATGCTTGCCACTCTATGCCGAGCGCCCCGAGTGTGGAACTGCCACTACTGCATCTGTCATCCAGCAATTTTCGTAGGGAGATTCGGACTGCTTTGATAAACGAAATCGATACCAGTGTAAGTCACCGGACTTATCGACGACGCCGGCAAGCAGTTCGGCATTGAATCCATTGTTGCTTACCAGTTTTATCTGTGTGCCCTGGTTTTCAAGCATGGGTCGGTACTGAGGAGCATCAAACAGTTTTGAAAATCGTGATATTGGACCGGTCATTTTCCGGTTGGCCGGTGATGCAAATCTGAAGGTGGCACTAATACCTTCATCGGATGCTTGTTGGAGTGCTGTGAGTTGGAAGTCTACAACCTCTTGCGCAGTCAGAGTCGGGTTGGGCTGCAGTGAGAGGTCTGTTGTCTGCTGTGTCCAGCCGATGGATGTGCATAACGCCAACAGCAATACCGCAGCCAGCTTTGGTAAGCCGGATAAAGACATTGTATGGGTTGATTCGTTCATGCTCGCTCCTACTCAAGGATTAGATCTTTTGTACCAGATAGTCTGGTACAGATAAAGAAAGATCTGCAGTAACTTAAATTGATTTGAATATCCGACGCCGCGCAGGCTCCCGGTGGTAGCGTAACGCCTCGGTTATTGTCGTTGCCTTCATTGAATGATGAGCGCAGAATCAAGACATAACAAGCGAGAAAATCTGATGAGTAGCACTGCAAACAATTGGCGAACCCCGACGCTTGTAATCATCGCTGGTTGCCTGATCGCGGTGATTGGCTTTGGTGCGCGTTCCACATTCGGCCTCTACCTTGACCCGCTTACCGGTGCGCGCGGCTGGACGCGTGAAACGTTTTCTCTTGCTCTGGCTATTCAAAACCTGATGTGGGGTCTGGGTTTACCGATTGCCGGAGCAATTGCTGACCGGTTTGGTGCGTCCAGGGTTATTCTGGCGGGTGCACTGATCTACGCCGTAGGCGTATACGGTATGTCGGTCGCAGAAACTTCGAGCATGTTTTATCTGACCGCAGGGGTGATCACCGGAACTGGCGTCGCGTTTACTGCGTTTTCACTGGCGATGGCGGCAATGGCGCGAGTGGTCGGGCCTGAACGCCGGTCTATGGTTCTGGGGTTAGGTACCGCAGCGGGTTCTTTGGGGCAGGTGATATTCTCGCCTCTCAGTCAGGGATTTATAAGCTCCTTTGGCTGGCAGCAGGCGTTGTTGCTGCAGGCAGCCATCGTGTTGGTATTGATCCCACTGGCGATGTTGCTGCCGTCCGCGACGGATGCTGCCAAACAAGCCAGGGATGGACAGACGCTGGGCGGGGCTTTGTCTGAGGCTTTGAGCCACCGGGGGTTTGTTCTACTCACCATGGGCTTTTTTGTTTGCGGCTTTCATGTTGCTTTTATTACAGTGCATTTTCCATCTTATATAAATGACATTGGCTTGCCGGCACACGTAGGAGCCTGGTCTCTCGCGATTATCGGTTTATTTAATATTGCCGGTTCGTTTTTGTCAGGCATGGCGGGCCAGCGATTCAGCAAGAAGTCGAGTTTGAGTGTGATCTATCTGGCGCGTGCCGTTGTGATCACCGCTATGCTGCTGTTACCCAAAACGGCAACTTACATTTACATGTTTGCCGCAATAATGGGTCTGTTGTGGCTATCTACGGTGCCTTTGACAACCGGTATCGTAGCTCAGGTATTTGGTGTGCGATATCTGGCGACTCTTTTTGGTGTGGTGTTCCTGAGTCATCAGATTGGAAGTTTTCTCGGCGTCTGGCTGGGCGGTCGATTATATGATGCGAGCGGTTCCTATAATGGCATGTGGTGGGCCGGGGTGTTTTTCGGTGTTGTGGCAGCGATTGTTCACTGGCCTATCAATGAAAAACCGCTGGCGCGCCTCGAAGGTGCCGCTGCGTAGCGACACTTCGCTACCGTTGTAATTCCATCAATCAACTGACCCACCAATGGGTGGTTTTATCAGGCCGATAAAGAACTGACGTGTTTTCTTTCTTTGAAAATTTGATTGACCCATTGGCTGACGCACCAGTGCGGCAGCCTCCAAAGGATACGCGGGATTTCTTTTTCCACTATCTGTGGCCAATCCGTTGGTTATTACTAATTACGATTGTAATGACCAGTATTACATCAATCTCTGAGCTGATGTTATACGTATACATGGGCCGTATATTAGATTGGATGAACGCAACACAGCCTGACGACTTTTTTGCAATTCATGGCAACGCTTTATTGTTTATGGTTTTTATTGTTGCCATTGTCCGGCCCGGAAGTATGTTTATAGCCCGGAGTCTGATTACCCTGACGCTTACCCCGGGATTGTCGAACACAGTTCGATGGCGCAACCATCGTTACGTGGTCAGACAGAGTCTGCATTATTTTCAAAGTGACTTTGCCGGTCGGGTAGCACAGAAAGTTATGCAAACGGGCAATTCGTTTCGCGAGACGGTGTTGAATGTGCTCGACGGTGTCTGGCTGTTATTGATTTATCTGGTTGGTATTGTGTGGTTGTTCCTCGATATTGACTGGCGGCTGTTGTTACCTGTGGCGCTATGGACCCTGGGTTATTTGGCCGTGATCGTGAAAATGATGCCGCCTGTAGCACAGCTGTCGCGCTCGGTGTCCGAGGCAAACTCCGCCCTGACTGGCCGCATAGTCGACAGTTATACAAATATACAAGCGGTTAAGTTATTTGCTCATGCCGAGCGCGAAGAGTCGTTCGTCTCTGCCGGCTTTGTACGTCACACGAATGCACTACGGGCTTTGTTGCGGGCTATTTTGAGTATGTTATTTTCACTTGTGGTGATGAATACACTGTTGATTCTTTCAACTGCCTGGCTATCAATTTACTATTGGCAGCAGGGCTCGATTTCAGTCGGCGCAATTGCTGTTGCCAATGGATTGGTTTTGCGCCTTAACCATATGTCCGGATGGATTCTGCGAACGATATCGTCACTATTTGAAAGTATTGGTACTGTGCAGAACGGTATAGAAACCATATCAGTTGATAATACGGTCACTGACGATAGCAATGCATCACAGCTAAGTGTATCGAATGCATCTGTTGAGTTTGATGCCGTGCAGTTTATGTATGCAAGTGGTGAGATGCAGAGTGACGCGATTCCTGACTCAAATACCGGCAATTCAAAGACCAGTACACTAAAAGTAATTCAGGATTTTTCATTGCAGGTAGCGGCGGGTGAAAAAATAGGAATTGTCGGACGTTCTGGTGCTGGTAAGTCTACACTTGTGAATCTGTTGCTGCGCTTTTATGACATCAATAGCGGGCGTATTCTTATTGATGGACAGGATATTTCATCGGTCAGTCAGGACAGCTTGCGTGCACAAATCGCGATGGTGTCGCAGGACACATCACTCTTGCATCGCTCGATTCGCGACAACATCAGTTATGGTCGACCGCAGGCAACGGATGATCAGATTCTGAGCGCTGCTGCTATGGCCCAGGCCGATAATTTCATCCCTGACCTTATCGATTCAGAAGGTCGGCGCGGATTTGATGCACATGTTGGTGAGCGAGGCGTAAAACTATCTGGCGGTCAGAGGCAACGTATTGCGATTGCCAGAGTGATATTAAAAGATGCGCCAATTCTTATTCTTGATGAGGCAACTTCGGCACTGGACTCAGAAGTAGAAGCCGCGATTCAGGGCAAACTGCTGGATCTGATGCAGGGTAAAACCGTTATTGCAATAGCGCATCGGTTGTCGACGATCGCTGCGATGGATCGATTGATTGTGATGGATGCAGGCAGAATTATCGAAAGCGGCAGTCACCAGCAGTTGTTAGACACCAGTGGTCTTTATTCGGAGCTTTGGAGCCGTCAGTCTGGTGGATTCCTCGCTGCCCACTGATGCCTTGATTCATTACCTCCGGGAATGTGAATACGCCAATATAATTACACCTTGGTCGGTTTCCCAACCGCGGGCGCGCGGTCGGCTAGAGTGTCGTAGAGGCGGTGAGGCTATTGCCAAACTCAGTGTCGCCTCAAATCACAATATTATGAGCGGCAGGCAGTTATGTTAAAAATAATTTTGAGTGTCACAGGCGTTGTATTTATTGGTTTGGGCTTGTTTGGTGGACCACTGCTGGAAAACTTCACAAAGCAATCTTCAGATCAAATGGCGGTGGTAGAAGTACCGGCCACAACCCCGGCCACAAACAATACGAACGCCAACGTTAATGCCAATATTAATGTTAACGAAGAGAATTCGATGGAGGTGGCGTCCAATTTGCCAGCCACCAACACCACTCAGACGCCCGCTGCAGAAACTGTTGCCACAGTAAGTGCAACGCAACAGGCTACCCCCGCAGCATCACTTGAGCCCAAAGCTGCTGCCCCCGTAGTGGTAACCAGTGTTCCGGCAGCCAGCGTTTCGGTAGCCAGTGCAGCGGCGTCAACTCCTGATGCATCCGTAGTGGCAAAAGCCGACGACGAAGAACTGATAATTGACGCAACTACCGGAGAAGTCGCTGAACCCATAGCGCCGGCTCAGGCAGCCGGTGATCTGATCGCAATGGCCGAGCAGGCAAAATCTTCCAGCAGGAATGAACAAGTGGAATTGGCCGCAACTGTTCTAACTGCGGCAAAACAGCCAGAGGCAACAGCGCCGGTTACCAAGGCCGCCGAGGTTCAAACAGCCCTAGCGTCTACCACTGGCGAGCTTAATAACGAAATATTAGTGGTAATTAAAGATAAGGTTAACCTGAGAGATGGTCCCTCAATAGATCACCCTATCGTTTTACAACTGCAGCAGGGTCAGGAGTTGATGGAATTTAAACGTGAAGGTAAATGGGTCCATGTGGGTGCGTACGGTACCTCGGGTAAGATAGGCTGGGTGCATCAGCGGCTAGTCTCCGGTGGAAACTAGAACCGGGTAAAAAATTGTGTGAGTGGCACAACCGCACAGCCCCGAGCTTATAAAAAGCGTTAACATCCGAATAGTGCAAAACACTCTGCGGTATATTACTGCCAGGTGGTGGCACCCCTTCTTGAATCGCTCGCAAAAAAGCGCTGGTCCGGTATGCTAAATAAAAAGGTCGCTATTCCAATTATCGCTGCGGTATTAATAGCGCTGGGCGTTAATCTTGAAGAGTTCGGAATTGACCTTGAAGCTCTAACCGGTGCCAGTGACAGCAGCTCCCCTGCGCAAACAAGCAACAATAATTCATCTTCGACATCTAATACTTTGCAAGGTAAGCCGGCGGCTTACCGGTCGGGCAAGAAGTGGTCGAATACCTCGCCGGAAATAAACCTTCACCATATCTTTGAAGGTGAGATCAATCGGCGAGACAATCCGGTGGGTTATCATTCCCGCCCCGGTGGTATCGATGCAGATGGTGCTAAAATAGT
Organism: uncultured Granulosicoccaceae bacterium; assembly: GCA_964649465.1. GTDB lineage: Bacteria > Pseudomonadota > Gammaproteobacteria > Granulosicoccales > Granulosicoccaceae. The sequence continues at coordinate 47,744 of CAZYRP010000003.1, read as the reverse complement.
AAAGATCCGCGATAAACCTAACAGTGTGGGTGTCTACACGGCAATCATTGCGGTGCGTGATGGCAACCAATGGAAGGAAAAGTTTTCGAGCTTTTTTCCTGACAGCATGAGTGCTGACGATGTAACAAAAGCTGTGCTGAGTGCCTATAGAAGCTCCAGTAAAGATGGAGCAAAATGGCAGGGGCCATCGGGCCATGGTTTTGATATTCAAGGCTATACCACCAACAGGGGTGGTATCAATACGGCTTTCCCTGTTTACAGAGGTAATTAGTTATGTCTGATCTCGAGTTTTATCGCGATGAAGAAGGCAACCCCTGTGTACGTGGTGAAGATGAACGACTGGCGACATTTATCCAGACCGACCTACAGGGTTCAACTCAGATTGTTGGTGATTTAATCTCGCTGCTTGAAAATGAAGGCACGCAATCGGAGTTCCACGGCAATGCTCATTCTTTGAGTATTTCTACAAAAACTGTCACGATCGAAGCTAACTTTGACGATGAAGCTCCTGATCGTCGTGTCTCAAGAGATGAAATGCTGGCACAGCTTCTGGCGTGGCGTGAATTTGTAAGCGGTGGGTCTGCTCACAGCTAGTAGGTCGCTTGATAAATAAGGAACACTTTGTCTGCGCTAAAGCTGCCATTGCTTCATTGGAAAAACTCGACGTATGTCATTCATACGTAACGAAAATGATCGATCCCTATGTTTATAGACTGTGGGTTTATAGACTATGGGTTTATAGACTATGGCGCACCGTCAGGGCGCGTTCGCAGTAGCAGAGATTCTGCTGCGCAGACTCCTAAACGGTTCTATAGCTTAATGTAGTTATTGCAGTGTCTGTCATACTTGCTTTGGCTTTTTTGGCGAGCCAACTATTTACCATTTTCGGTTTATGTCTTTCTCCGTGATCGGTAGACTGACGAGCCGGTTAGTGTTCATAGCCTGCGCTATTTATCTTTTACCATCGTCGTTAACCTATCCATGGTCGTTAAGTTACCTATGAAAAAAATTGCGCCTTATGGTACGTGGTCCCCTGTAGTTACAACGGAACTCATGACTGCTGGAAGCATTGGGCTTTCCGAAACCAGGCTGTTTGACGGGTTGGTGTACTGGCTTGAATCCAGACCCCGGGAGCAGGGTCGAACGGTTATTGTGCGGCAGAACGAAAGCGGCAGCAGAGAAGATGTTATTTCTTCAGACTACAGTTGCAGAACCCGCGTTCACGAATATGGCGGTGCTTGTTATCTGCCGACCTCTGCGGGGATATTTTTCGTTAATTACCATGATCAGCAAATATATACGGTCGACTCCTCAAACAATATTAGTCGGTTAACCGATGCACCAGATACTCGTTTTGCAGATCTGGTTTTTAACGAAGCAGAGGCAATGTTGATCGCGGTGGCTGAAGTGCACAGCACGGATGATTCTGATGTACACAAGGAACCGCAGAACTGTCTAGTAACTATAAATATTGCAAACGGTGCTATTGATACTCTGCACCGGGGGCAGGATTTCTATGCCTCACCTTGCCTGTCGAGCGACGGTAGTAGTTTGAGCTGGTTGACCTGGATGCACCCGGACATGCCATGGGACGCTACTTCTTTGTGGCAGGCCGAATGGCAGGCGTCAAATTATACTAATGCCCGGGTTGTGGTTTCCGGTGATGGTGAATCTTTGGTGCAACCGCAGTGGAGCCCGGATGGTGTGCTTTATTTTGTATCAGATAGATCCGATTGGTGGAATATATACCGATTGATCGATAGCGAAGTAGTTCCTCTCTGTCCAATGGATGCGGAATTTGGTTTGCCGCTCTGGCAGTTCGGGATGACCAGATATGGATTTATAGATGCTAATACACTATTAGCAGTGTATAGCCAGTCGGGCATTGAAAAGCTTGCAACTATAAGCCTTGCAAGCGGTGAGCTTACGAATCTGGATACCAGCGCTTCTACCTTTTCTTCACTTAGAACGGACGGTTCGAAAGTTTGTTACATAGCACAGTCGCCGGTGGAGTTCCCGGCTGTTTTTGCCGGAGATATTGGCCACGAGAAGTTGGTTTGCAAATCGTCGACTTTCACTCTTGAGCAAAGCAATTATTCAGTGGCCAGTCCTGTGACTTTTCCAACTGGTGATAGCCAGCAAGCGCATGGATTTTTCTATCGCCCGACACATGCAGACTACCAGGGGCCGGATAATGAGTTACCGCCATTACTGGTAATGATCCATGGTGGCCCTACTTCGGCAACATCTGACAGTTTGAGTTTTAAAATCCAGTATTGGACAAACCGAGGATTTGCTGTGCTCGATGTTAACTATCGAGGCAGTATTGGGTTTGGGAGAAAATATCGCGATGCGTTAAAAACCCGTTGGGGTATCGCTGATGTTGAGGATTGTGATTTTGGCGTGCGATACCTTATTGAACGTGGTCTCATCGATAAAAACCGGGTAGCTATACGTGGCGGCAGTGCCGGAGGGTTTACCGTTTTGGCCGGGCTTGCACATACTGACACTTTCAAGGCAGGCACCAGTTTGTATGGGGTGAGTGATCTTACTGTGCTGGCCGCAGATACCCATAAGTTTGAATCACGCTATCTCGATAGTCTTATAGGGCCGTATCCTGAAGAGAAAGATCTCTATGAACAAAGGTCTCCCGTTAATCACGCGGGTTCAATAACCGCTCCGGTGCTTTTTCTACAAGGTCTTGATGATAAAATCGTACCCCCAAGCCAGGCCGAGATTATGATAGATAAACTCAGATCCAATAATGTTCCGGTGGCCTATCTGGCGTTTGAAGGAGAGGGTCATGGTTTCAGAAAATCCGACACCATCGGCCGTGCGTTTGAAGCCGAATTATCATTCTATGGATCGATTTTTGGATTTGAGCCAGCTGAAGAACTCCAATCAGTAGAGTTTAAATAAAGCTGTTGCTCGCTGCCCGCCTAATTCACCAGGACACAGGCTTTATTTTTTTAACCTGACTGTATCGAAAGCAGTCTTTGGTATGGTCGTTAACCATACCCACGCCCTGCATATACGCATAGCAGATGGTTTCACCGATAAACTTGAAGCCTCGCTTTTTCAGGTCTCGGCTCATGGTATTGCTTATGTCTGTTTTTGCCGGTACTTCATTGTTGTTTTTTCTTTGATTCTGAATCGGTTTGCCATCGACAAAGCCCCAGATATATTTTGCAAAAGAGCCAAACTCATCCTGCACCTGTTTGCAGGCAATGGCATTGCTTCTGACAGAATATATTTTTAATTTGTTGCGAATTAATCCGGGGTCGGTTAGTGCTTTCTCGAGTTTTTTGTCTGTGATTTTGGCGAGCTTATCGATATCAAAGTTAAAAAAAACTTTTTTATAGTGTTCTCGTTTTTGCAAAACCACATGCCAGCTGACACCGGCTTGTGCGCCTTCGAGAATTAACATTTCAAAAAGTTTTTGATCATCGTAAACCGGTACACCCCATTCTTTGTCATGATAGGTTTTATCGAGATCATTACTCTCGCACCAACTACAGCGTTTTTTTTCTACCATTGAATAAAGCCTGTGGGATGAGACGTTATTGTAGTGATAACCAGGATGAAAAATAAAGATTAGTGATGTGTTAACTGTTGCCGTCTGTGACGTCGCAGGAGATTGGATGTAATGCAGGTTAGGAGTCTGCGCAGCAGAATGTCTGCTACTGCGAACGCGCCCTGACGGAGCGTTTTTATCGAACATTTTCGTTACGTATGAATGACTATGCGCCTCAAATGATCGTAAAAACGCCCTCGCCATGGCACGTTCTCGCTACGCAGAATTCTACCGCGCAGACTCCTAGTGGATATCTTTTGCTGTGCCTTTTTCCTGTACCAGTACCCAGGGAGATACTGCTACGCACCAGAACTCCGAGTTGTGTTTAGTCCAGCCACGCGCATCGTCATCGCTGGCACGGCGAATGGTGCCGGAGTCGAGCCAATGCTGCATCTGGGCTTTGTCATCCAGCGACATACTGTGTGCGACGCTAACCAGATCCAGGCCTGCGTCGACACGGATAACAACTCCTCGAGCAAAGTGCTTAACGAGTTCCTGCCAGTCAATTACGCCGGTTTGCTGGTTTATTTCATCGAGAATTGCCTCTGTGGGAGGGCTGGATCCTGCGAGGGTTGTATTGTCGTCAGAGCTTGTCAATGGATAAGTCTCTATTGTGTGTTAGCTGCCAGATCCTGAAGTTTGTGGATCGCGGTCTGTAATTGCAAGTCGATCGCTGCAATATGTTCATCAGCTTTTTCGGGTTGCTTTGCTCTGATGTCGAGTTCCAACAGCTTTCTTTGAAAGGCTTTGGCATCTGCTGAAATATTTAATGAACCCACCCTGCGATACATAAAATCGCTGTCCGTCTCAATGGGGATGTCAGGAAGAATGCCGGTTGCATGAATTATCTGATGGTCCGGTCTGCCAAAGACAGCAATGGTTGTTCTAACAGCACCTCCGAGTGGAGCTTCCAGATTAAAAACTTTTTGTACCAGGCCTTTGCCGAACGAGCGGCTGCCAATGATAATACCGCGGTCGTAAGATTGTATTGCTCCGGCGACAATTTCAGATGATGACATGCTATCACCGTTGATCAGAACGGCCAGCGGCAAATCGGTTATGTGCTCACCATGGCGAGGTAGCTGTTTGGTTGCACCGGTTTTATATCTCTCGCGGTAGATGTGATTTTCTTTACTGAACATTGAAACAATTGCGCGCGCAGCACGTGTTGACCCACCGGGATTGTCACGCAGGTCCAGAATAAAACTGTTGGCACCCTGATTTAGCAGGCCTGTGAGTAATTTGCGTACGCGCTCGTGGGTTGTACCACCAAAGCGACTGATCTTGATGTAACCGATATTTTGCTCAAGTAATTCTGAAGCTGCATAGTGAAGTTCAACTGCTGAACGCTGCACCTTGACCGTGTGTTCTGTGTCGTCTCGCAGAACCTTGATCACTGCAGTGGTATTTTCCGGACCCTTTAGAGCTGCGACTATTTCTTTCGATACCAGTGCTTTGAGTGGTTTGTTGTCGATACTAACTAGTTTATCGCCAGGTAAAATGTTTCTGCCGTCCAGCGGACCGCCGGTCAGTGGGCCGATTGCGAGTGGATAATCGTTTTTGACGGCTCTGAACTTGAGTCCAACTCCAACAAATTTTCCACGACGCCTGGAGTTATATCTTTTTAGCGCATCAGGGTAGATGTAGTTTGCGTATTGATCGTTGTAGCCTTCAATAGACTCTGCCAACACCTCTCGCATGAGTTCGATGCGTTTTTCTTCAGCCGCTGTGGCGAAGTCTGCAGCTGTTGTATCCAGTTGGCTCTCTATAATTTGCAGGCGGGCTTTGTAGTCCGCAATAATTTCTTCTTTGGTCTGCGGAATTTCGTCTGTGAACATTGTCAACTGAGTTTGCTGGACAATGTTTAGCGCTTTGACAAATTCCGAGTATGCGGTGCCTTTTGCCGCACTTTGTGCAGACGTGGCTGCTGTCATGAAGATTCCAATCAATAGCAGGCAGTTCAATCTGTGATTGTTCAGACTGGATTTCCACCAGCGAACACGCGGTAGTATAAAGACGTTGATCAATCGACGATTCATGTTCAGCCCGGCTATTCTTATGGAATGGCGCTGCAATTCGTGCGCCGGTACAGGCCTAATATAGTGCCGGTAAGGTTGCCTACAAGTGCAATATTTTTGGTGTATCGCTGCGAATTACCTCAAAGCCTGCGGCTTCGATGAGGTCGGCCTTTGACAGGTCTTCTACTTTGCGACTGAGTGCCAATCCTTTGTTGTCCAGCAGAGCGGCAGTCTGGAACTGGTGGTCGTCGATATGCTGACCATGGGAGCTGTCGCGTGGGACAAGAATCGGGCGTTTGCCCATCCGCAGAGATGTCAGTGCGGTGCCGGTACCGGCATGCGCGATCACCACATCGGCATCCTGCATAGCCTGCTCCAGCTCGTGTGCGGGAACCACTTCTTTGCCGTCGATGTTGAGGTCGCTGACATCGGTTGATCCGGTTTGCCAGAGCACTGATTCCGCATCGGAGAGATAGTCGGCCAAACGCACGAAAAACTCGCGAAAGCTATAGTCTTCCATCGTACCTACCGACACCACGGCACGTTTAATACTGGTTGGCTTTTGTGCCAATGGAACTGCTTCAAAGCCATCAAACACCGAGCCCAGAAATTTCCACTGTTCGTTTGACCATGTCTCGTGCTGATTGTAGAACTTGATGCCTGGTACCCGGCTGAGCGCTTTACCGGTTACAGAAGGACCTTCAACCCGTGTTGCTGATTCAATATAGTGAGTAGGTATGCCTCTTACAGCACTGTAAGGCAGATAGGCCAGCGCTATAGCCGAACCGGTGCTTATCACTGCATCGACGTTATATTTTTTAATCAACTTAAATGCCTGGGGCACATTGCGCAGGACAGAAGCCAGGCCTCGAGGCTTGATATAAGGTACGTATTCAACCTGCTGCTGGTCTTTCAGCATGGAGCGGGTTTGTGGTGAATCAAAGGTGACCCAGACACAGTCTTTGGTGACGCCCTCAATGCGTGGCCACAGCTCCGCCAGCTGCGTGAAGTGACCACCACTTGAAGCTACCAGCATGGTAGTCATGCAGTTGTGCCGCAAAGTTTTATTGGGGTGTGAGAAATTGTCAGGGCGACTTTGGTCAAACGTTCAAGAATGTCGGGTCTGAGTGTGTAGCTATACATGATTCATTGTGGGTTGGGCGAAACAACGTACCTTTCAGTCGTAGTATCCTACAAAATGGCTGTGCGAACATGCTTGCTTACCGAGCTGACATAGCCGCACAGGTAATGCAGCAGTTGCCTGGCAACACAAGATATGCAACTGCCGTTGCGAACCATGCGAAATTATTTTAACTGCCTGTTTGCTCAAGCAGTTGCCGTAAGTCTACTGATTTACAGCCGAAGTCCTGCCCGATCGAAAGGAGTTGCTCGATCGTTTCCGGGTCAACATCTATGCCGTGTTTCTCTCGGTCAAGTCGGAAATTTATCTCGGGCTCACCTGGCATCAGGACTTCGCTGCGGCTTTTTCCTGTTTTGTCTTCGGCTTGCGGCTCTGTGCGTGTTTCTGCTGCCGGCCGGCTGTTTTTTATCGATTGGTAGAACTCCATAACACGCTCCTCAATTTCGTTTTGGGAGTCAAATGCCTGGGGGTCGATGAGTATCGAGAACATATTGTTGAATACTCCGTTGGGGATGTAGTTGCCGGTCGCGACGGTTTCTGTACCTGCAACAGCGCCTGCCAATAGCTCTACAAATATCGCCAGGCCGGAGCCTTTGTGCTGGCCAAACGGGGTCAGTGCGCCAGTACGATTAAGCCATATCGGTGACGGATCGTCCGTTGGTGTCCCTGCGTCATCAATCACCCAGCCCAGAGGAATTTTTTCGCCTTTATTGTGCGCCACGCGCACCTTGCCGAATGCCACTGTGCTGGTCGCTAAATCAAGCATAGGCCTGGCATCTCCGTTGACTGGAATGCCTATACTTATAGGGTTGGTTGAGAATGAAGGCTCGCTGCTACCGTGTGCTGCAACCAGTGGAGCGTGCCCCCAAACATTGACAAAGTGCAGTGAAATTAAACCGTGTTTCGCACAGTATTCAGAGTAGTGTCCGGTTCTTGATACATGCCCGCTGTTGCGCAAGCCGAGTACTGCTACCTTGTTAGTGCGACAGGAATTTATGGCTTCGTCCAGCGCCAGTAATGCCATTCTGTGGCCGAAGCCGCGCTTGGCATCCACCACTGTGACAGCACCTGCTGCAGAGACAACTTTGGGTGTTTGGTTCGGTATTAAATTGCCGTCTTCTACCTGCTTACCATACACCGGAAGCATGCCGATGCCGTGCGAGTCATGGCCCGACAGGTTTGCGCGGACCAGATGTTCGGAGACGATGCCGCATTCTTCTTTGTCGCATCCGAAACTAACCAGTATCGCATTTGCCAGCGCTTCAAGGCTGTTGGCGGAGTATTTCACAGGAGGTTCCTTAGCTATTGACGAGTAATTTGAGAATGGTCATACGCCGTTAATATTGAATTTGCGCCGCGAACTGACGATAGCAGATCCCGCGTGTTGTTTGCCGGTGTGATTTGCGACCTGACACCGACACTTTTACGCCGGATTAAGTTGGTGTCAAAGCTGTTGTGGGAATTAAGCCTCCTGGTTTGGTTTTTGATGATCGAATATGGAGGTGCCTGACTCCACTTCGGTTGTCCTCGTTGCAATGGAGGGTGTTTTGCTAATGGGGTAGGATTGTCGCGGATAATAGATGCCGTCGTAGTGTGGCATGGTGGTGTGATGTGAGTCCGCGGTGGCGCAACTTGTTGATTTTTTTGCGTTGTGGAAGTCTCTGCGCACAGCTTTGTCTCTGGTATTTTTTTTATAAAGTATAGAGTTAATAATGTTTCACTTAGAAAAGATTCCCAACAGAGACCTTAAGGTGGAGGATTGCAATAAGGGACGCTCCTTTTGTTCTCCGGGGGGTGACGGTGGCAGTTTTTTGGTCTGCGGAAGTTAATCCTCAGCGATGGGTTGCAAGCTAAACAGATTTATGGGAACTGAGGGAACCGCTCTTGAGCAAGTGGTTGTTCGATACACGCACAATCTGGCTGTGACCACAAATGGAGACAGATCTGCAAATTTCAGCGAAAATACCAATGGATGCAATGGATACCACTAACAAGCTAAACGTGCTTGACGTGGACTTCCTGAGCATATCTATGGAAGAAGCGTTGTCGCTGATGCAACAGGTTATTGCCCGTGGCGAAAAAGAAAGTGTGTCTTTTATTAATGCGGATTGTTTGAATATCAGCTGTAAGGACGCTGAGTATCGCGATATTTTGAAATCTCAAAGCATCGTCTTGCCTGATGGTGCGGGTATTAACATTGCCTGCCGTGTTGTTGGCGAAAGGCTGGTAGCTAACTTAAACGGCACTGATCTGATCCCACAACTTTGGGAAATAGCACCTGAAAAAGGTTACCGCTTCTTCCTGCTTGGCGCAGCACCCGGTGTGACTGATCGCATGAAGCAAAAGCTTGAGGAGACCTACCCGGGTATTGCGGTAGTGGGTGAGCAGCATGGTTATTTTGATCATGAGACAGAATCAGATGCAGTCATCGAAAAAATCAATGCGACCAAAGCGAATATTGTTCTCGTTGCATTCGGTGCGCCAGTGCAGGAAAAGTGGATCCATCAGCACAAGAGTAAGGTCGACTGCAACCTGATAGTCGGTGTTGGCGGGCTATTCGACTTCTACTCCGGTGATAAAAAGCGTGCGCCAATGTGGATGCGCAAGGGTGGCATAGAGTGGATGTATCGGCTTTATCTTGAGCCCGGGCGACTATGGCGGCGCTACATTGTTGGTAATCCGTTGTTTATTTATCGGGTGTTTCGCTGGAAGAACGCAGCGCGGTCTTAGCTTTTTCTTTTTTCTTTTGGCTTGATACTCGGACTTGACGAGTGGGCTGGCTCTTCTGTCTTGCTGCGGTGGCAGGCCATCCATGGCCAGGACATAACGATCAAAAACAAGCCAGCGCGGCAAACCAAAACAAAAAACCTAAGCTGTAGCCCCCAATGCCAAAGCGCGAGCCCGAGAACCCGCAAGCGCATCAGCATTATTAATGTCCAGCTGCTCTGCCTCAGGCCAGCCCTGACAATGGCGCTCTACCAGTGCAGCTAACATTTCTATATGAGCCGGCTGATCATTGAGTGCGGGTATATAGCTGAAGTGCTCGCCACCTGCCTCCATGAAGTACTCTTTGTTCTCTTCGTCTATTTCTTCAATGGTTTCGAGGCAGTCTGCTGAAAAGCCGGGGCAAATTACGTGTATGTTTTTAATACCTTTAGACGGCAGTGTCTTCAGGGTTTCATCGCAATAAGGTTGTAACCATGGCTCGCGCCCAAAGCGTGATTGAAATACCACCTGAAAATCGTTTTCGGTTAGCTGCAGTCTGTCTGCCAGCAGCCTTGATGTCGCCTGACACTGACAGAAATAGGGATCACCTGCAGTGCGGTACCTTTGGGGTATACCGTGGTAGGACATAATCAGTTGCTGTGGTTTTCCATGTGTCTGCCAGTGTTGTTCAACTGACTTTGCCAGAGCATCAATGTAGTTTTGTTCGTCAAAGAACTGATTAATGAAACGGCACTCTGGCAACCATCTTAGTTTGCTGAGTTGTGCAGCGACTTCATCGAATACTGATGCCACGGTGGAGCCTGAGTATTGTGGATACATTGGCAGCACAATAAGCCTTCGCACATTGGAGTGACGTAACTCGGTAAGGGCATCTGCAACAGACGGGTTGCCATAGCGCATGGCAAGCACTACTTTTGCGTTCAGACCGGTTGTCAGTTTGGTATCCAGCGCTGATGATTGTTTTTTACTGATACTAAAGAGTGGTGAGCCCTCTTGTTCATCCCACACAGAAGCGTAGGCCTCGGCAGTTTTTGCCGGGCGGGTTCTTAAGATCACGCCGTTGAGGATTAGCCACCACAGCGCTCTCGGGACTTCAACAATCCTAGGATCGCTTAAAAATTGTTTCAGATATCTGCGTACATCTTTTACATCGGTTGAGTCGGGTGTGCCCAGATTGACCATCAGAACGCCCAGCCGTGAACGACTTCCGTGCTGGTAATCCGGTTCGCCAAGATATTTCATCTTGCTCCTGCTTTGTTAAGTTAATAAGTTGAGTAGGTTAATTATTGAGATGAGCGATAGTGTACTGCAACGTTTAACGAGCAAATCGGGATAAATAGAATTTTCTGTAGCGCCTGCAGTTTTTTGTTATCGGAAGCGCTGCTCTTAGTCGGTATATTGACGCGGCTTTGGCTTACAGATTCACTCTATTCTTTCGATGCGAATGGACGAACCCAATCGTTGCAGGGTAAATACCCCTAAAGCTAGAGTTTTAAGCCTCATTTGGGCGGCTTGAAGTGTTGCAATATTAAATCAGTGTGGGTGTCGAGCACGTGACTTATTCACATTCCAGATTCGCTGGTTTTTTGGTAACTCAACTTCAAAATTAAATCAATACCTTTTCTTGAAAAAACACCTAACTCCTTGTAAAAAATATGAATTTTTACGCTGCATAGGAATGCTGGAAATTCGAGTATTATGGTTCGTCGAATTTCACATGACTGCTTGATTTTTTCTTTTCCACAGAGTTATCCACAGGTAAAACCCATTAATGCAAGACTCCAGCGGCACGCTTCTGACTGATCGTGTGAATAGTGTCGATTTACAGACAGTAAAAGTCGCAGTAGGGGTTCCCCTGTCCAGAAGCTTCGACTACCTGCCGGCGGGTGACCTGAAGCGCTATCAGCCGGGTTCACGGGTAGTGGTGCCATTTGGCAGATCGACTCGCATAGGTGTAGTCATTGGTACCGGTGTTACAGAACTGGATAAGTCTAAATTAAAAGCCATAACCGAATTACTTGATCCTGAGCCTGTACTGCCTGCGGATATTGTCGATCTGATTACCTGGGCTGCAGCTTATTATCATCATCCGGTAGGTGAGGCATTTGCGACAGCGTTACCCGTGCAGCTGCGTAAAGGCGCTACGACTGAGGTTGATCGACCCTGTGGATATGCGTTGACCGAAGCCGGGCATGCCACTACCGAAATAAAACGTGCACCGGCGCAATCGGCTTTGCTTGAGTTTCTGCGAAAGAGTATTGGTGAAGCCAGTGCTGCCGAGTGCAGACTGTTTGATAGTCGCTGGTCTGCGACTATCAAGCCGCTGATAAAAAAAGGCCTGGTTGAAAAAGTATGGGCTGAATACGACCCTGAAAATGCACCCACTCTGGTTACCTTGAATGAAGAGCAGCAACACGCGAGTGAAAAAATACACGCCAACATTGGCAACTATTATTGTGCGTTGATAGACGGTATTACGGGCAGCGGCAAAACGGAAGTGTATCTTGATGTTGCTCGTACGGTTATAAAGTCTGGCAGGCAAGTATTGGTGTTGCTTCCTGAAATTGGCTTAACGCCACAGTTGGTTGCACGTTTTAGAACGGCACTTGCCTGCCAGGTCGAAGTGTTGCACTCCGGACTGAACGATACCGAACGAATGCTTGCGTGGCATGCCGCAGCTGATGGCAGCGCACATGTGTTAATTGGTACGCGATCCGCTGTATTTACGCCAATGCCGAAACTCGGTTTTGTTGTGGTCGATGAAGAACATGATGGCTCGTTAAAGCAACAGGATGGATTTCGCTATCAGGCCCGGGATTTAGCCCTTGTTCGTGCCAGAAAAGCGAATATTCCGGTAGCGTTGGGTTCTGCTACCCCGTCGCTTGAGTCACTGCATAACGCATCCAGCGGTTTATTTGAAACTCTGTATTTAAGGTCGCGAGCAGCAGGTGCTGTGCTGCCGAAAATGATGTTAGTGGACAGCCGCGGCGGGGAAGTTGAAAAAGGCTTGTCGAATCGTCTGCTGACTATGATGAAGCAAGTACTGGATAAAGGTGAGCAGGTGATGGTTTTTATTAACCGTCGGGGTTATGCACCGGTATTAATGTGCGAGACCTGTACAAGTATTGAAGACTGCAGCCAGTGTGATGCGCACATGACTGTTCACTCGGGCTCTGGCAGATTGCGCTGCCATCATTGCGGAGCCGAGCGTGCAGTGCCGATTGTATGTGGTTCGTGTGAAGCGAATACCCTGATCAATGTTGGTATGGGTACGGAACGTATTGATGAGTTTCTGAGTGACAAGTTTCCTGATCACACCGTACTTCGGATTGACCGAGATAGCACGAGGCGTAAAGGTGAATTGCAAAAGCATCTGGCTATGGCGGCAAATGGTGAGGCGCAGATACTGGTAGGAACTCAGATGCTTGCCAAGGGACATAACTTTCCGCTTGTTACTCTGGTTGGAATTCTGGATGCAGACAGAGGTTTATTCGGAGCGGATTTTCGATCTGTGGAGCAAATGGGGCAATTGATATTGCAGGTCGCGGGCAGAGCAGGGCGCGCTGAGAAACCTGGCACTGTATTGGTGCAGTCGCGCAATCCGGAGCATCCGTTGCTGCAGTTGTTGTTGTCTGAAGGCTATAGCGAGTTTGCCAGGCAACTGTTGCTGGAGCGGGAACTTGCCAGTTGGCCGCCGTATGTTCACATCGGGTTGCTGCGTGCCGAGGCTTCAGCCAAAACTTCGGCCAGCCAATACCTTAGTGAAATGAAAAAATTAATTATGAGCTACGCGGCCGAACATGAGGACATCGCCTCGCATGTTTCGGTCCTGGGGCCTGCTCATGCCCCGATGGAACGGCTGGCGGGACGCTACCGTTCGCAGTTGTTGGTGCTGTCTAAAGAGCGCAGGTCACTGCATCATCTGCTGGTCTGGCTGCGGCCAAACCTTGAGGTCCATCCCTCATCGCGCAAAGTTAAGTGGTCGCTGGACGTTGATCCCTACGACATGTTGTGAATTGATATCGGGTGTATTCCACATGTTGTGGTTTTTGTTTAACCGGGCCATCCGCGAAACGCTATTTCTGTAAATCAAAATCATTTTTTCTATGTTTCTTTATCTGTACAACTTCAGGCGCTAGAATAGGAAGTAGCGATAAGCAATTGATCTAATGATTGAAAATCTTCCAAGGAGTGGCTATTGTATCGCTCTGTGACTGGAGGATTGCCTGAAAGTAAACGATACAACCCGTTACTTTCGCGTCTGCGATTTGCAGTCTATAAGTATATCCAAAGAAGTTTTATTTTATTGAGTGGTCACCTTTATCCGAGCGGCTGTATCGAAATCGGTATGGATGCTGCGGCAGTGTCCGGCGTCAGCTGTTTTGGCAGCAACTGAGTGAAATGGGTTTAATGAACTATCGACAATCACCGAATTTGACAATGAATGGCCTTAAAAGCCGTTCGTCCCAGCGTGGGGTCGGGCAGTGGTGGATGGTGCTGACTATCGGCGTTATGGTCGGGTTTGTATTTGGCTTTATTCTGTTCCTCTCCCGGCTGCCTAATGATAACTACACGCTGGTAGAAACCGAGCGCGGTATTGAACAGGTTGAAGGTGCTGCGGCAGATCAATTTGCTTTTTATGACCGACTCTCTGATAGCGACAGTCTGGTACCGAACGCAGAAGCTGATGAGATGCCAGCGTTTAATCGCAGTAGCAATGCGGGCAAATATGGCGCGGGTGTTAACGAACGCCCCAGTGCAGTTAAAATTGCTGATGAGCTAACTGTAGGTGCAGATGTAGCCCCGGTAGAAATTGCCGCAGTGGGTGGCGCGGGTGTTGTAGGCAGTGCTGCGGTACTGAGTAGTGGTGCTAATTCGTCAAAGGCTTCTTCCGGTCAAAATGTCGGTAGCGGTCAGACGGTGGTAAAGAGAACCGCCAACACTGCGTCAACATTTTATTATCTGCAAGCGGGCGCTTTTGCCAAAGCCGATGATGCCAATCGCTTGCAGAGACGACTGGTGCAATCCGGTATGGATGCCTTCATTAATAAGATAGCCATTCAGGGCAAACAGTGGCACCGGGTACGGTTGGGACCCTTCTATGATTCCCAAAGCCTGTACTCAGCTCAAAATCGGCTTGGCCGCAGCGGTGTTAGTTATTTGGTTGTGAAAGTACAAAAAGGCTAGGAGTCTGCGCGGTAGAATTCTGCGTAGCGAGAACGTGCCATGGCGAGGGCCCCTGTTTTATGGATTCAGGTACGATCATTTGAGGCGCATAGTCATTCATACGTAACGAAAATGTTCGATCCCTTTGTTTATAGACTATGGCGCTCCGTCAGGGCGCGTTCGCAGTAGCAGACATTCTCCCTCGCAGACTCCTGGTACCAGTTGTACACTTGCGACTGAGTGTTCCAGACAATCTGGGTCCTGTACCACCGGGCATTTAGATCACTGGTATTACCTGAAAACCGCCACCACAGAAACTATCTCGCCATAATGGATGTAAGAGCACTTCACCGTGAAATAGACTCTTGCATGGGCTGTGATCAGCACCGTCTTCGCAATCGTTTAAAACGCATAAATAAACCCGCGGCAGGTGGCAGGCGTTCTGTCAATGATCGTTCCTCCGGTAAAAAACCTGTCCCCGGTCAGAGTGCAGATTCGGATGCGCTCGAAAAGCTGGCGAAAGATATTGCCGTGTCTGCTGCCAGAAAGTCTGCTCGTCTGGCCGGATTGCCGGAGCCTGAATATCCGGTCGAGCTTCCCATTGTTCAACATCGCGATGCAATCATCGAATCGATTCGGCATCATCCGGTCACTATTATCTGTGGTGAAACCGGTTCCGGAAAAACCACACAAATACCAAAGATGTGTCTTGAAGCGGGCTTAGGTGTTAACGGACTGATTGGACACACTCAACCACGCAGGCTTGCAGCTCGTAGTGTTTCCACACGTATTGCATCGGAGCTTAAATCTGAAGTAGGTGGCACCGTCGGTTTTAAAGTGCGTTTTAGTGATCAGGTTTCATCATCGAGTTATATCAAGCTGATGACTGATGGAATTTTGCTTGCGGAAATTCAATCTGACCCCTGGTTAAATCAGTACGACACTCTCATTATTGATGAGGCGCATGAACGTTCGCTCAACATCGACTTTATTCTTGGCTACCTGAAGCGACTGCTGCAAAAACGCCGCGACCTTAAACTGATTATTACATCGGCCACAATCGACCCGGAGACTTTTTCCCGGCACTTCGATGACGCACCGATAATTCTTGCTGAAGGACGCAGCTATCCTGTTGAAGTGCGCTACCGACCATGGGGTGAGGATGAAGAAGACGAACGCGATCAGCCACAGGCCATTTTTGATGCCTGTGATGAACTGGCTTCAACCGGCCCTGGTGATGTTTTGGTCTTTCTCCCCGGTGAAAGAGATATTCGTGAAGCAGCAGATTACATTGGCAAAGCAAGTGGTGGCAGTCGTCTGTTGCGAGGAGTGGAAGTCATACCATTGCTGGCGCGATTATCGGCCGCGGAACAGGCAAAGATATTTCAGCCGCACAGTGGTCGACGAATTGTACTTGCAACCAATGTCGCTGAAACCTCCTTAACGGTTCCGGGTATTCGCTTTGTAGTTGATACCGGCGTTGCGCGAATATCCCGTTACAGTGTGCGCAGCAAAGTACAGCGTCTGCCGATAGAAAAAATCTCACAGGCATCTGCAAATCAGCGCAAAGGTCGTTGTGGCCGTGAAGCACCCGGGGTTTGCATCAGAATATACGCTGAAGATGATTTTAATCAGCGTCCCGAATTTACCGAGCCTGAAATTCTTAGAACCAACCTGGCATCAGTAATCCTGCAAATGGAAGTATCAAAGCTAGGTCGGGTTGAAGACTTCCCATTTGTGCAATCGCCGGATGGACGCTTAATCAACGATGGATACCGGTTGTTGCTTGAGTTGGGAGCAGTAGATTATAAGAAAAAACTAACCAAAACCGGTCGGCAGATTGCACGTTTTCCAATTGATCCGCGCTTTGCGCGCATGTTGCTGGCCGCCAATGATGAGCGCTGTTTGTCTGAGGTTCTAACTATTGTCAGTGCGCTGTCAGTGCAGGATCCGCGTGAACGACCCATGAACAAGCAACAGGCAGCAGATGAACTTCATGCAGAGTTTAATCACGAGAAATCTGATTTTCTGTCGATTGTAAACATGTGGGAGTTTTGCAAAGTACAAACAGAGCGATTGTCGTCGAACCAGTTCCGTAAAATGTGCAGGCAAAGATATTTGTCTTATATGCGGGTTCGTGAGTGGCGTGATATCAGACGGCAGTTGCAGCAAACTATAAAAACAATCAATGCATCAGAAAATAAAACAGAGGCATCTTATGATCAGGTGCACCGATCATTGCTCTCTGGTTTGCTGGGCAATATAGCGATTAAAGAAGATCGCAACGAGTATCACAGCACACGTAACCGGAAGATCATGTTATTCCCGGGGTCCGGGATCTTTGGCAAAGGCCCGAAGTGGATTATGGCAGCAGAGGTCAGTGAGACAACACGACTTTATGCACGCTGCAATGCGGGTATTGACCCATTGTGGGTTGAATCTATTGGTGAGGGGTTGCTGAAACATAGTTACTCCGGTGCGAACTGGCAAAGAAAAAGAGCCCAGGTCGGAGCACTGCGTAAGTCAACTTTGTATGGTTTGGTGGTTATAGAAAAGCGTCGTATTAACTACGGGCCAATAAATCCGTCTGAGTCACGTGAGATTTTTATAAGAGAGGCTCTGGTAGAAGGTAAGTACAATACGCAGGCAACTTTTTACAAGCACAACCTGAAACTGGTTGATGAAGTGGTGACACTGGAAGACAAGAGTCGACGTAAAGATATTTTAATAGAGCCCGAAGAGCTCTTTCAGTTTTACGACAAAATCATTCCTGGGGCAGTGTACTCCGGACCGCAGTTCGAAAAGTGGCGTGTGGAATATGAAAAAGAAGCACCGCGTGGTCTGTATCTTTCTAAAGATTATTTGCTGCAGGATGATGATCCGGGCATCAATCAAAATGATTTTCCTGATCAAATCGAGTTCTCGGGGCTGGTATTGCCGCTTAAATATCACTTTAGGCCCGGGGCCGGAGATGACGGTGTGACTTTAGTTGTTCCCGCCAGTCTGCTGAATCGCGTAGAGGCCCGGCGATGCGAATGGTTAGTGCCCGGTATGCTTGAGGAAAAAGTGATAGCAATGATCAAGTCATTGCCTAAGCAGTTGCGACGCAACTTTGTGCCCGCGCCCGACTATGCAACACAGTCGATTTCTGTGATGCATCAGGATACTGGTCAGTCTCTGACAGAAGCATTGTCCGTTGTGCTGCAGAAAATGACGGGTGTCCATGTCGCCGGATCTGATTGGCAGCAAGAGCAATTGCCGGCACATCTTCAAATGCGTTTCGAAATACTGGATGCAAACGGAGCAACTATTGATGAAGGTCGTGACATAGAGCGATTGCAGGCCAAATACATCGATCAGATAGAAGAAAGTCTCGCATCCAACGAGAGCAACGCTTTTGAAAGAACCGATCTTCGGGACTGGAACTTCGGTGACCTGCCGGAATGGGTAGAAGTGAGTACGCAAGGCGTGCAAATGAAAGGTTATCCGGCCCTTGTTGATGAGAACGGGTCAGTGTGTTTGCGTCTGTTTGCAACGGAGGAAGCGGCGAATGATGCGATGCCTGCCGGGTTACGTGCTTTGTATAAAAAACGTTTAATGAAAGAAGTTAAATATTTGTTGCGAAACCTGCCTGGCATTGATGTGTTGTGCCTGCGCTTTGCGGCTTTTGGCAAAAGTGATGTTCTGAAGCAGGATATTGTTGATGCCAGTATAGATATGGCACTGATTAATGATCACCCGTATCCGCGCACCCGGGAAGAATTCCACCACTTGCTGGATACACACAAGAACGATTTAGTCACTCACACTAATTTTATCTGTGAGCAGTTATCAAAGACTTTAGAAACACACCGGCAAGTTGCCAAACGACTTAGTGGGTCGGTGTCATTAAGCTGGGTTGAACCGATGGCAGATATTAAAGATCAGATATCGCAGTTAATCTATCCGGGCTTTGTTGTTAAAACCCCGGCTGAAAGACTGCCACGTTTACCGGTGTACTTCAAAGCGATCGATAAGCGTTTAGACAGTCTCGATCGTGAACCTGACAGAGACCGTCGCCGACGCGCAGAACTATTGCCTGTCTGGGAGAGAATTAAAGATATGAGCGCTATAGATGGAGTGCAGCCTGTTCGATGGTTAATGGAAGAACTGCGGGTCTCGATTTATGCACAGGAGTTAGGCACTGCCGATAAAGTTTCTGTTGGACGGCTGGAAACCCTGCTGGAGAAGCTGGCAAAAACCCAGGAGTCAGCGCGGTAGAATTCTGCGTAGCGAGAACGTGCCATGGCGAGGGCCCCTGTTTTATGGATTCAGGTACGATCATTTGAGGCGCATAGTCATTCATACGTAACGAAAATGTTCGATCCCTTTGTTTATAGACTATGTCGCTCCGACAGGGCGCGTTCGCAGTAGCAGACATTCTGCCGCGCAGACTCCTGGCTCGCTTCAACTCACCCTGGTCATGTTGGATACCCAGTAGGGTGCCTGATGATCTACGATGACCTCAACGGCCTCCAGCGCGTAGGAGTTAAGTTTTACCTCATCCCTTTCCACCCATCGCAAATCCGAAATTTCTACGCCGTCTCCTTTGAGATCAGGAGTCGTGTCAAGTTGATGTTTGAACAATATCTGCACGCTTCGAAGCTTTGGATAGAAGATCACACTGAACTGCTGCATGGCATCGACTTTTAGCCCTGTCTCTTCCCATAGTTCGCGACTGGCTGCAAGATCCGGGCTTTCACCTGGATCGCAATGCCCACTGGGAATATCCCAGTCTGGTGCATAGGTGGGTTTCACTACCAGAAATTTTCCCTGCGCGTCGGTGATAAATACTTTTGACGCTACCACATAGCCCGGGTATAGAGTCCGGACAATTTTGCGTTGTAGAAAAACCGGTAGCGATTTGTAGATTTGAAGTGCCAGTGGTTTTAACGACATAGGGTAAGGTCAGGGTTAGGTGGTGAGAGGATCAGACGGTTTAACTGGCGTCCGTTGTTTGTCAGTTTTTAAGTGCTGCAATTTGGTCTTCTGTGAGCGCTCGCGGGTTGAGTCCACGGGTAAGCAAATGTAGTTTGGCGGTCTCCTCAAGTTCTTCGGTGGCATAAACTGCTGCCTCCAGGGTTTTGCCTGCCATGACCGGTCCATGATTGGCCAGCAGTACTGACGTGTACTTGCCGGCAAGCCCTCTGATGGCATCGCCAATCAGTGGATCGCCCGGCTTGTGGTATGGCACCAGTGCAGTCTTGCCCACCTTCATAACGTAGTAGGCAGTCAGGGGTGGCAGTGCGTCTTGCGGGTTAGTTTCAGGCAGTATTGATACCGCCACGGAATGAACCGAGTGCAAGTGCACAACGGCACCGCAATTTGCGACGGTTTCGTACATAGCAGTATGCAATGGTACTTCTTTGGTGGGCTTGTCGCCGCTGACCGATTGTCCATACTTGTTGAGCTTACTCAAGCTATCTGGACACAAATTGCCAAGCGACGCATTGGTGGGTGTCACTATCCAGCCGTCGTCATGTTTGACGCTGATATTACCGGTACTGCCCGAGGTGAGCCCGCGATCGAACAAAGACTTTCCAAACCGACAAATGCTTTCTCGCAGCTGCAATTCATTCATGTTGCCTATTCCAGTTGCCAGTACAAAATTGCTATAAAAAAAATCGTGATTGCGGCAAGTCTATCATCTGTTTGCCTGCACGCGCTGCGCAGATTAATTAGTGATAATATACAACTGTGGCTTTTCCCTTCCATGGCCGGCCGAGAGTATGTGTAGATGAAAGCAATCAACCTTAGAGAGTTTGGCGGCGCAGACAACCTTTTTATTGATGAAGTAGAACATCCAGCGGCTGCTGCCGGTCAGGTTTTGATTAAAGTCCATGCGTGTTCCGTCAACCGCCCTGATATTGTGCAGCGTGAAGGAAACTACCCTCCACCCAAAGGTGATTCTGAAATTCTCGGGCTTGAAGTTGCCGGTGTGGTTGAGTCGGTCGGTGAGAATGTTACTCGTTATAAAACAGGCGATAAAGTATTTGCACTGGTCGGTGGTGGCGGCTATGCCGAGTATGCAGTTGCCTGGGAAGGTCATACGCTGCCAATTCCGGACGTGCTGGATTTTCGCCAGGCGGCTTGTATTTGCGAAACCTATATCACCGCTTATTTGAATGCAATTGTACTGGCGGAAGCAAAATCAACCGATACGTTTCTTCTGCACGGTGGCGGTGGCGGTGTCAATGCTGCAGCAATTCAACTATGCAATGCGTTGTTTGATGGTTGCACCACAGTGGTCACTGCATCGACTGGAAAAGTCGATCGCGTAAAGGCACAAGGCGTTGACCATGTTGTTGATTACAAAACTCAATCGTTTGCAGATGAACTAAAAACTATTACCAATGGCCGGGGGGTAGACGTAATACTTGATCACATTGGTGGTGCGTATTTCAAAGATAATATGAAAAGTCTGGCGGTCGGCGGACGGCTGGTTGTTATCGGTTTAATGGGAGGTATTAAATCTGAAATAAACCTGGCCACCATGATGGTTAAAAGACAAAAAATTGTAGGCTCTGTCCTGCGTTCACGACCGGTAGCAGAAAAAGCGCAGATTATTTCAGACTTTGAAAAAACTGTGATGCCACTTTTTGCAGATAAAAAAATAGAACCGGAGATATCAAATAGCTTCCCGTTAAGTGAGGCAGCAGAGGCACATAGAGTGATGGAGCAGGGTAGTCACTTCGGTAAAATTGTTCTCGATGTTGTTTGATGTTGTGTTTGCTTGTAAGCCCCGGTAGTTGACTGTGGACAGGTATCCTGAAATTCGTGATCTGCAGTTATTGCTGGCGTTAGCGCAAAGAAAACATTTTACTCGTGCAGCATCTGATTGCGGTATATCGCAACCGGCATTTTCAGCCCGAGTCACTCACCTTGAAATGCAACTGGGTGTGCCGATAGTACGTCGCGGTAACAAGTTTCTTGGTTTTACGAAAGAAGGCGAGTTGGTATTAAAATGGGCGAGAAAGCTGGTAACAGATGTTGAAGGCATGCGCCAGGACATTGAAAATGCCAGAGATGATCTCCAGGGGGTACTTGCAGTCGGTGTGGTACCGACCGCACTTCCTTATGCAGCATCGATATCAACTGCACTAAGAGCGCGATATGAGCATCTGACTATTCAGATACAGTCACTCAGCTCTACGCAAATAACGCGTGCTTTGCAGGAGTTTGCGATTGATGCCGGTATTACCTACGAAGATAAAAAAAACAATGATGCATTGCGCTTTGACAGCATTTATCAGGAGCACTATGTATTGCTAACACCACTCCATCTGGCACCGCGAGCCAAAGGCAAAGCGAGCTGGGCAGAGGCGGCTCAGCTGCCGTTGTGTCTTTTGAGCAAAGACATGCGCTTCAGGCAAATTGTTGATGAGGTGTTTCAACTGGCAGGGGTAGTAGCTGCACCTGTGATGGAAACCAATGCCTTTACGGCCGCGATAGTGCAGGTCAGCAACGGTGCTGCTGCTACCATAGCGCCTCAGAAACTGGTGGACAGTTTATTTCTGGACCGGGACTCGATCAGTCTTGAGCTTGAAGAACCTTCGGTTGAAAAAACCATCGGGTTGGCAACGCTTGATCATGAGCCAGCCTTGCCAGCGATCGATGTGCTGCGTGATGTCATTGGGTTGTCTGTCTAGGCAATTCAGGAGCCCCGACTCAGGAGTCTCAATTTCTGAGCTCATTAGTTGGCAAAGTCGCATTATAACTAAAACAAATCGCATCATCTAAAATGGCGATTTGTGTTTATTGCCAGACTCCTGTTTTATAGGCTTGCGAAGCTTCGCCATCATCGGCGTACTCATACAGGACACACAGCAATGGCAGCAGTCGAATTTAAGCCGGGTGTATGGAAATCGGGTCGTGGCAAGGGCCGTGTAACTCCGAAAGGCAGGCAGCTGGACGATTCAGCGCATGCTGAGGTGCTGGGGCTGCTCGGCAACAAACCCCGCAGCGCAGATCTGCTGATTGAACATTTGCACCTGATTCAGGATAAGTTCGGCCATATATCAGCGGCCCATCTCTATGCACTGGCGCACGAGATGCGACTTTCCCAGGCTGAAGTTCATGAGGTTGCCACCTTTTATGCTCACTTTGATGTAGTGGCAGCAGATGAAGCACCGCCACCGGCAACAACCATCAGGGTGTGTGATTCTCTTAGCTGTGAACTCGCCGGTGCGCAGCAATTACTTGCAGCACTCAAAGACGGTATGGATCCTTCAGAGGTCCGTGTGCTGCGAGCACCCTGTATGGGTCGCTGCGATACAGCTCCGACATTGGAAATCGGTCATCGCCACATTGACCATGCTACCGTTGAAATGGTGACCGATGCGATTGCAAAGAAAGATACACATGCCCGTATGCCGGACTATGAAAATTTTGCGTCCTATCAAGCGGCCGGTGGATACAGTGAACTTGAAGCTCTGCGTGGTGGCAAGCACACGGTTGATGAGGTGCAGGAGTCGATCAATTCTTCCGGCCTGCGCGGGCTGGGTGGTGCAGGATTCCCGTCCGGTAAAAAATGGTCTTTTGTTCGCGCCGAAAAAGGGCCGCGCTACCTTGCTGTAAACGGAGATGAAGGCGAGCCGGGTACTTTCAAAGATCGCTACTACCTTGAACGAACACCTCATCTTTTTCTCGAAGGTATGTTAATCGCGGCCTGGGCGGTGGATGCCAGTCGCTGCTACATCTATATGCGTGATGAATATCCGGCAGTGCTGAAAATACTCGCCGATGAAATAGCAGCACTGGAGTCCGCGGGTATTGCTGACGCTGGCTTTATTGAACTACGACGCGGTGCCGGTGCCTACATCTGTGGTGAAGAAAGTGCGATGATCGAATCGATTGAAGGCAAGCGTGGCCTCCCGAGGCACAGACCACCGTACGTTGCTCAGGTTGGTATTTTCGGCAGACCGACATTAGTGCATAACATTGAAACACTGCACTGGGTAGCGAGAGTGTGTCGTGAAGGGCCGGAAGTATTAAATACTACTGAGAAAAACGGCCGTACGGGCTTGCGTTCATTTTCTATGTCGGGTCGTGTAAAAAAACCGGGAGTGCATTTGTTGCCCGCCGGTTCAACAATCACAGATTTGATAGAAGCGTGTGGTGGCATGCTCGATGGTCATACTTTTAAAGCGTATCAGCCAGGTGGACCCTCTGCGGGTTTACTGCCTGCATCAATGAATGACATTCCGATGGATTTTGACACGTTGCAGCCGCACGGGTCTTTTATTGGTTCAGCGGCAATTGTTGTCTTATCCGACAAAGACAGTGTTAAAGATGCAGCGCTTAATATGTTGCGATTCTTTGAAGATGAAAGCTGCGGTCAGTGTACGCCTTGTCGAGTGGGTTGCGAGAAGGCGGTTAAGCTGATGGAAAAAGACAAGTGGGATCAGCCATTGTTGGAAGATCTTTGCAATGTAATGGTTGATGCATCCATCTGTGGTTTGGGGCAGGCTGCGCCTAATCCGATTTTACTGACGATGAAGCATTTTCCGGAGGAGGTATAAACAATGACTGACAAGATTACATTTACCCTTGATGGCAAGTCGGTCACCGCTGAAGCCGGTGAGTCAATCTGGGAAGTAGCCAAAAAACAAGGCACATTGATACCGCATCTTTGCCATAAAGATGCAGAAGGCTATCGCTCCGATGGCAACTGTCGCGCCTGCATGGTAGAGATTGAAGGAGAGCGTGTTCTTGCTGCCTCCTGCATTCGAACGCCAACCGAAGGTATGGTGGTTAACTCGCAGGATAAACGCTCGGTTAACGCTCGCAAAGTGGTGGTTGAAATGCTGCTGGCAGATCAGCCGGAGCCAGAGGCCGCTCACGATAAGTCTTCTCACTTCTGGAAAATGGCAGAGATGCAAAATGTTTCCGAAAGCCGCTTTCCGAGTATTGAGTTAGAGCGTGTTCCTCTGCTTGATGCATCGCATCTGGCTATGAGTGTAAATCTTGATGCCTGTATTCACTGCAACCTGTGTGTCAGAGCATGCAGAGAAGTGCAGGTGAATGATGTGATTGGCATGTCCGGCCGTGGCCACGATGCCAAAATCACTTTTGATTTCGATGACCCGATGGGTGCGTCAACTTGCGTTGCATGTGGTGAGTGCGTGCAGGCATGCCCGACAGGCGCGTTAATGCCTGCCACCGTGCTGGATGATAAGGGCGTTGGAGACAGTCAGTCTTTTGATCGTGAAGTAAAAAGTGTTTGTCCCTACTGTGGTGTCGGGTGCCAGTTGTCATTCAAAATCAAGGATGAAAAAATTGCCTGGGTGGATGGCATAGATGGTCCTGCCAATCAAAACCGCTTGTGTGTTAAAGGCCGCTTTGGCTTTGATTATATAGATCATGAACACAGGCTAACCAAGCCTCTGATTCGTCGTGATGACGCGCCGGCCAAGGGACTGAACGTTGATCCATCCAACCCGCTAACTCACTTCCGTGAAGCAAGCTGGGAGGAAGCACTGCAGGTAGCAGCCAAAGGATTAACTGATTTGCGTAGTGACACGGGTAAGCGTGTTGCAGGTTTTGGTTCTGCCAAATGCTCTAACGAAGAAGCGTATTTATTTCAGAAGTTTATCCGGCAGGGGTTTGAACATAACAACGTCGATCACTGTACCCGCTTGTGTCATGCCTCATCGGTAGCAGCGCTGCTGGAAAATGTCGGTAGTGGTGCGGTTACCGCTACATTTAATGAAATTGAAAATGCTGATGTGGCCATTGTGATTGGTGCCAATCCAACTGAAAACCACCCGGTCGCGGCTACTTACTTCAAACAGTTTACCAAGCGCGGCGGCAAACTGATTGTGATGGACCCCAGAGGCCAGGGGCTCAAGCGACACGCCACGCACATGTTGCAGTTCAGGCCGGGTACTGATGTCGCCATGCTTAACGCCATCATGCATGTGATTGTGGAAGAGCATCTCTATGACGAGCAATACATTGCAGGGTTTACCGAGAACTGGCCTGCGATGAAAGAGCACTTAAAAGGATTCCCACCAGAGAAAATGGCAGAGTTGTGTGGCATTGATGCTGACACACTGCGTACTGTGGCAAGAACATTTGCGGGTGCTCAAGCTGCGATGATTTTCTGGGGTATGGGTATCTCGCAGCACATTCACGGTACCGATAACTCGCGTTGCCTTATTTCTCTGGCGCTAATGTGTGGTCAGGTTGGCCGGCCGGGTTCTGGTTTGCATCCGCTACGTGGTCAGAACAATGTGCAGGGCGCATCAGATGCCGGACTCATTCCGATGTTTCTGCCTGACTATCAATCTGTTTCAGACGATGGTGTGCGCAGTGCGTTCCATGATATCTGGGGTACAGAAAGTATCGACAGCGAGCGCGGTCTGACAGTAGTTGAGATTATGGATGCGGTACATGACGGCCACATCCGTGGCATGTATGTGCTGGGTGAAAACCCCGCGATGTCGGACCCGGATGTTGAACATGCGCGTGATGCGCTGGCTAAGCTTGAGCATCTGGTGGTGCAGGATATCTTTTTAACTGAAACAGCCAACTATGCCGATGTGATTCTGCCATCTTCTGCATGGCCTGAAAAAACCGGTACTGTTACTAATACCAACAGACAAGTGCAAATGGGTCGTCCGGCTATGTCGCCACCGGGTGATGCAAAAGAAGACTGGTGGATACTGGTGGAGCTTGCCAAAGGCATAGGCCTTGACTGGAACTATCAACATCCGCGTGAAGTATTTGCAGAGATGAAATTGTCTATGAACTCACTTGACAATATCACCTGGGAGCGGCTTGAAAAAAGTGCCGTGACTTATCCGTCGTTATCAGAGCAGGATCCCGGTCAGCCGATTGTATTTGGTGATGGCTTTCCACGCGAAGAAGGTCGAGCGCGGTTTACACCTGCTCAGGTTACCTCACCGGCAGAAGTGCCGGATGATGAGTACCCGATGATTTTAACTACCGGGCGTCAGCTTGAGCATTGGCACACAGGCTCTATGACACGGCGCGCTGCAGTACTCGACTGGGCAGAGCCTGAAGCGAATGCATCACTGCATCCGAAAACGCTCAGAAAAATGCAGGTAAAGCCGGGTGAAATGATCACGGTAGAAACTCGACGTGGTTCTATTAACATTATGGCGCGGGCAGATCGTGCGGTCTCTGAAGACATGATCTTCGTACCGTTTGCCTATGTTGAAGCGGCGGCGAACGTTTTAACCAATTCGAGTCTTGATCCATTCGGTAAAATTCCTGAGTTTAAGTTTTCCGCCTGTCGAGTTGCCAAAGCACAGGTGATGGAACAAGCAAGTTAAGTGCAACATGACCTGGGTACAGGTGAGTTAACCCAGGTTAGTTAAATCCGGGTAGTTAAATGGACACCAGGAACAGTGTTGGAGTCCGTGCTTGTGAATTGGAAGGTTACTTCAGGAGTTTTCCTGTGTTTATTGATGGTGTGTTTAAGACCCTTGACCCTATGCTCAAAGCTTGTCTTGAGCGGGCTGATCGAGATCCGCAGGAATACTATAAAAAACTGGAAAGTGCCGAAGGTGTCGATCATATTTGGCGTGACCTGCGCTCTATTGATGCGAAAAGCAGTGGTCTTCTGACGCATATATCAGTCATGTTTGTGGTGCTTGGGTTTTTAGCATCTAATGTTGATAATTTTTTATTGCGGTTACTGCTGACGGTTGAGTTTCTCGCTTATATTCTGGCGGCGATGGTATTGCTGCGATGTCTTGATATGACAGGGCCGCCGTTGAATGACCTGCCGGATGATCCGGAAGCGTTAAAGCAGGTTCAGGCACGCGAAGCGTTACTGCGTAAAACGATTTACGTAAGGGTTCTGCGGTTAGTGTACGTATTGACGGCGCTGTTGATTCCAATTGTCGGGATTAAGCTGCTGGTTTACTAGCCTAATCTATGAACGGTGTGTCGCCCACGCCTAACTTCGCTGAGTACAAGCCGGTTGTAGTTTAAAAAAACCATGTGTATTGTGTATGTGGTATACCACAGGGTGAGGAGGAAACCTTTTTGGCTGCACGTAATATAGCAGCACAGGCGGCAATAAAGCTGCGTCCGATTGCTGCAAATAGTTCACTAAAAGACCACATCTATCCGGCACTTCGGGCGGCGATTATGGAGATGGATATCTATAGTGCCGACACCAACCTGCGACTTGACGAACGCCAGCTTGCCGAGCAGTTGCAAATTTCCAGAACCCCAATTCGTGAGGCGCTGGCGCAGCTCGAACGTGAAGGTTTTGTTGAAATCCGTCCTCGTAAAGGGGTTTATGTTCGGCCGAAAACACTGCCGGAGGTTCTTGAAATTGTGACCGTTTGGGCGGCGCTTGAGAGCATGGCGGCAAGGCTTGTGACCCAGGTTGCCAGCGACAGGGAGATTGCTTCTTTGCGCAAACTCGGTGTCAAGCACAGTGCTGATTCCAGTCGCGCAGATATTGCAGAATACTCTGAAGCTAACATCAAATTTCATCAGCGTATTCTGGAATTGTCGGGCTGTGATCTGCTGCGTAGCACCGCAGAGAGCCTGCTACTGCACATGCACGCGGTCAGGCGGCGTGCAATGAAGGAGACAGATCGTATAAGCCGCTCAGTGGTTGATCACATGGCAATTATTGAAGCGATAGAAAACCGCGAAAGTGAATTGGCGGCGATGTTGGTTCGGGACCATACAATGAAATTGCATGACCACATTAAAAACACCTGGCAGGCGCTTCAGGAAGAATCGGCTACTAACACTCATTAGGTCGCTGACCAGTCCGTTAAGCACCGGGCTGACCACCGAATTTTATTAGAACCACCGTTTTATTTGATATGAACACAGGAATCAATTGAATGTCTGCAGAGCTCAAGGAAAATACCGGAAGTAAAGCTTCTGAAGAAGAACAGCTCACCGATGGCTTCCATCTTCTTATTGACGCACTGAAGATGAACGATCTGAACACCATCTATGGTGTGCCCGGTATACCGATTACCGATTTTGGTCGTATGGCGCAGGCCAATGGAATTCGGGTGCTGTCTTTCAGGCACGAGCAGCATGCGGGTAATGCTGCAGCTGTCGCTGGCTACATCACGCAAAAGCCCGGCGTGTGCTTAACGGTCTCTGCCCCCGGTTTTCTCAATGGACTAACAGCACTTGCCAATGCCACAACCAACTGCTTTCCAATGATTCTATTGAGTGGATCATCTGAACGCGAAATTGTTGACTTGCAGCAGGGTGATTACGAAGAGATGGATCAGCTCGCGATCGCAAAGCCGTTATGTAAAGCGGCTTTTCGTGTGTTGCATGCCGAAGATATCGGAATTGCCGTCGCGCGTGCTATTCGTGCAGCGGTCTCGGGCAGACCTGGTGGTGTTTATCTGGATTTACCAGCCGCTCTGTTCGGTCAGGCTATGAATGCGGCGGAAGGAGCAAAATCTCTGGTTAAAGTCATTGATCCGGCGCCTGCACAGTTACCCGGACCTGACGCTGTTGAGCGTGCGCTCGGTGTACTGAAAAGTGCAAAAAAACCACTTATTATTATTGGTAAAGGTGCTGCTTATGCACAACAGGATGATTTGGTGAAATCCTTTGTGGAAAAAAGCGGCATCCCTTTTCTGCCTATGAGTATGGCCAAAGGGCTATTGCCCGACAGCCACCCGCAATGTGCATCTGCTGCTCGATCACTGGTGTTAAAAGAATCCGATGTGGTTGTGATGATGGGTGCAAGGCTTAACTGGTTACTGTCACACGGCAAGGGCAAGAGCTGGGGTGAGCCCGGCAGCAAACGCTTTGTACAGATTGATATTGACCCGTGCGAAATGGATAGCAATGTCGAAATTGCGGCACCGGTGGTGGGTGATCTCGGTTCCTGCCTTGGAGAACTGTTGAATGGTATGGGCAGTGAATGGGCAACACCACCCGAGGACTGGACATCAGCGGTTTATGCCAAGCGCGATACTAATATTGCAAAGATGCAGCAACGCATTGGTGCCGACACGGTTCCAATGGATTTTCATACTGCACTTGGCGGGCTGCGAGAGATTATGGATCAACGTCCGGATGCGATGTTAATCAATGAAGGTGCAAATACACTCGATTTTGCGCGCAGTATTATCAACATGAGTAAGCCACGTAAGCGTATTGATGTTGGTACCTGGGGAATAATGGGAATCGGCATGGGTGCAGCTGTTGCGGCTGCTGTAGAAACTGGATTACCGGTACTGGCGGTAGAGGGTGACAGTGCATTCGGTTTTTCCGGTATGGAAATAGAAACTATCTGCCGTTATAAGCTGCCGGTATGTATAGTGGTCTTTAACAACAATGGAATTTATCGCGGTACCGATACCAACCCCACTGGTGGTGAAGATGTAGCTCCCACGGTATTCGTAAAAGACAGTCGCTATGACTTAATGATGCAGGCTTTTGGTGGTGATGGAGTATATGCCACTACGCGGGATGAACTCACTGCCGCAGTAAACAAGGCTATGGATTCTGGTACCCCGACACTGGTCAATGCAGTCATTGACGAAAATGCAGGTACTGAAAGTGGCCGTATCGGAAATCTTAATCCGCAAAGTGTGGTGACTAAAAAGGCCTGATGAATTCCATCGGCAAATCACAAGTTATGTTCATATACCGGTTTTATTTAAAACCCAGTTGTATTTAAATCCCAGTTATATTTAAAACTATGAAGCAAAGAGAGCTATGAAAGCACTAGATGGCGTTAAAGTACTTGACTTCACTCATGTTCAATCGGGTCCGACCTGCACGCAGTTGCTGGCGTGGTTCGGTGCCGATGTTATTAAGGTTGAACGACCCGGTGTGGGAGATGCCACAAGAAAGCAACTGATTGATGTGCCGGGTGCAGATAGTTTGTATTTCACCATGCTCAATCACAATAAGCGTTCGATCGAACTTAACTCCAAGAACGAGACAGGCAAAGAAGTATTAACCCGCCTGATTGAAGAGTGTGATGTATTGGTAGAAAACTTCGCACCGGGTGCGCTGGATCGCATGGGCTTTACCTGGGAGCGCATTCAGGAGATTAACCCGCGAATCATAATGGCCTCGATAAAGGGCTTTGGTCCCGGGAAGTATGAAGACTGCAAGGTCTATGAGAACGTCGCACAATGTGCCGGTGGCTCTGCATCAACAACCGGATTTCGTGATGGCCCGCCATTGGTAACCGGTGCTCAGATCGGTGATTCCGGTACTGGTTTGCATTTATGTTTAGGTATTGTGACGGCGCTGTTTCAACGTGAAAAGTCCGGCCGCGGCCAGAAGGTGAGCTGTGCAATGCAGGATGGTGTTTTGAATCTTGCTAGAGTAAAACTGCGTGATCAGCAACGCCTCGAAAAAGGACCTTTACAAGAGTACTCACAGTTTGGAGAAGGAGTAGAGTTTGGTGAAGCCACGCCAAGAGCCGGTAACGATTCAGGTGGCGGGCAGCCAGGTCGCATTCTCAAATGCAAAGGGCATGAGACTGATCCCGACGCGTATACCTACTTCATCATTCAGGCGGCTGTTTGGGAGAATGTTTGTGATGTTATTGGTAAACCTGACTGGAAAACACAGGAAGGTTATGCCAAGCCACCTGAAAGACTCGACAAGCTCAATGAAATATTTGCGGCTGTAGAGGAATGGACTAAAACCAAAACCAAATTTGAGGTGATGGATATCTGTAACCCTTTGAACATTCCGGTTGGTCCAATCCTGTCCCTCAAAGAGATTGCCGAAGATGAGGGTTTGTACGCCACTGGCACCATGGTTAAAGTAGATCACCCTGAACGTGGTGAATACCTGAGTGTTGGTTGCCCGATTAAACTTTCAGACAGTGATGTAGAAGTTATCCGGTCGCCTCTGTTGGGCGAACATACTCAAGAGGTATTGACTGATGTACTCGGTTATAGCGGTGATGATCTCAAAAGAGTCGTTGATTCCGGTGCGGTTGGTGAAGTAAAAGCCTGATCGAATCCTCCTGGATAATGAATCAGAATAATAATTGGGACTAAAAACTATGCGATTAATCGTGATGGGTCAGCAGGCATTTGGTAAGGATGCACTGGCTAAAATTTTAGATGCTGGTAAAGATGAAGTGGTTGCTGTTTATTGCGAGCCGGATAAAGGCAACGCTGACCCGATAAAAGAGTTTGCGCTCGAAAAAGGTATTCCGGTAGAGCAACCGGAACACTTTAAAGACGATGAAACGCTTGCAAAAATGAAATCCTATGACGCTGATCTGATGATTATGGCGTTTGTGAATATTTTTGTACCGGAATCGGCAAGAGATACCCCGAAGCAGGGCTCAATCTGCTTTCACCCGTCGTTATTACCATTGCACCGTGGTCCGTCCGCGGTTAACTGGCCCATCATTATGGGTCGTGAAGAATCAGGCTATTCCTGGTTTTATCCGACAGACGGTCTTGACGAAGGCGATGTCCTGCTGCAATGGTCCTGTCCGATCGATGCCAATGACACAGTGATCAACCTCTACTTTAAAAAGATCTATCCGTCAGCAGTCGATTCTGTGCTTGAGGTGTGTGAGTTATTCCGTTCAGGCAACCCGCCACATATACATCAGGATGAATCACTCGCCACCTATGAAAGGCGCTGCACTAAAAAGCATGCACACGTAGATTGGTTTAAACCGGTCGCGCAAGTCTACAATCTGATTCGTGGCACCAACCCGGCCCCAGGTGCCTGGACTACAGTCAATGGTGATGAGCTCAGTATTTACGACAGTGCGCAGGTTGCAGGCGACGGGGTTGCCGGCAGGGTGATCGCAATTGAAGAAGACGGCATAACGATACAAAGCGTCGGCGGACGGATACAGGTAAAACGCGTTAAACCCAAAGGCGGTCAAAAAGTATCTGCAAGCGAATGGGCGGCTTCCGTGAAGCTATCCGTTGGCGATACAATTGGCACTTAAACCCGTACAACAGGTAGAGCAACATGGCAGTTAAAACCGATATAGAGATTGCGCGCGCAGCCAGCAAACGCCCGATACAGGAAATTGGCGACAAGCTTGGTATTCCGCCTGAGTCTCTGGTTCCCTATGGCCATGACAAAGCCAAAATTTCAGCTGAGTTTATTAAGGCTCAACAAAGCAAAAAAGACGGTAAGCTGATTCTGGTAACTGCAATCAACCCGACCCCCGCCGGTGAGGGTAAAACCACTACAACCGTTGGATTGGGTGATGGCCTGAATGCGATTGGCAAAAAAGCCATGGTCTGTATTCGTGAAGCGTCGCTCGGGCCCTGCTTTGGTATGAAGGGTGGCGCTGCCGGCGGCGGCTATGCGCAGGTTGTGCCGATGGAAGAAATGAATCTTCACTTCACCGGTGACTTTCATGCCATTACATCAGCGCACAACTTACTCTCAGCGATGATCGACAACCATATCTATTGGGGCAACTCACTTGAGATTGATTCACGTCGTGTTGTCTGGCGGCGGGTACTCGATATGAACGACAGAGCGCTGCGACAAATCACTACCAGCTTGGGTGGCGCTACTAACGGCTTTCCGCGTGAAGCAGGTTTTGATATCACTGTTGCTTCAGAAGTGATGGCCATTTTGTGTCTGGCGAAAGATCTTGACGATCTTGAGAGGCGTCTCGGCGACATTATTGTTGCCTATCGACGAGATAAGTCCGCGATTTACTGTCGAGACATTAAGGCTGACGGGGCAATGACTGTACTGTTAAAAGATGCTATGCAGCCTAATATTGTGCAAACACTGGAAAACAATCCGGCATTTGTTCATGGTGGACCGTTTGCGAATATAGCCCATGGTTGTAATTCGGTTATCGCCACCACAACAGCACTTAAACTTGCAGACTATGTAGTTACCGAGGCGGGCTTTGGTGCAGACCTTGGTGCCGAAAAATTTCTCGATATCAAATGCCGTAAAGCCGATCTTGCACCTTCAGCCGTCGTGCTGGTTGCTACCATCCGTGCAATGAAAATGAACGGTGGTGTGGCGAAGGAAGATCTAAATAGCGAAAATGTCAAAGCGGTCGAAGAAGGTTGTGCAAACCTCGGCCGTCATATTGAAAATCTGAATCAGTATGGTGTGCCGGTGGTTGTTGCTATAAACCACTTTACGCTTGACACAGATGCCGAGATTGCTGCGGTACAGAAGTTTGTCAAATCTCAGGGTACGGAAGCAATTGTTTGCAAGCACTGGGCTGATGGTTCGAATGGCACCAAAGATCTTGCGACCAGGGTCGTTGAAATTATTGACGAAGGTAAAGCAAACTTTAAGACGCTCTATCCTGACGCCATGCCACTGATGGAAAAGATCGAAACCATCGCCAAAAAGATATACCGCGCTGATGATGTTATTGCTGATCAGCCAATTCTTGATCAGTTAAAGGCATGGGAAGATGCAGGTTACGGTGATTTGCCGGTATGTATTGCCAAAACTCAGTATTCATTCAGTACTGATCCCAACTTACGTGGTGCGCCAACCGGCCACAGTATTCCTATTAGAGAAGTCAGGTTATCAGCTGGTGCCGGTTTTATTGTTGCCGTCTGTGGTGCAATCATGACAATGCCCGGACTGCCGCGAGTACCTGCAGCAGAAGTGATCAAATTGAATGACGGTGGTGAGATCGAAGGGCTTTTTTAGTTGTTGAGTTACAGATACTCAGGTTTCTGAGATCAATACAGCGCTGTAGTTGTCTGAATTATGGGTGACAGGGAGCGTTAGCTGGGAGGAATAGTTGTATTGAAAACTTAATAAAAGAGGAAAACAACACAGTCAGCTTCGATGCCTGGAACCCCGGTATCTCCTCCCGGATACCGGCGGCTCTCGGGCCGATGATTACCTTGTATCGAACAGGCAATTCAACAGTTGACTACCTTTGTGCTCAGGAGCTTTCAGATTATTGCGGCCTGAAAGCTGCGGAGGTAATTTCATTTAGTGTTGAGCGACTGGTTATTCATGAACTGTTGGTTCGTGTAACGTCAGATCTGTCTGTTCCGGATGGACCAAATTACGAGGACCTCGGTATCAACCTGCGGTCGATGGTGTCTGCCATCTATCAGCGCCATGTATCCCCTGAGATACGGCTTATCCAGAGCCAGTACGATTTGCAGCTTGCCGAAGCGCGAGAGTACATGAAGCAGCAGCTTCATGAGCAGTTGTTTGCAAAACATAAAACAGATCCTGAAACAAAAAACGTATCGCTGCTGAAAAAACTGTTTAGCGCGAAGGCAGCGCCTGCCAAAGCGGCGATATTGTCTGATCCGAAAGAGTTTCAAGCATTGGCCTGCTGGCAAAGTGAACTGGATAGAACCAGCCAGTCAATACACAAACACGGCCTTACTGCTTTGATCAAAGTGGTTAATGCTCTGCTTACTAATCGTGGCAGGGCTGGAAATGACCCGGATATGATTTTGGTAGTTGCAGATAATTATGCCAGCAACCTGATTGGCGCTGACGTTGTGTCGCAATTAATTACACCTCTCTTTGATGCAGGGGTGAAGGCTGAGGGCTACCGAAAGTTACCTTTGCAAAAAAAGCCACTGGTAATGAATGTTAAAGGCGCCTCTGCATCCGGTAAGAGTACTATCCGGCCGCAACAACAGCAGCTTGCTGACAAACTGGGTATTCCATGGGAAGACTTTGCGCTGATAAGCCCGGATTACTGGCGGAAGTATCTTCTGGATTACTCGACTCTTGGTGATGACTATAAATATGCTGCGATGCTTACTGGTCAGGAACTGGAATTGGTAGATAAAAAGCTTGATCGCTATATGGCGCAGAAAGCAGAAAAAGGAGAGATCCCGCATCTGTTGATTGACAGATTTCGTTTTGACAGTTTTAGTGTGGAAAATGGCAGAAGCGATGATAACAAGTTGCTTTCAAGGTTCGGTGATCGAATATTTATGTTTTTTATGGTCACATCTCCTGAAGAAACTGTTGTGCGGGCGTGGGAACGAGGCCTGACGACCGGGCGCTTTAAAGCGGTAGATGATTTGCTGTATCACAACGTAGAAGCGTACACAGGCATACCTGCGCTATTTTTTTCATGGGTTTTGTTTGCGGGTAAGCAGGTTCATTTTGAATTTCTCGATAACGATGTACCGAAAGGTCAATTGCCAAACACAATCGCGTTTGGACGGGGCCAGTGCATGACAATCCTCAATATCGATGCGATGTGTAACATTGACCGATTCAAAGAAGTGAATATTGAAGCGACAAATGCTGCAGAGGTCCTGGTGGGTAATGACCACACTGCCGCCACAGCGTTTTTAGCTAAGTGCATTAGCAAGATTAAGCAGGTTCAATTTGCCGACTCAAAGACCGCTGAGGTCTATGCAAAATTCGAGAACGGAAATATCTTATGGATTGATGAAAACATCTTTAATCGACAGGATTTGTCAACGCAGCAAAAGATGTTGTTTGACGTGTCTTCAGGCTCGGCTGACGCGATAGCGCACAGCATTATTGAGGAGGAAGAAAAAGTGCTGACGCTTGGCAACTGGGGTGCTAACCGCTAAATTATTGAGCCTAACAGAGATTTGCTCACGGCTTAGGCGTGCTGCAAAGCTACGTGGCGATCAGCGGGAGCGCTCCGGATTGGGGCGCTTTCGCGGGTGGTGGATACGTCTGTCTTGTCGCTCTGATTTTCACTTGTTATTTCAAAGTTAGAAAGAGACATGTGAATTGGTAAACAGTCATCGGCGACATTTTATTTAATAGTACTTTACAGTCATTAGTACAGGGTGTAGTGTGATTTTGAAGCTGTGGTATACAAAATACAATTGGCTGTGGCGTCGTTATACGTTTGCCGTTATGGATTTTTTGGAGAGTCTGTAATGGCTGTAAATGTATAGCTCGACGTCTTGTATAAGTAATAGCTACTGGTGGTGCATCGCGTTCTCATACGAGCGGCGCGGGCGGTCTGTATATGGTTGAACCAAAGACAGCTGTGCATTGCTGATAGAGTTAACGCTCGTATCGAAAATCCCGGAGGATACATGAAGAAAATTTTGAAATCCGTATTGCCTTTAGCCATTGCAGCTACTGCTGCCGTGACTATGACAGGTAATGCACTCGCTGCAGACTGGAAGCCTAAAAAGCCGGTAGAGTTTATTATCATGGCTGGTACTGGCGGTGGTGCTGATCAGATTGCCAGATTGCTGCAAGGCCTTATCGAAAAGAAAGGCCTTTCACCGCGACCGTTTATTCCAATCAACAAGCCTGGTGGTTCTGGCGCAGAGGCATTGCGCTACTTGCAGGACAAAGAAGGTGATGATCACACATTAATGGTGACACTCAACAGCTTTTATACAACCCCGATCATTCAGGAAGATCTTGGTGTAGATGTTTCAAAATTCACACCGATCGGCCGCATGGCGTTAGATACCTTCCTTTTGTGGGTGCATAATGATGCTGGTGAAATCAAAGACCTCGACAGCTACGTAACTGCTGTGAAGGCCGCGGGTAAAGATTGGAAAGTCGGTGGTACCGGTTCAGGGCAGGAAGATTCAATTCTTACTGCAATGATGGAAGCCGAGTTTGGATATGAAGTGACCTATATACCTTTCCCTGGTGGTGGTACGGTTGCTAAAAACCTGGTTGGTAAGCATATCGACTCCACTGTAAACAACCCTGCTGAGCAGAATGAATTTTTCCGTGCTGGTAATACCAAGCCACTGGTGCAGTTCACTGGTGAACGCATGGCAGCTTACCCTGAAGTTCCTACTGCAAAAGAGCTTGGTATTGACATTGAGTACTACATGCAGCGTTCGATCAATGGTCCTCCGGGCATGTCAGCAGATGCACAGGCGTTCTATATTGATCTGTTTAGCCAGCTTTATCAGTCTGAAGAATGGCAGAAGTTCTGTGTAGAAGACGGGCTTGACTGTACTGAATGGTCAGCAGGCGATGATTTAGCTGCATTTCATACTGAACAGCTGGAGCGTCACACTGCACTGATTAATGAAGTAGGTGCAGAAGCTATTACCGGTGAATAATTGGCCGGTGAATAACTGACTGGAGAATCATCAGCCGGAGAATACCCGGTACCAGTTAATATTCATAATGAAGTATGTGCATGGGATGCAACTGCATCCCATGCAATCTACAACCTCTCAGGCTTAGCGGGTCATAGATCTGCCATAGACTTGCGCGGACTCCTGACTCTAAAGCCCTCGTATCCCATGACAGTAAGAACTGCTGAAATTCTGGTAGCTATCATTCTGGCCTTATGTTCCGTAGGCCTGATGGTTAAAAGTGCCGAACTCAATATTGGCTGGATAGAAGGGCGGGGGCCCGGATCCGGTGCCTGGCCATTCTGGTTGTCGACAGGCATGTTGCTTTGCTGTCTCTGGACAATTGTTCGCTGGTTCAGAAAGATAACTCCAGAGTCCGTTTCAACAGAATCTTACATAAGCGCGGATACTGCGCTTGTTGTCGGTACATCAGCATTTTCCATTCTTGCGCTGCTGATAATGACTCAGTGGGCGGGAATCTACATTGCCTTGCCGGTATTTCTGTTTTTTTACCTCAAATTTATCGGGCGTCATAGCTGGCCGTTAACCTTGTCTCTGGTGATATGTGTTCCGATATTCATCTTCAGTTTATTTGAATGGGCTTTGAAAATACCATTGCCCAAAGCGTTTACTGAAGAGTGGTTTTATCCGGTTTACGATTTAATATATGCGCAAAATTTGCCTGAGCGGGTGTTGTCCATGAAAGCACCGATGGTCGGAGTACCAGTTGTGCTACTCGTTGGTGTAATTGTTTATTGGATTAAGCACTACTTCTCCACACGTAAAAATAAAACACAGTCGTTACATCAGGAGGAAAGTTAGACGTGGATAGTATTCTGTCACTACTCGGCGCTGGCTTGCTAGAAGCATTGCAGCCGCTGAACCTCACAATGATTATCATCGGCTGTACTGTAGGCTTGCTGGTTGGTGCTATGCCGGGCCTGGGGTCGGTCAATGGTGTTGCCATTCTTCTGCCGATTACCTTTCTTGTTCCTCCAACTGCCGCGATTATTTTTCTGGCCGCTATTTATTACGGCGCGATGTACGGGGGGGCAATCAGCTCGATAACCCTCGGTATACCCGGCGCGTCAACCGCGGTTGCCACGGTGTTTGATGGCAGACCTCTGGCACAACAAGGCAAGGCCGATAAAGCGTTAACTGCTGCAGCAGTCGCATCGTTTATTGGTGGCACCATCTCGGTGATACTGTTTACTCTGTTTGCACCACCGCTGGCCGCGTTTGCGTTGAAGTTTGGACCGCCAGAGGAATTCGCATTAATGATGCTGGCCTTTGCGACGTTTATCGGGCTGGGTGGCGATGATATTCCCAAAACTATTTTTTCTATTTTAATCGGTCTGGTGCTCGCCACTATTGGTCTCGATATTATCTCCGGTAAACCCAGATTAATTTTTGGCGACATCTCGGGTTTCCTGCACGGTATAAACTTCCTGGTGCTTGCTATTGGAATATACGGTATCGGAGAGATGTTGTGGACACTTGAATCCACTCAGGGAAAAGTTTCAGTACACAAAGTGAAGATGTCTTTCAAATCGTTGCTTGGCAATTTGAAAGATGTCAAAACCTATATCGGCACAACCACACTGGGCTCAGTGCTCGGGTACTTTGTTGGTACACTGCCGGCAGCCGGTGCCACACCGGCATCTTTAATGTCTTATGGTTTGGCGAAAACATTCTCGAAAGACCCTGATAGCTTTGGTAAAGGAAAAGTAGCGGGTGTTGCGGCACCGGAGGCTGCGAACAATGCGGCTTCAACCGGATCAATGCTGCCTATGCTTACACTCGGTATTCCCGGCTCTCCCACCACGGCAATACTGCTTGGCGGTATGATTATCTGGGGTCTGCGGCCAGGGCCTCTGCTGTTTAGTGAGCATCCGGATTTTGTCTGGGGTTTAATCGGTTCTCTATACATTGCTAATGCAGCAACGCTTATAATTAATCTGGCGTTTATTCCGCTGTTTGTTCGCGTGCTGACTATGCCATTCACCGTTTTGGCACCCATAATTTATATACTGTGTGTGGTTGGTGGCTATGCGCCAACACAAACCATGCACGATGTATGGTTGATGTTTGTATTCGGTGTTGTTGGGTATCTGCTGCGCAAATTAAATTACCCGGTAGCGCCGGCAGTACTTGCTATTGTGCTGGGGCCACTTGCTGAGCGCTCCATGCGTCAATCCTTGCTGGCATCACAAGGTGATTTTACAACTTTCTTTACGCGGCCAATCAGTGGCGCCTGTATGCTTATAGCGTTGTTGCTGGTGTGTTATCCGTTACTTCAAAAAATGCGGTCCAGAAAAGCGTAGAAGAAAAGCATAAAAGCTTAGATGCACGCCTGAAAAGTTAGCCGAAAGCATCGGCTAACTTACAGATTGATTTTCCTGCCTTCATACCTGTAGTTTGCTTTAGGTAAAGATTCCACCAGGTGTTGTTGTTATGCTACGTCCAGTACGGTCTGGTAAATATCTATGTGGTTTGGAAAGCTCCCTATTGGGCAATGTGCAGGCTGTGTGCTTGCACATAGCGTTAGCGCTCGCGGTCAGCGGATTGTTAAAGGTACAGTACTTGACGATCAATTGGTTCTGCGACTCACAGATGCCGGTGTTACACACCTGGTAGTTGCTCGTGCCGATGAGGGTGACGTTAGTGAGAACGAGGCGGCAGGCTTAATAGCCTCTGCGGCAGTTAACACTTCTGACGGTGTCAGAACAGACAAAGCTCACACCGGCCGAATGAATATCTACGCATCGTGTGACGGACTGCTGAGTTATCACACCGATGCAGTTGTGGCCGCTAACAGTGTTAGTGAAGACATTACCTTATCTGTGCTTTCTCCTAATCAGTGGGTTCTGACAGGCAGAATGGTCGCATCAGCCAAGATAATTCCCTATGCGGTCGACTCAGATGATCTGAACAACACAATAAAACATTTGGGCTGCTCTTCGTTGCGGGTAATTGCCGCCAGACCAGGCAATGCGGTACTGATTCAAACTGTGCTGCCATCGCTCAAAACAACGACGCTTGATAAAACAAAAAAAGTTACAGAGCAGCGACTTCAGTCAAGATCAATTTCTCTGCAACAGGAGTTTCGCTGTGAGCACACAGTTGAAGCCCTGGTTGAGTGTCTTCTGCAGTCGGTAGCTCTTATGCCTGATATTATTTTAATTGTGGGTGCATCTGCAATCAGCGACCGAAACGATGTTATTCCAGCCGCGGTTGCCAAATCCGGTGGTAATGTCCAGCGTGTGGGTATACCCGTGGATCCGGGTAATTTATTAATGCTGGCCGGGCACAGCAATATCGAGATATTGGGCCTGCCGGGTTGCGCCAGATCACCGAAACACAACGGTTTTGATTTACTGCTGGATAGAATTGTCTGTGACGTACCGATAACCGATCAATGGTTGAATAGTCTGTGTATTGGTGGCTTGCTGGATGAAGTGCACAGCAGGCCGCAACCCAGAGTAGCCCTGCCAGAGGTGGTGGCTGGTGGTAAGCAAACAGTTGCAGCGTTGATTCTTGCCGCAGGCGCATCGCATCGTGCGGGTAAGATAAATAAACTTCTGCACCGCTACGATGGCAAGGTGATGCTTTGTGCGGTTATTGAATCGGTGCAGGCAAGTGGAGTGTCAGAAAGCGTGTTGGTGACTGGTCATCAGGCCGATGAGGTGGAAAAAACAGTTCAGCAATATGGTATTGAAACCCGACACTGTGCAAGTCACTCGAGCGGAATGGCGCATTCAATAGCAACCGGGATATCAGCGTTGCAGAATCATGATGCTGTGCTTGTCTGTCTGGGTGATATGCCACACGTCGGAAGCAAGGTGATTGATCAGATCATTTCAGCGGGGGATGGCAGTATTGTTGATAAAATATTTATCCCCGTACACAAAGGTCAGCGTGGCAACCCGGTAATGATTGGGCGTTCCTTTTTTGATGCGTTGTTACAGAACGAAGGAGACGTCGGTGCGCGTTACCTTATTCAGCAGTATCCTGAAAAAATAACCGAAGTTGAAGTGAATTCAGATTCGATACTTCGGGATTACGATACGCCTGAAGCACTGCAGCAGTTGTAAAGATAATCATGCGATCAATTCGTTTAGCTCTGATCATTCTTGCTTTGGCCCTGCCAGTTGCGGGCTACAGCAAGAGTGTCACTGTAGCCGCTGCCTCTTCATTGCAGTTTGTATTGCGTGAACTTGCGACAGAGTATGAACGTTTAACTACCATGACTGCACCGAAGCTGGTGTTCGGCTCATCGGGTAACTTGTATCGTCAGATTGTGCAGGGAGCACCATTTGAACTTTTTTTTTCAGCGCGCAGTGAACTGGTAGCACGGCTGAACAAAGCGGGTTTGAGTGAAGATGAAGGCAAACGCTTTGGTACTGGAAGGCTTGTATTGCTTTACGGATCTGGTGTTCCATCGGTCACAGATTTCACTGATACTGTAAAAAATGGAGTAATACAGCAAAAGACAAAGCTTGCCATTGCAAACCCGACGCATGCACCCTATGGTCGAGCAGCGCAGCAGGCCTTGCAATCGATTGAGATGTGGGATGCTGTCAGGGAATTAATTGTTAATGGTGAGCAGGTATCTCAGGCGGCTCAATTTGTTGTCAATGGTTCCGTGCCATACGGGCTGGTTTCTCTTACGCTGGCGCTTGCACCCAGAGTGGCAGCTTCAAGTAACTTTTATATGATTGACGATAATCTGCACGAACCTATTGCTCTGCAGATGGTTCTTATTGATGAAAAAAATAGTGCGGCCAGGAATTTTTATCAGTTTGTATTGGAAAATCCGGCGGCGGATGAAATATTTGAGCGTTACGGATTGCGGTGAATAGTCGCGGCAGTTTTATCGGATTGCTCCGAAAGATAATAAACCGCTGCTATTGAAAGCAAAGATATACCCAACAATGATGCTGACATTATGGCGGCTGAGTGATTATCAAATGCCTGAACACTGTCGTAGATTGAAATGGCTATGGTTCGGGTTTCGTCAGGGATATTACCGCCAACCATTAAAACCACGCCAAATTCGCCGACTGTGTGGGCAAAGACCAATACTGCAGCACCTAGTAAGCCCGGCCAGATCAATGGTAGCTCTATAGAAAAAAATTGCTGCCAGCGATTTAAGCCGCAACAGGCTGCCGCGTCGAGTACATCGCGGCCGATCTGTTCGAAAGCTCGCTTAAGGGGTTGTATTGCGAATGGCAGATTAAAAATAACAGATGCAATCAAGAGCCCTTCGAAGCTAAACGCCAGACTCTTACCGGTTAATGATTGATACCAGGCACCTGTTGGTGATGTCTGGCTGAATATTGTCAGCAAATAAAATCCGAGTACTGTTGGTGGCAGAACTAACGGCAATGCCAGTAGTGCCTGTAACATTGAACGACCGGCAAAGTTGGTCATGGCAAGCCATCGTCCCAGTACTACTCCCAGTGGCATCAATAGCAGCAATGTCCAGAGAGCAAGCTTTAACGAGAGGGTAAAGGCAGACCAATCCATAATTTGTTAGGAAAATTCTGCTCTGATTCTGTCGCCGTGCTGATTTAAGGACGGTACAGACGGCGCATTGTTGGCGGCGTCGATTTGACCATCCGGAGCAAGAAGATCAACTGGGCCTGCCTGACTGTTAACGGTTAGATATTTGTTTTGCGGATGGCTGATTAAATCATCCAGATCGGATAACCGTCCATAGGCGATGCCTGCCTTTTCAAGCAGAGCGATATTGCTATCGCGATCACGTTTGGCAAACGCGTCGGCTACCGTACTGTCGACGGTGCCCCGGTTTGCCACCCGGTCTGTATTGCTGGCGAATCCATCGGCGCTGATAAGCTCCGGACAACCCAATACCTCACTACATAAATTTGACCATTCTCTTTCGTTCTGTACAGAGATAAGCAGGAATTTGTCATCGGCACATGGATAGGCACCATAGGGTGCGATGGTCGGGTGCTTCAGTCCTTGTCTGCCCGGGTCACGTTTGCCGTACTTGTATTGTAAATACGGTACATTCATCCAATCGGCCAGTGCATGGTACAGCGATACATTGATCGTTCTGCCGTTGTTGCTGTCATCACGTTCGCGCGCAAAAAGTGCCTGCAGGATGGATTGATACGCAGTCATTCCCGCTGCTATGTCGCATACGGAAACACCTACTCTGGCAGGACCGTCCGGAGTGCCGTTAATCGCACATAAACCTGACTCTGCCTGAATAAGCAGGTCATACGCTTTTTGTTGCGCATAGGGACCGGTTTCACCAAAGCCGGAAATTGAACAGTAAATCAATGAGGGATAAAGCTTGCGCAGATCATCAGCGCCGAAGCCCAGGCGTGTTGCCGCTCCGGGCGCGAGGTTTTGAATAAACACATCGGCGCCCGCGATCAATTTTTGTAGCAGCGCTTTTTCACTGGATTGTTTCAGGTCGATACAAATTGACTCTTTGCCGTGATTGAGCCATACAAAATAAGCGCTGTCTCCATTGACGAGTGAATCGTAGCGTCGTGCAAAATCACCCTCCGGACGCTCCACCTTGATAACGCGGGCACCGGCCTGAGCCAATTTGCCTGAGGCATAGG
The DNA here is from genome assembly GCA_964649465.1 of uncultured Granulosicoccaceae bacterium. Taxonomy (GTDB): domain Bacteria; phylum Pseudomonadota; class Gammaproteobacteria; order Granulosicoccales; family Granulosicoccaceae. The sequence continues at coordinate 3,489 of CAZYRP010000003.1, read as the reverse complement.
GAGCTGCGACGGCTTGCTCAACGCTGACAACGGTGATGCCTTCAAGATCGTGCATTTATGTTACCGTGTGTTTCTGGCAGGTGTTACTCAATGGTAAAGCGATGGGTGGTGCTTGTCTAACAGGAACTATTTTTCTGCCGATTTAAAAATTTTCATCCAGCGGTTATGCTTTGATTCTGTTTTAAAGTTTTTACAATAGTGAAGTTGGCGCAAAAAGGAGTATTTGCGCGATGGCATTGTGCTTCCACAGGATTGGACTGTAGCACAGGGTTTCCAAAATCGTTATCGAGGTACAGGCATTGTACGAATTTACCTATCGAAAATCTGAATCAATAGACGAAGCTGCCTCCATTTTTAAGACTTCTGAAGATGCGAGTTACCTTGCCGGTGGCATGACATTGCTGCCAACCATGAAGCAGCGTCTTGCAGCACCCGATGTACTAATAGACCTGAATGGTATTGCTTCACTTCGTGGTATTGAAAAACACAATGATGTCATTGTGATTGGTGCGTTAACTACGCATGCCGAGGTTGCTGCGTCCTTATTAGTGCAGCGCAATATTCCGGCACTTGCGCATCTCGCCTCTGTTATTGGTGACCCGCAGGTTAGAAATCGCGGCACGCTTGGGGGGTCGGTCGCAAACTCTGACCCATCGGCAGACTACCCTGCAGCATTGGTTGGTTTGAATGCAACTCTGCAGACCAGCAAGCGTTCAATAGAAGTGGGTGATTTTTTTGTTGACCTGTTTGAAACGGCACTGGAGAAAGATGAGTTAATAACAACTGTCAGCTTTCCGATTCCCGAGCAGGCGGCGTATTGTAAGTTCCCGAATCCCGCCTCTGGTTACGCCACTGTTGGCGTTTTTGTAGCCTGTGATAAGCCGGCAACACCGCAGCAGGAAGTCCGGGTAGCGGTCACTGGTGCGGCAGGTTGTGTATTCCGGGAAAAGTCCATGGAAATAGCGTTAGGTAAAAGTTTTAGCGCAAAAAGCCTTGCCAATATAGAAATAAATGCTGACGACTTTAACGAAGACTTACATGCCAGCGCTGAATACCGTGCACATCTGGTGGGTGTGATGGCACGCAGAGCGGTGCAGTCAATAACCAAAGAGCAAGTTAATTGAGTGCCCATTCAGAAGCGTCTGTTTCCGGATGAGCGCTGACTGGTAAACAGCACCTATAAAATTACCGTGAATAACTCATCTGCGCTGAGTGTTGAGCTGATACAGCAATCCCCCGTGGCAATTGATGCCACTCTGCACTGTGAGCCTGGTGAGCTATTGTCACTGGTTGGGCCTTCCGGCGCAGGCAAAACTACCGTGCTGCGTGCTATTGCAGGACTCAGTCGTCCAAAGGCTGGTGTCATTCGTTGTGGTAGTAATTTATGGTTTGATTCCGATAAACGACGCTATGTACCTGCACGTCAAAGGCGCGTTGGTTACGTTTTTCAGCAGCATGCATTGTTTCCACATCTAACAGCAAGACAGAACGTTGAGCAGGCGCTGCGTCACTTACCGCGATCCGCTAGAAAAACTCATGCGCTGCACTGGTTGCAGCGTGTGAATTTAGCCGGCCTTGAGAATCGTCGACCGGCGCAGTTGTCTGGTGGGCAACAGCAACGGGTGGGACTTGCCCGGGAATTGTCGCGAGAGCCAGCGGTTTTGTTGCTTGATGAACCTTTTTCATCGGTAGACAGTGCCACGCGTGATCGGCTGTACACCGAGCTAGCAGCGCTGCGACGCGACCTTGCAATACCTACTGTTCTGGTTACTCACGATCTTCAGGAAGCGACGATTCTTTCGGACGAGTTGTGCATGCTGTCAAAAGGTAAAACCCTGCAGTCAGGATCTGTGCAGCAAGTCACCACTCAACCGGCATCTGTTCTGGTGGCGAGGCTGGTTGGGTTAAAAAACGTATTTCGTGCCACTGTGATTGACACCGATGGCACAGCTGCTGTTATTGAGTGGCGCGGGCAAAAGCTCGCTGTAACTCAAAATAATGGCTTCAGACGAGGTGATGCAGTGCACTGGTGCATACCTCAGTCGCATGTTGTCTTGCATAGGCAGTCGCGTCCTTCTAACGGGGTGCGTGAGAACCCGGTAACCGGAACTGTTTCTGAAGTGTTGCGCATGGGTGATAATGCGTTGGTAGGTGTGCAGGTAGGTAACCCCGACCGACCGCCGACTTATCTTTCTATACCACTGCATGTTGCCGAGCGAAATTCGGTTGTTGTGGGAGTAGTAGTTAGCTTTTCTCTATTGGCCGACAGTATTCATTTGATGAATCCTGATCGGCTCGGCCGCAGTAGAAAGTAGTGACATGTGAGCCGTTGCAGCTAGCGGGTCGTCCCCAAAGTTCGCTAACACTTTTCTTCGCAGCTGCCGCCATGGCTGCGTTAACCTTATCAAATAAGATATGGCTCGACGTAGGCCCACTATGCCTGAGTTTTTCTGCCTTGCCCTGACGACAGCTGCTGTGAAAAGTTTGTTCATGAACTTTCGAGACGACCCACTAGAAACAAAAAACCCCGCTGATGCGGGGTTTTTTGTTTATAACTTGCACTAAGCTTTCTTACTAGGTTGACGCCAGACGTGAAGCGACATTTTCCCAGTTGACCAGATTATCCATAAAGTTGCTCAGGTAATCAGGACGCTTGTTGCGGTAGTCAATGTAGTAGGAGTGTTCCCAGACATCGCAGCCAAGCAATGCAGTCTGACCAAAGCAAAGCGGGTTAACACCGTTTTCAGTTTTTGTCACTTTTAAGGTGCCATCGGTATCGACGACCAGCCAGCACCAGCCTGAGCCAAACTGACCGGCGCCGGCAGCGCTGAAGTCCGCCTTGAATTTGTCAACTGAACCAAAGGCATCGGCGATTCGTGATTCAAGCTCTGAAGGCATTTTCTGACCGCTCGGGCCCATCATTTCCCAGAATTGCGTGTGGTTCCAGTGCTGAGATGCGTTGTTGAAGATTCCGTTCTGGGCAACAGCGTTTTTGTCATAGGTGCCGGTGATGATGTCTTCCAGGGATTTTCCTTCCCACTCAGTGCCGGCAATGAGCTTGTTGCCGTTTACCACATAGGCGTTGTGGTGCAGGTCGTGGTGAAACTCGAGAGTTTCCTTAGACATGCCGTTGGAAGCCAGTGCGTCGTGCGCATAGGGGAGATCGGGTAGTTCGAAAGCCATGGATTTACTCTCTTGTGTTGATTGATGGTATAGAGATTTTAAACGATTTGGCGCTGGCTGGATACGAAGGAATTGTCTGTGACAATACTGGCGCCTGACTCCTGCGTTAGACTGGTGGTTTTGCGGCAGATTCAATGAAGTCAATATGGTTGTTTGGCTACGGCTCGCTAATCTGGCGACCGGATTTTGAATTTATTTCCAGCCGGATTGCCTGGGTAGACGGGTGGTCGCGCCGGTTCTGGCAAGGATCTCATGATCATCGTGGTGTGCCGCAGGCACCGGGCAGGGTGGTGACGCTGATTCCGC
>CAZYRP010000002.1:0-66205 GCA_964649465.1 uncultured Granulosicoccaceae bacterium | reverse complement strand
GATGTAGGTTTAAGTGTGCCGCTGGTGGTGCGCCTTGAAGGCACCAAAGTGAAGGAAGGCAAAGACATCATCAATAACAGTGATCTTAATGTAATCGCCGCTGACGATCTGGACGATGCTGCACAGAAAATTGTAAAAGCGGTTAAGGGGTAGGCTCATGTCAATATTAATCAATCAAGACACTAAAATACTGGTACAGGGCCTGACAGGTAAAACCGGCACATTCCATACGGAACAGGCGCTTGCCTACCACGGTACAAAAATGGTTGGTGGCATTCATCCTAGAAAAGGCGGTAGCACCTGGACGTGTGAAAACGGCGAAGCGAAAGGAAGTGACCTTCCGGTTTTCGCCACAGTGAAAGAAGGTGTTGCCGAGACCGGTGCCGATGCTTCGGTTGTCTATGTGCCACCTGCGGGTGCCGCTGCTGCAATCACTGAAGCAATTGATGCTGAAGTACCACTGATAATATGTATTACTGAAGGTGTGCCGGTAAGGGACATGGTGAATGTAAAAGCCAGACTTCGGGATTCCAGTTCGCGCCTGGTCGGGCCGAATTGCCCCGGCTTGCTGACTCCTGACGAATGCAAGATCGGTATTATGCCGGGCACCATTTTCAAGAAAGGTTCTGTTGGTGTGGTATCGCGCTCCGGTACCTTAACCTATGAGGCAGTTTATCAAACCACTATGGCGGGCCTTGGGCAGACAACCGCGGTGGGCATTGGTGGCGATCCGGTCAAGGGCACAGAGTTTATCGATGTGCTCGATCTGTTTCTTGATGACGATGAAACGAAATCAATCATCATGATTGGTGAGATTGGTGGTTCGGCTGAAGAGGAAGCCTCTGAGTGGGTAACTGAACAGGCTGCTAAAGGTCGTAGTAAACCGATGGCTGGTTTTATTGCTGGCCGTACAGCACCTCCGGGACGTACGATGGGCCATGCCGGTGCGGTAATCTCGGGTGGCAAAGGTGGAGCTGAAGATAAAATCGCTGCAATGGAGAGTGCCGGTATTGTTGTATCTCCGTCTCCGGCAAAACTTGGTGAGACCTTGTTAAAAGCCATTGGCTAAGTACGGGGTATCCAAATGTTGATGCCATCACATATTTGATGGCATCAAACTCGTTGAGGCATTGACGCTGTATTCTTGCCGGTTTTGTTCAGGTTACTTAACGCAAATGATTTTAGGTGAATGACCAATCGGGTAAACGTTGTGTCATTGACAGTGTCAACTTAATCCCGTTTCATTTGCAAAGTATCCGATCGGTCAGCCTGATGTTTCCGAACAATATCGATTGGTCGTCCCTCGAAGTGTGAAGTAATACGAAATAATTTTCATAAACGTCGATCTTCGGACTATTTCCTATTTGACTAACCGGTGGTGGTGACCTTGTCTGGCCATGGTACAAATTATGTAACGTCCACTGTCATAGCGAGTTAGGTATGACTTGGAGACACGATGATTCTGGTACTGGGCACTGCTGAAGATAGGCATGCAGCTGCGATATACAACAAGATAGTTGCCCGCGGAAACCGTGTTGCGTACTTTGATGCACGGCTTTATCCGAAAGACATGACTATCACTTTTGATGGCGCTACACCGATGTCAGGCACGATACGTTATCGTGATGGGCAGTCCGCTATCGATCTGTCTACAGTGAATTGTATTTACTGCCGTCACTGGGATGATTTACTCAGCAGTGCATCTGACGGATCGCAGGATGAGGTTGAATTGCGTGAAACCGAAGCGTCGCTTGGCAGTCTCTTTCGTGGGCTGGAGTGTCACTGGGTTAACCCTATTGACTCACTAAACAATGCACGCTATCGAATTCATCAGCTGCAAAAGATTCGCGCCCAGGGCATCAGAGTTCCGGAAATAATCGTCAGCAACGATTTTCGACGTGTGCAGGCGTTTTTCAGCATGACAGAAGAGAAGTTGCTTTATCGGCCGTCCGGCTGGAACAACTCGAATTGGAATGTTGGTCAGATTGATGACATCGGTCGTCATATTTCAGATCTGCCAGGCACACCGGTTGAGTATCAGGAAAACATCCCGGGTGATGAAGTGCGCGCTTATGTAATTGGCGATTCCGTTTTTGCCGGTGTTGTTGAGTCTGCTGAGGGTGACTTTACCGGGACGCTTGGTGGTGACTATGTCAGACCTGTTGAGCTGCCGCAGGAGGCCAAGCGCACTTGTATACGTGCGGCTGCAACGCTTGATCTGGTTTTCTGTTCCGTCAATATGAGAATTACACCGGAAGGTGAATTTGCTGTAATCGATGTCGATGCCAATCCGATGTTCATGCATTTCGAGCAAACCACGCGCTTGCCAATTAGTGACCGTCTGGTTGAATTGCTCATCGCATCTGATGTTGATGCCTACGACTCGTACATGACAATGAATGCAGCGTAGTGCAGTATCCGCTGCATTGTTATTAGGCAGATCCCGCTAATTGTGCGAATAAAGACATTGCACCGAACCTTGTTTAAACTATGCGTTCGGTACAAGTTAAGAACCAGGCACTTGAGGCAACGATGACGGCTCAGCTATTTATCTTGTCGGCTCCGTCTGGAGCCGGAAAAACCAGTATGGTGCGTGAGGCCTGTTCACGATTAGATGATCTGGTGGTTTCTGTCTCTCACACCACGCGTCCGCTGCGACCCAAAGACCGTGATGGTGTTGACTATCACTTTGTTGATGAAATTATTTTTCACGAAATGATTGCGTCCGCTGAGTTTCTGGAGCATGCCAGGGTTTTTGATAATTACTACGGTACTTCGCATCAAAGTGTCAATGCGACACTTGCAAGTGGCAAAGATGTACTGCTGGAAATTGATTGGCAAGGTGCAGATCAGGTGCGGCGTCTTATGCCTGAAGCATGCAGTATATTTATTGTGCCACCCTCAAGAGAAACTCTCGAGCATCGGCTGCGTGGGCGAGCCAGTGATTCGGAAGAGGTTATAGAGAGGCGAATCTCCGATGCGGTGTCTGACATGAGGCATTTCTCGAACTATGACTACCTGATAATTAACGATGATTTTGAACAGGCTGTGACTGAACTCTGCGCTGTCGTTCTGAGCAAACGTGTAGAAGTGAATCGACAGGCAGAAGAGCGCTCGCAAACCCTGTCGGAACTGCTCAGTTAAGTCAGTAGCCGTTTTTGAGTGCTCCATCTGGCACCAGCCTGCCAAAGCCGACCTAATAACTGTGATAAGCAGTTGTTTTCTTACTCAATGTCACTAGAATGTTAGGTAGCGCGTCTGGTATTTGCGCCAGAGTAATTTATTACCCCCTCAGGTATAAGATCGGAGAACACCTTGGCACGAGTAACTGTAGAAGACTGCCTCGAACACGTTGATAATCGCTTTGAGCTTGTGTTGCAGGCTGCCAAGCGTGCACGCAAAATTTCGCTGGGCGCGGAGCCACTTGTTCCGGTAGAAAACGATAAGCCCACCGTTGTCGCACTGCGGGAAATCGCTCAAGGGCTAATCAAAAAGGAAATGCTGGAAGATACGCCGCCGATAATGCCTGTTGAGGAAACGGCCAGTGAAGAACCCACATCCATTACCCCTACGGGCATTTGATACACCTTCACTGAACGTGGCAGTACCCTCGCTGACGCGGACCACAGTGAACACAACCGCTAAACCTCATATTGGGGCGCGCGCCGGGTCGCATAGCGGGTTGAACAATGATTCAAATAATGAGTCAGGCAGGATCCCGGACATAGAAGATCTCCGCAAGCTGATGCGCAGACGCTTTGACGAATCACAGATAAACGAAGTCAGTGCATCGTACGAAGTCGCCGAGCGGGCGCATACCGGCCAGAGCCGCGTCAGCGGTGAACCCTATATCTCCCACCCGCTGGCAGTGGCCAGAATTGTATTCGAACTGAACATGGATCATCGCTGTGTCATGGCGGCACTGCTGCATGATGTTGTGGAAGATACTTCAGTGTCTGTCGAACAGATCACCGATCAGTTCGGTGAAGACGTGGCGCTGCTGGTCGATGGCTTGAGCAAACTGACTCATTTAAAGTTTAAGTCGCGTGCCGAGGCACAGGCGGCCAACTTTCAGAAGATGCTGTTGGCAATGGTTGACGATATCCGCGTCGTTCTGATCAAACTTGCTGACCGTATCCACAACATGCGTACACTTGGTGCGATGCCCGATGACAAACGTCGTCGCATTGCCCGGGAAACACTCGAAGTCTATGCGCCGATTGCCAACCGGCTTGGCATCTACCGGATGAAAAACGAACTGGAGGATCTTGGCTTTAAAGCTTTGTATCCGCTGCGCCACAGGGTATTGGCAGAGGCAGTAAACAAACGCCAGAAGGACCGAGTCGAACTGGTACAGAAGTTTGAAATTGTCGCCAAGGCCAAGCTGGAACAGGCGGGCATTGAGGCAGAGGTCCATGGCCGTGAAAAGCACTTGTATAGTTTGTATGTGAAGATGCGTAATAAACGCTCCGCGTTTGAGGATATCTTCGACATGTTTGCGGTGCGTGTGGTGGTCGACACAGTTGATGAATGTTATCGCGCGCTTGGCATTATGCATCAGGTTCATAATCCACTGCCCAAGCAATTTAAAGACTATATCGTTATTCCAAAAAGTAACGGTTATCAGTCTCTGCATACAGTGTTGCTAAGCCCTGCAGCAGTACCGATAGAAGTGCAAATAAGAACTAAAGAAATGGATCGCTTTGCTGAAACCGGGGTGGCAGCACATTGGATGTACAAGGAAGGTCAGTCGAATAGTGCACAGCAACGCGCGCATCAGTGGCTAACTAATCTGCTTGATATCAATGACACCAGTGAAGACACACTGGAGTTTTATGAGAACGTTAAGGTCGATCTTTTCCCGGATGAAATTTATGTCTTTTCCCCGGAGGGCGATATTTATCGATTACCTCAGGGTGCAACAGCAGTAGATTTTGCCTATCAGGTGCACTCACAGATTGGTAACAGCTGTCTGACCGCCAAGGTTGATCGCAAACCGGTGTCGTTGAGCATGCCGCTTGAGTCTGGCCAGACGGTAGAGATTATTCGCTCTGACATACAACAACCTAGTCCGTACTGGCTTAATTTTGTAGTCACTCCAAAGGCCAGGAGTGCGGTTAGAAATTTCATTAAGCATCAGAGTGAAGACAAAACCATTAGCTTTGGCAGCACGCTAATCAGCCGCGCGTTAATGCGCCACAACTCCAGCATTGATGAGATTGATCAACAGGCGATTGACTCATTGCTCAGGCAGATGGAGCTTGAAGATCTCGATGGACTGTATAAAGAAGTTGGTCTCGGTAACCATATACCGAGTATGGTTGCGGCCTGGTTGCTTAACGAAGGTGATCCAAATACAGAGATTAAACGCCGGGTGGCAATAAATAAAGAATCAGATCCCGGTCCGCTGATCGTTGAAGGCGGAGAAGATGCCATTATTTCGCTTGCCAGGTGCTGTCAGCCGATTCCGGGTGACAACATTCAGGGGATGATCACTGCCGGTCAGGGTGTGCTGGTACATCGCACTGAATGCCAGAATGTTGGTCGTCAAAGACGCCGCTCCAAAGAGTGGGTTGCCGTAGTTTGGGGTACAGATACCCGCAGTGCGTTTCAGACCAATGTTATTGTGGAAATCAATAATATACCGGGTGTTCTCGCAAAAATTGCCAATGTGATGTCGGAAATGGACTCCAACATCGAAGATATACGTTTTGACCGCAGCAGCGAGACGATCAGCATTTTAAACTTCACCATCAGTGTGGCTGATCGTAATCATCTTGGCCGTCTGATTAAAAGAGTCAGAAGCCTCTATGCGGTGCATCGAGCACGGCGCGCAAAATCCTGATCCAAAATTCTCATATAAGGCCAGGAGTCTGCGCAGCAGAACCATTGCTACTTCGAACGTGCCCTTACTTCGAACTTGCCCGGCCGGTGCATTTCATCGATCATTATCGTTACGTATGGACAGCTATGTGCCTCAAATGATCTTAAAAACGCACTCGCTACGCAGAGTTCTATCGCGCAGACACCTGGACGTTTAGATATACTCAGGTGTTATCACTTACGATCCGCAATCCGGTTCGTTGTGCCGTTTGTTTCAAAAACGCGAGAATTTCATGAGCAAAGAGATCATTGCCACTAAAAATGCACCCGGTGCAATTGGCGCTTACTCACAAGCGGTAAAAGCCGGTAATACCGTTTATGTCTCCGGACAAATTCCACTGGTGCCTGCAACAATGGAAGTTGTCGAAGGCGATGTGGTTGTACAAATCAGACAGGTATTTGAAAATCTATCTGCTGTTTGTGAGGCCTCGGGTGGCAGCTTACAGGACATTGTTAAGCTGACGGTATATCTGACCGATCTCGGTGACTTTGGCCATGTCAATGAGGTTATGGCGAGCTTTTTTACTCAACCTTATCCGGCGCGTGCGGCTATCGGTGTGGCACAGTTGCCTAAAGATGTACCGGTAGAAGTCGATGCGATTATGGTGCTGGGTTAAGCCCCGGTATCTGTCGTGCCCCGGTATCTGTCGTGTAGTTGTGGTCAGATTGCATGGATCTAACGTCAGTTGCAGTCACCCGCCTTAAGGGTGTTGGGCCAAAGCAGGCAGAAAAACTCAAACGCCTGAAGATTGTGTCACTTCAGGACGTGTTGTTCCATCTTCCCCTGCGCTACCAGGACCGTACCCGCGTAGTTGCGATCGATGATCTGGTGCCCGGTGTTGAAGTAATGACAACAGGCATGGTTATCTCCTGCGATATATTGTTTCGGAGTCGTCGTTCTTTGCTCTGTGTGTTAGCAGATCCTGCTGGCAATCAACTGGCGTTGCGGTTCTTTCACTTTAATCAGCAACAACAGCAAAGACTGAGGCCCGGTAATCAGGTGCGCTGCTTTGGTGAGGTGCGTCGTGGCCCGAGTCAGCTTGAAATGGTGCATCCGGAATTCCAGGTAGTCGCTGCCAATAGTCACTCATCGCAGATAACAGAAAATGCTTTAACCCCTGTATATCCGGTGACGGAGGGCTTACATCAACTATCGATGCGAAAGATAACCGATGCGGCGCTGCAACATCTTAAAACGTCTGATGTAGAGGAGTTGCTGCCTGCTACTGTTAAGAGTGGTGTGTCTTTGAAGCAGGCGTTAATAACTGTGCACAGACCCGGGCCTGAGGTAGATGTCGATGCGTTGCTGCAGGGTGATCACCATGCAGTGCAACGTCTGGTACTTGAGGAGCTGGTGGCGCACAGACTAAGTGTTCAGCAAATTCGCAATGCGATAAAAAGGCAAAGCGCACCCGTTGTTAATACGGGCGGTGATCTCTGTCAGCGATTGATAGCCTCACTGCCGTTTACACTGACATCAGCGCAACAACGAGTCATTGAAGAATTGCGTGGTGATCTTAAATCCGGAGTTCCGATGCTTCGACTGGTGCAGGGGGATGTGGGTTCCGGTAAAACCCTGGTGGCGGCTGCAGCTGCTGCCCTGGTGGTTGATGCGGGGTATCAGGTTGCTGTAATGGCGCCGACTGAAATACTTGCCGAGCAGCATCTGTTTAGCTTTACCGAATGGTTTGAGCCTTTAGGTTTGAAAGTAGGATGGTTAAAAGGCAAGCTCGGTGCAAAGCAAAAAAGAGCAGAACTGGATGCAATGGCGCAGGGCCTGACGATGATTGCGGTAGGCACTCATGCGTTGTTTCAACAGGATGTCACGTTTAAGAAACTCGGCTTAACCATTGTTGATGAACAGCATCGATTTGGTGTTCATCAGCGGCTGTCGTTACGTGAAAAAGGGGTTGATGGCGATATGGTGCCCCATCAGTTGACCATGACTGCTACACCAATACCGCGAACGCTTGCAATGACAGCCTATGCTGATCTTGATTACTCAGTGATTGATGAGCTACCGCCTGGCAGGCAGGCAATTGCTACTGTGGCAATTCCCAATGCGCGCCGTGTTGAGGTAATAGAGCGAGTAGCTGCAGCAATAAAAGAAGGTCGCCAGATCTACTGGGTGTGTACTTTGATTGAAGAGTCTGAAGCTTTGCAGGCTAATGCTGCTGAAGACACGTTGGTGGAGTTGCAGGAGTATTTGCCAGATGCACGGGTCTCTCTGGTCCATGGCAGAATGCACCCGTCTGAAAAAGAACAGGCAATGATGCAGTTTAAAGAGCACGCCACAGATCTTCTGGTTGCAACTACAGTAATTGAAGTGGGGGTTGATGTTCCTAACGCCTCATTAATTATTATTGAAAATGCGGAGCGGCTTGGATTGTCGCAGTTGCATCAGTTGCGAGGTCGTGTTGGCCGTGGAGCGAAGCAAAGTAGCTGCGTGTTGCTGTTCGAACAGGGACTGAGTCGGCGTTCCCGTGATCGTATCAATACGCTCAGGGAAACCAATGATGGTTTTCTTATTGCCGAGCGTGATCTTGAATTGCGCGGTGCAGGTGAGGTGCTGGGTACTCGCCAGACCGGTGCTGTACAATTTAGAATTGCAGACTTAATGCGAGATAAAAAACTGCTGCCTGAGGTAAAAACCATCTGTGATGAGATAACAGCACAACAGCCAGAGCATGTTGTGCCGCTTATTTTGCGATGGCTGGGTGAAGAGTCCCCGGAATACGGTAATGTGTAGTTAAAGTATCAAAGGTTCGATGTGCAGACTTCTACCCGGAAGGTTTAGTTCGAAACCGCTCCAGCAGGCGCAGGGCAAGCACTGCGAGCCCTCCTGCCACCATACCGTAGAGGTGTGCGTTTACAATCACATTGCCGCCGGTAATCGCCTCGCTGCTTTCAACTGCACCATAGAGCTGCTCCCAGATAACTTTGCCAATGGTGTAGGCTGCAATCAGACAGGCGATTGGCTTGTGGTTTCGGAATTCTGCAATTGCGCCACCGAGCAGCAATCCGTAGAGGGCACCGGATAATCCAACGTACCAGCTTAGTTGTGGATCAAATATCAGCAATCCTAATCCCACGCCCAGCATGGAACAAAGGCCCGTGAATGCCCATTGTCTGGTGGTCAGAGCATGGGCTAACAGGAGCGTAATTAAAATCAGGCCGGCCAGATTGAGCAGCAGGTGCGGATATCCCAGATGTACCAGATTTCCGGTCAGAACCCGCCACCATTGACCTGAATCGAGAATTTCAGCGCGACCATAACGCAGTGGTTTATCAAGGTTCAGTGCTTGAAAGGCAATGCAGGAGACACCAACTATTGACGCTAGGATCCAGGCTTTCAAATTGCTTGCATAATATTGCTGTAAAACATGGGTTTCATCGGGTTTGTGATAGTTATTTTAGTTGCCAGCGGGAATTTTCCTGCCGGGGCTTTATCAAACAGTAACCGGGGTCGCCTGTGTGGTCGCTATAATTTGCACATGCCATATAACGGGTGATCGGTCGGTAGCGCGTGTTTGCAGATCGCAGCCGATGTGCCCAATATTACACGAACAGATTCAATTCGGAGTTGAACAGTGAACTCAATGACTTACCCTTCTCAGACAAAGACAGCCTCAGTCCAGGTAACAGGCCAAACCAGACATATTGGTCGGCAATCCGGTTTCAGCCTGATCGAGCTGATTGCGGTGGTGGCGATTCTTGGAATTCTCGCCGCAGTAGTAGCGCCGAATATACTCGGGGCTCCTGGTAAGGCCAGAGTCACACGCGCCAAAACAGATATCTCGGCGGTGGTTAGTGCGTTGCAAACCTACAAACTGGACAACTTCAACTACCCCACTACTGATCAGGGATTGAAAGCACTGGTTGAGCAACCGACCGGTGACCCGGAAGCACCAAACTGGCAGGACGGCGGATACCTTACCAGCATGCCTAAGGATCCCTGGGGTCGTGACTATCTCTATGTCAGTCCCGGTGAAAACGGAGATATAGATGTTTATACACTTGGTGCTGATGGTCAGACCGGTGGTGAAAATGAAAACGCTGATATTGGCAACTGGGAAGAACGCTCCTAGGTTATTAGTACTTAGGTGCATGGATAAATTATATGCGGCAAAAAGGCTTCAGCCTGCTTGAACTGATTGTTGTCATCGCCATTATGGCGACGGTAACCGGAGTGGTCATTCCGCGTATAAATTTTGGTGGTGATAAAAAGCAAATCCGAACAGAGGCTACGCGTCTGGCTGAACTGGTCAGACGCGCATCAGATGAGTCTATTTTTAAAACCACCGAGATCGGTGTGCGCTTTACCGACGGCGATTATCAATTTCTAAAGCTTGAAGGCGATAATCGCACCGGTAAATGGGTTAGCTACGAAGACAAAACTTTTCGCAAGCGTGAGTGGCCTGACGGCTTTGAAGTTGAGCTGCAGATTGCTGGAGTTCCAGTGGTGCTGGAAGCATCAGATGAAGCGAAAATTGACGAAAAAACCCGGCCGCATGTCATGGTGCTTTCCAACGGCGAGATCATGCCGGATTTCAAAATTATCATCGACAAAGGGTTGCTGGACGAACGCTGGCAGGTGGCGACCGGCGTCGATCAGCTGATTCAGCTCGGTATTGAAGATACGGGTGCTCTGTGAAGATTTCAGCTACCCGACGCTTAGAGATTTCAAAGCCTGAGGCCGGGTTCACGCTGATGGAGATTCTGGTTGCGGTCGCCATTATTGCGATTGTGCTGGGTGCATTGGTACAGGCGGCCGGCGCATCGGCAGCTAACGCCGGGCGGCTGAGAGATAAAACTGTTGCCCAGTGGGTCGGCTCCAACCGTCTCGCAGAGCTGCAAATCGCCGGGTCATTTCCGGATACCGGCAGTAAAACCGGGGAGGCGGAAATGCTTGGCCAGGTCTGGTACTGGAAAACCATTGTCCAGAAAGTGGAAGACGAAGACCTGCGTCGTGTCGATGTCGAAGTCCGCAAGTCGTCTGACAGTAAAAATCCTGTCGTAACCCTGGCGGGCTTTGTTAATCATCCAAGGTTGTCCAGTCGCAATGTGTCCCAACCCTGATACACTGTGTTGCCGAACAGTTTGTACCCGTCCATCGATGCGTCAACGAGGTTTCACATTGCTGGAGTTGATCGTCTCAATTGCCATACTGGCAATTATGGCGGGCGCTGCCTATGCGGGTTGGTTTAATGTTACTCAGATAGCGCAAAGTTCTGAAAGAGTTGTTCAACAGTACGATTCGATTGAGCGCACCTTTTACTGGCTGCAGGAAGACTTTGAGCAGATAGTTAAGCGAGATGTGGTTGATGAGCTGGGCGGCAAGCGTAAAAGTATTGAAGTCAGCCAGGCGGGCGAGTACGTCGTGCAGGTGACCAGAGGCGGCTGGACAAATCCTGCGTTGCTACAGATGCCACCACGCAGTGATTTACAACGAGTCTCGTATATCCTCGACGATGAATCGCAACTCATGCGACGATACTGGTATCACGTCGACCGTTTTGACTCTAATGCATTCAGTGAAAGAAGGCTGCTCGAAAATGTTAACTCGTTTACTTTTCGCTTTTTTAGTCTGACCGGGTCGTGGCATAACACCTGGCCTCCCGCTGACAATAACAATGAAGATTTCGATGAATTACCGGCAGCTGTTGAAGCAACAGTTGAAGTTGAAAATGTCGGCACGATTACTCGTTTGTTTGTTTTGCCTTATTGATTGTTGATGATGAATCGCTCAATTCAACAACGCGGTGCGGCGCTGGTCACGACTTTGTTAATGGTTGCATTGATCACCGTTACAGTCACCTCGATGGCAACAAAGCAGCAACGCTCTATTCAGATGGCGCAAAACCGCCAGGTACAGCTGCAACTTAGAAATCTTGCCTCTGCCGGAGAAAAATTCTCTATGGCGGTGCTTCGACGCGATCGCACAGATGGTGATCGGAACAACTCTGACAGCACCGAAGACTTCTGGGCTCAAAGTTTGCCACCTGTACCAGTTGACGGTGCCACAATAGAAGGATGTGTGATTGATCTGCAGGGCAAATTCAATTTAAACAACCTTATTGATATCGAAGGCAATCCTGATCAGCAGGAGTTTGAGATACTGCAGCGCTTGTTAACAGCGCTTACTATTGAATCGACTAAAGCTGCAGCTATTCTTGACTGGATAGACCCGAACATTGACGTTACCGGATCGGATGGTGCAGAGGATGATTTTTATACAGGTCAGTCGCCCTCTTACCGGGCAGCTAATGGACCGATGGTGAGTCCCACCGAGTTGTTGCTGGTTAAAGGCTTCAGGGTCACAGATGAAGGTGGTCTGGATGATTACGATGTTTTGCTGCCGCATATAGCGACGTTGCCCACCGGCAGTGCGATTAATGTCAATACGGCATCGAGTGCAGTTCTCGCATCACTCGCACCTCACATGACAGCAATTGCTGACGATATCAAAGTTGTCGATGATGAATACTGGCAGGAATTTCCCGGTTGCCCGGAGGGTGGTGGCTTACTTGATACACTGCTGAACTCGGGAGAAGACGATACCGATGGTGGTAGCGATCCGGCGGCTGATTCTTCGGCTAACCCAGATGACGAGGAAGAAGATGCAGGTGGTTTTATCTACGAAACTATCGAGCAATTTCGCTCCGATTCGAGAGGTGCCACAGACGAGGAAAATCTCGATAATGTCATTGGTATCGATGTAAAGAGTCAATATTATATGACTCGTGTGACTGTTACACGTGAAGATATCACGGTGACTCAATATACGACCTTCTTTCGTGACAACAATGGTGCGCTGCAGGCTATCCGGCGTTCGCGTGGCGGGATATAGTAGTATGTGAGGGATCTTGCAAGATCCCGAACAGTAACCCTCTGGATTAGTTATGTCCCAATATCTACTAACCTACTTACAGCGTACCGGCGATGATTACCTTCGTTGGGCAGTTTGCGATGATAAAGGCATGGTCATTGGTCAGGCAGATCACGGTACATTCGAACAGGCTGCCAAAGCCGCGGAGCGTCGCCGTGTTGTGATGGTGGTTGCTGGTACCGAATTGTTAATGGAAGAAGCGCAGGTGCCCGGTGCAAATCAGGCCAAAGCGCTTAAAGCAATCCCTTACATGCTCGAAGAGCAACTTGCCCAGGACGTTGAGGCATCGCACTTTGCTTTTGGCAACAGACAGGCTGATGGTCGGATACCGGTTGCTGTTATCTCGAAGCAGAGTTTTGCATGGATACGTGATCAGGCAGCAGCTGCCAGGCTAAACATCCAGGAAATAATTCCTGAGACTCTGGCGTTGCCATTGTTTACCGGTCGCTGGACACTGATGACCAACAACGGTCATGCCTCGCTGAGGTTGTCTTCCTCTAAAGGTTTTTCGTGTGATACGGAAATGTTGCCGATGTTGCTGGCTAATGCGATTGAAGGAGCATCACCTGAGGAAATTGATGACGAAGTTCGGCGTACAAAGCACTTCAGCTGTGGCCGGGATGAGTATCAAATACTTCCGGAAATAAAACCCGATCGTGTACGTACCGAAGTTGCCTTGTTTGCTCAGGGCCTGAGTCAATATAAAAAATCAACAGACCGGATCAACCTGTTGCAGGGTGACTTTGGTAAAACCGAAGCACTGGGAAAAGCCTGGAAGCCATGGCGATTACCTGCGGCGTTAGCGGCTATGTTGCTTGCGTTATGGGGAGGCACCAGTTTTCTGCAGTTTCAACAGCTTGGAAAGGAAAATATCCGCTTGCAGGATGAGATGGCCGGTACACTAAAACGGGCATTTCCGCACGTTGCAAATCCGCACCAGGATCCTGTAAGGAGGATGCGTTCAGAGTTGTCGATAGCAAATAATGGAACCGGCATTGATGACACCAGCTTTGTAGTCATGATGTCTGCGGTTGGTGTAGCTTTGAAACAGCTGAAAGAGCCAACGGTGAACAGTATTAATTTCAAAAGAGGACAGCTGGATATCGTCTTAGAAGCAGAATCTTTGCAGGATGTCGACAAACTAAAGTCGAGTCTGGAACAAGAAAGCCAACTGGTTGCCAATGTTCAATCAGCGGCTAAAGAGCGCGAACGTATTAAAGCTCGACTGCGTGTGGAGGCAAGTTCATGAGTATGCAGGAGTGGTATACCTCTCAAACTCCGAGAGAGCAGTTTATCGTTACAGCTACTGCAATCGTTGGTATTGGTGCATTGTTATACACTTTTGCTTTTAAGCCTTTAAGCACTGGTATTAAATCTAGACAAGCATCTGTCGTAGCCAACCAAAAAAATCTTGAATGGATGAAGCAGCAAAGCCCTCGTGGCGGAGGTGGCGGTGGTCAATCGATAAAACCGATGGATAAAGCACCTTACTTGTTACTCGATGAAGCAATCAAGAAAGCCAGTATTTCATCACCAGAGCGAGTAACGCCGGATGGTGATCAGGGTGCCAGAGCGCAGTTTTCAAAAGTAGAGTTTAATAAGCTGCTGCAAGTGCTGGGTGGTTTGGAGCAAACTTATGGTCTGTCAGTTAAGACCATTAATCTGAGTCGCAAAGACTCAGGGCAAGTTAGCGCACGTTTAAGTCTGGAGGCAGGTCAGTGAGAATAGTTGGATTATTTCTCCTCGCCTTACTGGCTTTTGCAGTTACCGTGATCTGGAAATTTCCAGCAGCCGGCGTACTACCCCATGTAAATATTCAGCCGGTAAAGCTCAGCGGTGTCAGTGGCAGCATCTGGAAGGGTGGTGCACAGTCTGTTGAGTCACCAGAGCTAACACAGCCAATAACGAATGTGACCTGGAAGTTTCAGCCTGCAACACTGTTATCTGCCACTGCTGGAGCGACGGTTAATTTTGAGGTGCTTGGCGGCAAAGGCGAAGGCTTGGTAAGCGGCAATCGAAACGGTGATATGTTCATTAATGATGGTACTTTTCGCGTGCCGGCGAGTCGCCTTGAGCAATTTCTGCCGCTTCCTGTTGCGGAGTTTGGCGGCATACTGCTGGCTGATATTAAAGATCTTGAATTGGAAAATAATCTTCTTAAGCGTACTGAAGGTACGGTTACCTGGAATAAAGCTGAAGTGCAGAGCGCCGTGGCCACCGTGCTGCTGGGTGATGTGGTGTTCGATATTATCCCGCAGGGCGAAGATCAACACATTGGCAAACTCAGCAACACCGACGGACAACTTGAACTCAGTGGAGAAGTGTTACTTGATCTGGCAGGAAACTATAAAGCGGATATTCTGATTAAACCTACCGTTGAAGCACCACCGCAAATAAATAATATGCTTGGGTTGGTTGGCCGTCAGGCAAGTGATGGCAGCTATCGAATTCGCAACAATGGCAACATACAAAATCTGCAGCTGTAAATTGTGGCCTGCAATGTGAAGTATTTATAGATCATTTGTAAAC
This sequence comes from uncultured Granulosicoccaceae bacterium, assembly GCA_964649465.1. Classification (GTDB taxonomy): domain Bacteria; phylum Pseudomonadota; class Gammaproteobacteria; order Granulosicoccales; family Granulosicoccaceae. The sequence continues at coordinate 50,904 of CAZYRP010000002.1, read as the reverse complement.
ACAGGTCACACAAGTGACCTAATTTCATCATGTTGACTAAAAGTAACATTAGCAGAACGTATTCATCGAATTTGCCGGTTGTACGGTGCCGAGTTTGGCCATACCATCGAATTGAGTTTAGCGGATTAGATCTGCATGTCAGTTGACACTTCAGCCATTGCCAGTCGAATAGATTTGGTTGTGGATATTGCAAAAGTCGCGGGTAAAAAAATTCTCGAGCATTATGAGTCGGGAGTGACTGTTACCTCGAAAGCAGATGACACACCTCTTACCGAAGCCGATCTTGCTGCCAACAAGATAATTATCGAACAACTGCAATCTCTTTCTCCTGAACTACCCATTCTGACTGAAGAGTCGTGCGGTATTCCGTTTGCCGAACGCAATGAATGGAATACCTACTGGCTGGTTGATCCGCTTGACGGTACCTACGAGTTCATAAAACACAGCGGCGAGTTCAGCGTCAATATTGCACTTATCCAGAATGGTGTGTCAGTGCTCGGTGTGGTTCACGCGCCGGTACTCGATTTAACTTATTGGGCCTGTCGCGATTGCGGTGCCTGGAAACAGACTGGCGATGGCGAGCCGGAAAGTATCTCGGTTCGCACAGCACCGAAGAAAGGTGTCACCGTGGCGCGCAGCAGCGGACCTTTGAAAAAAGGCGGGTTGCTGAAGCGCTTTCTCGATAAGCTTGGCGAGTACAAAGTGGTATCGATGGGCAGTGCACTTAAATCCTGCCTGGTGGCGGAAGGCCGTGCAGATGTTTACGCTCGACTCGGGCCTACCGGCGAGTGGGATACGGGGGCTGCTCAGTGTATTGTTGAGGAGGCTGGCGGGCATATTACAGACACTAATATGCGCGAGCTTCGCTACAACACGAAAGATTCCCTGTTAAATCCGCACTTTTTTGTCTTTGGTGCCGGCGACCACAATTGGTCAGATTATCTGGAAGATTCCAAAGACAGCTAATATTTGCCTGTGATTCATTCCACGTGTATCACAAGTATTACAATTATATTTCATCCTGTGTGAATTCCTGTCTTTTGTTATAGCTCTCAACTTGTTGTTTTTATTGATATAAATAAATAAGAAATTGGGCGCGAATAAAATTAGGATGGCATTTTCCTGGCAGTTGTAAAGTTTCGGATAGTTCAACGACGTCAATTGGGTGACAGATCAAAATGGTCGGCTACTTATTGCTCTATCCGAGAATACGCCATGAACTACCAGCCTGTGAAAGCACAGATCTCTAATTTTCTGACCGGTGCGCGTCTGACAAGCCTGCCGATTTGCATTAGCGCCGCACTGTTTGCGTCCAACGCTCATGCGTGGCCGAATAACGCACCCAGCTTTGATCCGGGTTTTAACCCGACCAGTACACCCTGTGATGGTGCAGTCAGATTCCCGGGCTGGGCGCAAAATGTCACTGATGGTGACGGCGAGACTTCCGGGCTTGGTTTCATCATGACAGGCGTTTCTAATCCGGAAATTTTTGCTACTTTTCCATTTGTCAGCTGGCCTTCGCTAACGCTGACTTACACGTTGAAACCAGGTACGCCTGCTGGCTCAAGTTCTACTATTACAGCGATTCTGCGTGATACCTCTGGTACCGGGCAAGGCGGTTCCGATACTTCAGAGCCGCGCTCATGGACAATTTTCACGGACGGTTGTACCGACGTTGATCTAGACGGTATTGCTGATGAAATTGATCCTGAAATCAGTCTGCCCGTTGATTCAGATGGTGACGGCATATTCGACGATGCAGACCTGGACGATGATAACGACGGCATTCCGGATGATATTGAAGGCAATGGATTGTTAGACACAGATGGTGATGGTCTTCCCGATTCTCTGGATCTGGACTCTGACAATGACGGTCTGCTCGACGTCGTAGAAGGTGGTAATGGTGCTGCCGATATTGACGGTGATGGAATGATGGACGGTGGCGTCGATTCTGATGGTATTCCGGTTAATGCCAATGGCAATGTCACAGATTCTGACGGTGATGGCATTCCCGATTCACAAGAGCCTAACGGTGTGGACGTTTCTACCGATACAGATGGAGACGGTATCAGTGATGACGTCGACGAAGACGATGACGGAGACGGCGTTTCTGATGTTGATGAAGGCACAGGTGACAGCAACGGTGATGGTATTCCTGATTCGCTGGACCCTGATACCGATGGTAGTCAGGTGGTAACAGTTCAGTCTGAACCCATCAACACAACGATAGAAACCGGCTTGAACGGGGGTGGTTGCACACTCGGTGGCGGTAGTGGTTTTGATCCTTTGTTGATGATGAGCGGATTGTTTGCACTGCTGGGGCTGCGACGTCGCAAACCAAACAAGTGATTTAATAAAGGATCAAAAATGACCCCGCGAATTCGAAAGTCGTTTTGTTCAAATATCGCACTAGCCGGCACGTTAGCCATAGCAGCTACGTGTTGGGCACCTGCAGCCAGCGCTCTGGATCTTCCATCCTTGAAGTTTCCATCCGTGGGTCTGAGTGGCAATTATTATGGAGGTGTGGGTTTCGGCGGTTCAGATATTGAACCGCGAGTTAATGCATCCGGCTTCACTGTCACAGAGACTACTGGCAGTGGAGCGCAATTGTTTTTCGGGCGCGACCTCAGTGCGCGTCTTTCAGTCGAAGCCTACTTTTCGGATCTGGGGGCAGCATCCCTCACTAATGATGTGATCAATGGCAGCATTGCGTACTCTACATTTGGTGCCAGCGGTCTTTTATATCTTCTTGGTGGAGGTGGTGTCGACTCTCTTGCCAGTCGTCGCGGCTTAAACATTTATGCACGTCTGGGTTTTGGTGCGCTCAATAACACCGGCCGTGGAATCGAATTTGAAAGGCAGAATGCATTTAATATATCTACAGGACTTGGTGCTGAGTACAACCTGAAAAACGGGTTTGGTGTACGTACTGAATTCCAAAACTTTGATTCTGATGCACGTGTTGTCAGTATAAACATCGTCAAGCGATTCCGTATCAACAAAGGAACTGGTGCGCTGCCGGTCTTTTCCGAGAAGGTTAGTACACCGTTACCGGTTTCCTCCAAAGACGAGAAAGCCCGTAAAAAAATTAAGTTTGTCAAAAAAGACAGTGATAATGATGGTGTCTATGACAAAGACGACTCTTGTAATTCCACCAAAGAAGGTATGAGTGTCGATGCCAACGGTTGTGATTTCAGCGGTGTGGTTGATGGTGTTACTTTTGCCACGGGCTCTGCCAAGCTGGCTAAGGAAGGTACCGTTGCACTGGACAGTGTTATTGCAATCATGAAGAAAAACCCGAGGGTAAATGTTTCGATTGAAGCGCACACTGATAATCGTGGTTCGGCAGCCGGTAACATGAGCCTGTCACGCAAACGTGCTGAATCGGTCGTTCACTATCTGGCAAATACCGGGGAGCTTGACCTTGGACGAATGTCTGCGATCGGATATGGCGAAAGTCGGCCACGAAAAAGTAACCGTACAGCTGCGGGCAGATTGGCGAACCGCCGGGTTGAGATCAAGACTGTCAGATAGCTCCTGGTGGCGATAAAAAGCTGACAGCGAAAGTGAACACAAAGGCCATGCGAACTTGCATGGCCTTTTTTCTGTCCGATCAAAAGTCTGCAAACTACGTTACGGTGTTCTCACCTGTAATAGTTTTTTAATTTCCGTTCAGCAACCGTCAGTTAACGCTTACTACAATTTGCCGTTATAAGCATCAGGAAGGTGCTGTGACGTAGAGTTGCGGTCCCTTGAACTATGAAAAACGGGTGTTATATTTCGCAAGACGCGCGCGTTTTGCGCATTAAAGGTGAATGATGATGATTTTATACAAAAAAATCGCACTACTTTCAGTGCTTGCGACTGGCGTATGTGTGGGAGTTGCTGGCTGTGCCAGTGACGGTTCGATAAACCGTGCCGGTACTGGCGCTGCTGTAGGTGCTGTTGCAGGCGCAGTACTGGGTCACCAGGTCAATGACGACAGCGGGCGTTTTGTTGGTGCGGTAGCAGGTGCGTTGGCCGGCGGTGCTGTTGGCAAATACATGGATAACCAGCAACGTGAGCTCGAAGCGCAACTTAGTCGCGAACGAGCAGCGGAAGAAATCCAGATCTCCCGATTGGCAGATAATACGTTAAAGCTTGATCTCAGTAGCGAGGTGTCCTTTGACATTGATAGTTTTCGTATTAATCGTGGTTTTTATGCCAGCCTAAATAAGGTGGCAAGTGTTCTTTCAGACTACCCGCAAACTGCGGTGCATATTGTTGGACACACTGACAGTTCTGGTTCGGATAGTTATAACCAGCAACTATCGATGCAGCGTGCATCAAGCGTCAAGAATTATCTGACCAGACAGGGCGTAGATGAGCTTAGAACACGACCGGATGGCCGTGGGGAAACAGCGCCGATTGCAAGTAATGCTACTGAGGATGGTCGTAGTCGCAATCGTCGAGTTGAGATATTTCTTAAGCCAATCGTCGAAGGTCGGGAAGCGTCTGCGTTTAATTCACCGGTATAGAATATTTGGTGTTTAAGGAACCGGCGCGTCGCAACACCATGGATGTGCAAAAATGGCCTGCTAATGCAGGCCATTTTTATTTTATTTGGCTACAGCTATAGAGGCCAGACAATAAGCAACAGCGGCACAGACACTGTGACGATAATCAACTCCAGCGGCAGCCCCATTCGCCAGTAGTCACCGAAGCGATAACCACCCGGACCCATCACCAGTGTGTTTGACTGATGACCAATCGGAGTCAGAAACGCACAGGATGCACCGACAGCTACTGCCATTAAGAACGCATCACTACTAACTCCGAGAGAGCTCGCAATAGCAACGCCTATTGGCGCCATAACCAATGCGGTTGCGGCATTGTTGATAATGTCTGACAGGAACATGGTGACTACAAGAATCATAGTTAGTAAAGCGACCGCTGGTAAGCCTTCAGTTACCTGCAGAATGGCGTTTGCCATCCATGCGGTGGTGCCTGTGCTTTCAAGTGCACGTCCGACGGGTATCATTGCGCCCAGCAGCACAATAACCGGCCAGTCTATTTCATCATAGATCTCTCTGACGGAGATGATCTTCATTAAAATAAAGATGCCGATAGCTATCAGAAACGCAATTGGCAAAGTGACCAGACCGGCAACACCCATTGCAATCGCGCCTGCGAATACCAACAGTGCCGGTATTACTTTGCGTTGCCTGTTGAGAGAAAGAGGTCTCTTTGCCAGTGGCCACAAGCCGAGTTCGTGAAAACCCTGGTCAATCTTATCTGCGTCACCGAATAATAGCAGCACATCACCCGCCTTAAACCGTTGGCGCTTTAAACGTGTTTTAATGGCCTCACCGTTACGCGCAATACCCACCAGTGCAAGTGTTCTCTGTGTGTGCATGCGCAGGTATTCAACACTGCGATCTAATAAAGGGGATGTCTGTCCAACAACGCCCTCAAGCATAATTTCGTTTTCAGATTGTGGCTGTACAAAATTAGCGGAGGCTGTGGTAAGTAACTCCAGCCCGTTTTCTTCTACGACCGTCTGCAAGTGAGATGGATCACTTTGCACCAGCAAAATATCTTCCTCTGCAAAGCGATATTGCAGCGGGATGGGTCTTGCAAAGCCATTCTTCTGGGCCATACCGACAACGTCTATTTGATCGGAATTGAATATTTCACTGTTCTTTAGCAACTCACCAACCAGCGGTGAATCGGGTTTGATTTCTATCTCTGTTAAATAGTGCGAGATTTCAAACAGTGCTTTTGATCCGTCTTTGCTGCTGCGATCGATGGGAATAAATCTCCAGCCAACCAGTGTTATGAATGCCAGGCCTATTAGCGCTACAAAAAAACCAACCGGGCTGAAGTCGAACATTGAAAAGGCTTCACCACTAACTTCGGCACGGTAACTTGCAATGATGATATTCGGCGGTGTGCCAATCAGGGTTGTCATACCACCGAGGATACTGCCGAAGGCGAGCGGCATTAAAACCAGAGCCGGTGAACGTTCAGCTTGATTTGCCGTTGCTATTGCCACCGGTAACATCAGCGCAAGTGCTCCAACATTATTCATAAAAGCTGAGGCCACAGTTACAACAGCGGTCAGTGATGCTATGTGCACATAGATGTTGTCGGTAAATGGTGTCAGGTATGACGCGATAACATTCACAACGCCTGCGTTTTTTAACGCGTGGCTGATAATCAGGACAGCGGCAACTGTTATAACTGCGGCATGGCCGAAACCGGTGAACGCCTGCTCAGAGGGTACAACACCGGCTACAACTCCCATAACCAGACAAAAAATGGCGACAATATCATGCCGATACTTGCCCCAGGCAAAAAGTATCAGCGTCACAAACAGTATTGCAGTGATAGTAATTTGCGGCGTAGTCATGAATGAGATTCGGTTAAACGAGAGGATCGGTAATTTGGTCGATCTGCCCGCAACAGGACTTTTCCTGCTGCGGGAAACAGGCTTGAGTATAGCGTCTGGATGGCGAGTTTCCGGCTGAATATTGAAGATTTAACTGCAGTTAAAGCCTGGTTTGTTATGAGCAGACACGACGGAAAGGATATATAGCTATGGTCAAATCCTTAACTCATGATGTAGCCTTCCAGGTGTTCGATAGTTTGTTGTTGTTCAACGATTGTTTCGCGGACCAGATCGCCTATTGATAAAACACCGGTGATTTTGCCTCTTTCAAGTACTGGCAAGTGCCTGATGTCATTGCGCGTCATCAACGACATGCAGATATCGATCGTATCGTCTGGCGAGACTGTGATCACATTGCCAGACATTATTTCTGATACCGGTGTTTCGCTCGATGATTTGCCGCGTAAAATGATTTTGCGAGCATAGTCCCGCTCCGATATGATGCCGACCAGACGCTCGCTTTCAGTAACAAGCAATGCGCCGATATTCTGTACTGCCATACATTTTATGGCATCCAGTACCGGTTGTTCCGGGTCAATAGTCCAGATTTCAGATGATTTGCCGGCGATAAGTTGAGAGACTGATTTCATCGGTTTTTCCTCTGTTGTGGCACTTTGTGGGGTCGGTTGTTACTTTTTTGGATGACCCCTGAATGTAGTTATCATTGGTGATACTCAATTGGGACGAAGTTACGTTAACTTGATATCGTTCGCGGAGCAACACACGCGCCGGGTTTTTATTGAAGTAGCGTTGCCGATAAAAGAAAATTATAGCGCGATGCTCGATCATTGAATTTAACTACTAATGGCAAAAATACTTCCTTTCAATAAGAAAAAAGCATCTTCAAAGGGCAAGACCCTTTGCGCCAACAACCATCACAAGTGGAAGGTTCAAACAAACCAGAAGTTTGATGTAAAGAGCGGCAAACTGGTGACAGTGTACCGTTGCGAGCGGTGTGGTGCGATCAGGAACCGACTGCTGTAGCGTCAGTTACTACAACGCAGTTTCTGCCTTTTTCGATTGCTTCCTGCAATGAATGATGTGCGTTGCCGATCATTTTGAGTAAAGAATCATCGGGGCTTGTGGTAGCGCCGATGCTGCAGCTTACTGAAAATGTTTTTTCCTGATACTCGATTTGGCTCTTGTTTACCAGTTGCCGGATTCTTTCACAAACCATGATGGCGTTGTGCTCGCCGACATTACTGACAAGGCAGACAAATGTCGAAGCGTCGTAACGCGCCAGCACATCGTTCTGTCGCAGCTCGCTACTGAGAAGAGGTGCAAGAGTCTCGAGGACAGTGTTACTTGCTTTTGGGCTGTGCTGCGTGGTGATATCTTCGAAATTGTCTATCTCAATCATTGCAAGAGTCAATTTTATATCGCCGCGCTGTGCACTTGCATAGAGCTTTTCACCCACATCGAACAGGTAGTCGCGATTATAGACGCCGGTTAGAAGATCCCGAGTGGCCGAGTATTTGATTTCTCGCACACGTTCTACCGACTCAACACATTGCTTAACCCGATAGTAAAACTCATCAGTTGGCATTGGCTGACGTATGACATCGTTGGCACCGGCGCGTAAGAGTTTAGCACCGAGTTGTTGATCTTCGTGATCACATACCGTCGCGATTGCCAGGTCTTCACGCCGGTAGAGTTGCCTTAAGTCACTGATGGTATCGATTGCGTTGAACTGTAGGGTGCTCTGATCCATGATGACTAAGGAGATATCCTGATGTTCGCTGAGTTGCCGGCGAATATCGGCTTTGTTTCGAACATCGATAATTGTATAGCGGTGAATATCCAGCAGCTGGCGGATCTTTTTGCGATTAATATCGTCAGTACTGAAGTAGAGAATTTTGCGTTGCGGATTGCGTAAAGTTTGTTGCACGATATCGGCTAATAACTCAGTGTCTTCTTCAGTACGCTTTAAAACACAGTCAATAATATGCTTGTCCAGCATTCGTTCGGCGATTTCCTCCGTAACTTTCGATGCGATGGCGATGGTCGGAATAGAATTCGCTGTGAGTGCATCCAGCACTTCTCCATTGGGTGCGTCCGGCAGGCGTGTGTCCACCACTGCCAGCACGTATTCGCCAGAGTGTTTTTCCAATAGCTTGCGCACGGCGGCTGCGGTGTTGACTGCATCGGCTGCGACACCGAGGCTTTTTTCCACCCGATCTATCAGTGCATCACGCACAGCTTGTTCCTGCTCGGCAATCAGTACTCGTAAAGTGCTGCCTGAGTCATTGGACTCTGCGGGGTCTGCTTTTTTGAGTTGGCTCATGAGTGGCTGTGGTGCTTCATATGAGATAAGTTTGTATCCATCAACCCCGCGGAGTCGCGCAATTCGTGCCAACATTTGAGATCTCTTATGCCTAAGCCGCTTTCAGGACAGTTGGCAGACTTGTCTTTGGCCTGGGTGCAGACAGTAGCGGGCTATTTGCAGCGTTCGGATATGCCCCCAGCACTGACAAACCCGGCCACGGTCAGGTCCGCATCGGTGTTGCTGCCGCTGTATCGCGATAATGGTGAGTGGCATGTGTTATTTATTCGTCGGGTTGCGAATGTCCGCGATCACCATAGTGGTCAGGTAGCTTTTCCGGGTGGCAGGCGCGATGAAAATGATGCAGACGACGTTGCCGTAGCACTGCGTGAGGCGTACGAGGAAATCGGTCTGGAAACCCAAAAAATTGAGGTAATTCATGTGTTACCCGAGTATCGGACCAGCAGTAACTATGCGGTCACGCCGGTTGTCGGTATTGTTCCCTGGCCCTATAACTATCGTCCTCAACCAACAGAGGTAGACCGGATCTTCTCGATTCCACTGCGCTGGCTGGCTGATCAGAACAACGTAGAACTGCGTGACAGAGAGCTGACCCGAGGTGAATTGCATGCCACTCTGAAAGTGGTTTATTACAATCACTTCGATGGTGAATTGCTGTGGGGCGCCTCGGCGAGAATGACGGTGTCGTTGCTCAATGCTTTGTATCAGGGTGATCTTGAGCTGGACTGACTATTAAGAATAGAAGTTTTGTAAACGGTTTGGTATAAGAATTAGTGGCATTAAGATGGCGTTGACTGATGCAATTCCCGCCAGCTGCCGGCGGCAAACTGACGGGTTTGTGTCTGTAGGTCTGTAGTGATTCTGTATCCTTCATTAAAGAACGCTGAGCATTCTTTCAACGCCTTGTTCGAGTTGCCCTCGGCTGCAGGCAAAGTTTAATCGCTGATAATTTTTATCTCCAAACTGGCTGCCGGGTGACAGTCCAACTCCTGCATTTTTAAAGAAATCGTTGGCGTCTTCGGACATCAGCCGTCTGGTGTCTATCCAGGCCAGGTAAGTCGCATCCAGCGTGTCCATAGAGAGCAGCTCAGTGTTGTTTATGATGGAGTGCAGGTAGTCGTGATTGCCTCTGAGATAATCAATAAGCTGAGCGTGCCACTCCCAGCCGTGAGAATACGCCGCTTCAGCAGCTGTGTATGAAAGTGTAGGAACGAAAGGTACGGTGTACAGGCATTCTGCGTTGAATTTTTTACGCAAATCCGGATCAGCGATGTGCACAAAGGAACAGTTAGCGCCAGCGAGATTAAATGTTTTGCTCGGAGACATGATTGTGATAACACATTGATGGTGTTCACCTGCTGCCAGCGCGGTTGGAATATGTTTTTTTTCTTTGCTTAAAATCAGATCGCAATGTATTTCGTCAGAAATAAGTAACACATTTCTTTTTGCACAAAGTGCTGCCAGTTTAAAAAGCTCGTCTTCGCTAAACATCACACCCATCGGGTTATGTGGCGATGAAAGTAAGATAGCTGCAGTCCTGGTTGTAAAGGCTGCTTCCAGAGAATCGAAGTCGATCTTCCATGCGCCTTCACCACTGCATTTACCGGTGTTACTGCCGCCTTGGTGAACCTCGTCTTTTTTATAGACTAATGGCACATCAACCCGGGTCTTGCCGTTTTTTGCAGGTATATGTAACAGCGGATGATACACCGGCGGGAAGACAATGATTTCATCTCCGGCTGCACCTGCTATTTGAACGGCGGCTGTAATCGCCGGCAGGACACCGGGTATCCAGCTGAAACAGTCAGTGTCTATTGTCCATTGATGTCTGCTTGCACAATATGTGGCAACACTTTCAACCAGTGAAGGCGGCGCTGAGGTATAGCCGAAAATGGGATGCTCTATGCGCCGCGACATGGCTCGAGTGACTGCGACCGGGGTCGCGAATTCCATGTCGGCGACCCACATTGGAATGACCGATTCATCGAATTTCTGCCATTTGATTGAATCTGATTGGCTTCGGTCAACAAATGTATCAAAAGGTGAAATATTCATTTGGCTCTGTGATTTTAATGTGATTTTACCGTTGGTCTGGCAGGCATCTGCGATATTCAGTTATGATGAGCCAGCCATTTTAGCGGGGCTAAGCTTAATTCAAGATCGCTAATAATCAATTTAGTTGGACATACCGGGAGAATATACATGTCAATAGCAAAGGTTACGGAAGTTATCTCATCATCCACAAAAAGTTTTGATGATGCAGTTGCAGAGGGAGTGGCGCGTGCAGACAAAACTCTAAAGAACATCACTGGTGCCTGGGTTAAAGATCAAAAAGTTGTTGTTGAGAAAGGCAAGATCACCGAATACCGTGTAGCTTTAAAAGTAACATTTGTACTCAAAGACTGATACACCAATCCTGTCGGAACCTTAAACACTTAAGGTTCCGGCCCGGGGTTAAATAGTGCTCTGAGAGCGCGATCCAGAATTCACGTGTGATAAACAACTCGTACTGCAAGCAACTATTGAGGGTACCGTAGCCGCACTTGCGATGGCGGGCAGTGGTTCAGCAATGGTGACTTAGCAATTGCTGATATTTAATTGGCGAGAGAATTTAGTTGCGGTGGGTGGCGAGTAAGTAAAAGGGTGGGTTCTGCCGAAGCGCCCCCCACCAATTTACCGCCTTTTTTTATGAGAAAGTAAGTCTCATTTGTTGTTGTAAAACTCCTCAGGGATCAGTTTCCCGCCATCCGGGCCAGCAGACGACTTTGACTTCACTCCGTCAACAGATTTTCACTTCAACAATAGATATGTCGTCGTCCGGTGAAGAATCTTTAGAAAACGATTCAAAGCTATCGGTGATTGTTTGTATTCGACCGAAACCCTTGTTCATAGTGCATAGCAGTTTGCTGAGTACATCAACATCAAAGACTTCGTCATTTGCGCTGGTGGTCTCGATTAATCCGTCGGTAAACGCATAGAGCTGATGCCGTTGCTGGTATTGGCTTGTGACAACCATCACATCGTCGGCATTGATTTTCTCAATACCTAAGGGCAGCTGAGCGCTGATCACGCAGTCCACAATTTGACCTTCGTTGTTAGTAATTATTATCTCGGGTAAGCCGGCGTTGCACACGGTAACGGTGCCGTTTTCCTCCATCACAATAGCGGCGCAACAGAAAAAAGAGGATGGCAGCAACTCCTGCAAACGGTTATTCATTTCAGTAACAATGTTCTCTACTGTCCAGCCCTTTTTTGTGGTTGCGCGAAAAATAGAGGCAACCGGTGCAGAGCCTATCGCCGCGGCTATACCATGACCGGTCAAATCTGCAAGCAAGGTATATTTTTTGCCGCAGCTACTTTCATAAGCGAGAGCAAGGTCTCCGGAAAAACCGTGTAGTGGTTTTTGCCAGATACACGCATGATCAGGCACTGGATCCAGAGTGCAGTTGATGTGATTTAGTATTTTTAGCGCCAGTGCTTCGTCTCGCTGTCGCACCGCTTTTATGTGAACCAGTTTTCTTCCAAGTTTATGGAAGCGAACCTGGCGCCGCTGCTGGATCAGATGAATACGATATAACTGCGTTTGTGCAGCGACAATAATGAGAAGCAACACCGCTGTTAGCGCTTTTTTTAGTTCACTAGATTCGCTGTTTGTCAGGAACGCGAGCCCTACTGCACAGACAATTGTTATTAGAACAATTGTTACAGTGCCAATTTGTCTGATTGTCGGTGTTGCTTGCATATCAATGCCGCTCGACGATGTCGGAATATCCGACTTTAATGGCAGCTCAAGGCTGACCAATCGCCAACTAGTTAAAACCCGAACAAAGATATCGGCAGTTATAAAAAATACTTTGACTGTGCTTGAAACCTACGAATCCGTGTCTTTTTTTGTGGCACTCTCATCAGCTGAAATGTCAGCCAGGCAATCGGGTCCGTCGTTACGCGCATTGTTAACGTAGTTGCCGACTTGCTTAATAGCAAATACGCCGGATGGCAGTGGTTGCATACAACGATTTATATTGTCGACGTTATCGTTGTTCAGCCAATCGTCCATGTCTTCTGGTTTTATTACCACCGGCTGTCGATTGTGCACATCCTGCATTTGCGAGTTGGCATCTGCGGTAATCAGACAGCACTGGCTATAACCATCTGCGTGACTCTGGATAATTGCACCTAAACCCATAGCCGGAGCATCCTGCATGGTTATGTAGTTAGGGATCTTTGAACTGCCCCGGCGCTGCCATTCGTAGAATCCGTTTATCGGCACAATTCCCCTGTAACGCCGAATTAGATTTTTAAAAGAAGGCTTTTCCCAGATCGTTTCGGATCGGGCATTGAATAAAGGTCTTTTAAACTGCCCTTGTTTTGCCCATGGTGGTACAAAACCCCATTGCATTGGCTCAAGAGTAGTGGCGGTTCTTGATACCAGCACACCCCAGATAGCGGCAGTTGGTGACACGTTGTATTTTGCTGTGAACTTGTCTTCGGGCAAAATCAGGCCCAGCTGATCCAGAAGCCACTGTATACCTTCGTGATCCGAAATATTCATTCGACCGCACATGCGGGACTCCTGAGAATGCTGAACAGCACAAAGTTGTAACTGTTTGAACTAAATTAAACTATCGGGACAGTTAATGTTCAGTCGCCTTCAGAGAGAATTAGATTCTGATAGTTGTAAAACACCGATAGTTCTGATTCATTGATAGTAACACCGTCCAGGCTCACCGCAGTAGACACCATTAATCAGGTTAATAACTGCAGTAGTAAGACGGTCAGTAAATTAAGGGATACCCGATGAAATACACAGTGCCCGTATCTGCGATAAGTTCTGCAATAAAATCCGCCGCAAAATCGGCAATAATATTTTTCGCACTGGTCATAGCAAATACAAATACCGCTATTGCTGATCATGAAGTTATTGTGACTCCATACCCGGATCGCCATCAACCGGAACGTCATCGCGGGCGCCAGGGCTCCGAGTTGCGTTACCAGAGACCTTACCTGACTACTTATTTTGCCGGTGGTGTTGGATCTGGCGGCGACGTGGTGGGGCGATTCACCGACAACTTTGGCGATACAGACAGAGTTCGTAGTGGAGGTGGATTTCTGGTCGAGGGTGGGGTGTTAGCCGCGCTAAATCGTTCAACCATGCTGCGCTTGACCGCAGGTTATGAACTGGACTCGACCGGCCGATTTAATGGGGAATCTACATTTGACCGAGTGCGTTTCGATCTTATGGCACTGCAAAATTTTGGTGGTCATGAATTTGGGGTCGGGTTGACCGCACACACAGGAGTAGGTTTTCGCTGCGATATAAATTCTATATGCGCAACGGACGTTGAGTTTGATAATGCGCTGGGCTACACACTCGAATACGCGCTGACTACCCTGGGGAGTCGAGGTGTATTTGGAACTCGATTTGATCGACGCCGACATCCTCTTCGCACGGCGAGACTCGGGCTGCGTTTTACCGATATCGAGTATGTGCCTGAATTTGTGCGAACATTTACCACAGATGATGAAGCGGTGTTTGATGGAGAAGTGCTGGACGGGAAATCACTCTCTCTGTTTGTAGGATTTTCTTTCTAGAGACGGGCGGACAGTCGTTCTGGTAAACGGCATGACTTCAGTGCTGATACACTGTATTGGAGATCGATAATACTGGCACCGCTGTGGATCGCGAACTGCAATATGCAAAAGTCACACTGAACCGCGCTGATGCTATGCGTCGGTCAACTGATGAAGTTAACGCGCTATGGTGTCACCCGGATAGCAGGGTTGTTCTATTACACAATAACAAGAGCTTGTTCAGATCGTTGTTTGAACCTGTAGCTGTGCGGCAATCAGATTTAATTGCTCACAATATCATTCCGGAAAATAAGACTTTTCTTGGGCTTGATAGTAGCAACTGTGCCTGGTTTTCCGTGCAGTGTTGTGACGAACAAGCATCAAAGTGGTGCGAGATTTATCCCGAAGCAGTGTTTCAGGACTTAAGAGCTGCTGGTGCGACACTGGATCCGGATATTGCATCCATTCATGCCTATGCGCGTGGGCTGAGTCACTGGCAAAGCGTCTGTCGTTATTGCAGTAAGTGCGGCGGCGAGAATCAGTCTGAGTCTGCGGGGCATTCCATGCGCTGCCAGAAGTGTCAGTCTGAAGTATTCCCGCGCACTGATCCTGCGGTGATTATGCTGGTCCACCACGAAGACCAAAGTGGCAATAAAAAGTGTTTGCTTGGCAGAAGTCCTGCCTGGCCGGAAGGATGTTATTCGACCCTGGCTGGTTTTGTTGAATCTGGCGAGTCTCTTGAAGCTGCTGTTATTCGTGAGGTGTATGAAGAGTCAGGTGTGGTGGTCGAAAATCCCCGTTACGTGGCGTCACAGCCCTGGCCGTTTCCGCAGTCTATTATGCTGGGCTTCGTCGCAAGCGCGGTAAACTCGGATATTGTGCTTGATAATCAGGAGCTGGCGAATGCTGGCTGGTTCAGCGCAGATGAAATTTTACAATTCGGCGAGTGGGCAGACGAGGGTGATGGCTTGAAATTGCCGCGTGTTGACTCGATAGCGCGACATTTGATTGATAGCTGGGTTTCAGAGCAAAAGTAAAGAATCGCCCGGAAAGTAACGGCAGGCGTATATGCATACTTTGCTATGGCTTGGAAAAACCCGGTTTGTCCCCAGATTCATTAAAAGCCCAGGAACGGAATTAGTATTATGAATTCACGTCACTACTCAGATAAGCAGAAATATAAAGAGGCCGGTGAACAGGCTGCGCGAGTCATTGGTGAGTTTATGTCAATAGCCAATGATCTCTCCAGGAAATTCGGCGACGGATCTCCTGAACACATCCCAGCTAACGACAACACAGTGCATAAAAGCTACAGTGAATCCGGTAACGTCGATTCAACGTCGAACCACCGCAATACCGATGACGTGCATAATAGTGCAACGGACGAATTTCAACAGG
This sequence comes from uncultured Granulosicoccaceae bacterium, assembly GCA_964649465.1. Taxonomy (GTDB): domain Bacteria; phylum Pseudomonadota; class Gammaproteobacteria; order Granulosicoccales; family Granulosicoccaceae. The sequence goes on along the minus strand of CAZYRP010000002.1, from coordinate 35,221 downwards.
CTGGTGAGTACTTGCGCGAGTTGCGTGAAGCAGCGGGTTATTCCATCGATGGTTTTGCACGGGCGATGAATCGACAGAATGCCGCGAACAAAATTGAATCTGTTGAAGCGGGACATGATGTATTTCCTAATGACTGGCTTGACCAGATTTCAGCACTGTTAAAGCAAAATGACCCAATGGGGTTTTTCGATAAGCTGCGTAGCTTGTACGATGCAAATAACAGTTCAGAAGAATCGGCAGATAGTAATTCCAGAGATCAATTCAGGAATAAAGCATCCGATGATTATGATTCACGGGTTGCATCTTCAGTTACATCGAGCAGACGTGCAAAACTGAATGAAATATTTACGGATGAAACACTTGAAGATTTAAGTGACGAACAGTTCGAAGAGTTGTCCGATTTTATTAAAACCAATTACCTTGCGGCACTTCAGTTAGTAGGTAGAAGACCGAGCAGTTAATGCTATGGCAATTACCGTTGAATTATTGACAGAGTTTTTTGGTTGGTGCTTTATAATAAATAGCGTAATTCTTACCGTTACCACCGTTAGTCTGTATCTTGGGCGTGAATGGATACCACGACTTCATGCCGGATTGTTTTTACTTCCGGAAGAGACAGTCAGAGCAAAACACTTTAATTTTCTCGCGAATTATAAATTGATGACACTGGTTTTTAGCCTTGTGCCTTATGTTGCTTTAAAATTAATCGGCTGACTTGTTATCAGATCTGTCTGTGCAGATCTGTTTTAAAAGGCCAGCACTGTGAGTTTGTTGCCTAAACCAATGTAACCAGTTCTTCAGAACTCGTTGGATGAATTGCAACCGTATCATCGAAGTCTTTTTTGGTTGCACCCATTTTCATTGCGACAGCAAATCCCTGTAACATTTCATCGACTCCGGCACCGATTAAATGTATGCCGACTACTTTTTCCTCGGCTCCCTGTACGACCAGTTTCATGGCTGTTTTTTGTTTATGTTCGGTCAACGCGTGATACATGGGAGTAAATGATGTTTGATAGCACTTAATGTCATTGCCGTACTTCTCTCGCGCTGCAGCCTCTGTTAGTCCTACTGCACCAATCGGAGGGTGGCTGAAAACAACCGAGGCTATATTTTCATAGTCTAAATGTCTGTCAGACATGCCTGCATAAAGGCGTTCAGCAAGACGGCGTCCTGCTGCAATGGCAACCGGCGTGAGCTGTTCGCGTCCGGTAACATCACCAAGAGCAAAAATATTTTCGATATTGGTTGCCTGAAATTTATCAGTCGGGATATATCCGCGGCTGTCTGTTTCGATACCTGCACTTTGCAAATTAAGGTCTTCTGTTAACGGGCGCCTGCCTATGGCGTAGATCACCTGATCGAACTCACCGAGATTGCGATCATCTTTTGTGGTCAGGTTAATAGAGCCGCCGACAGATTTAAGCTCTTTAAGCTCGGTGTTGTTGATAATCTTCAAGCCTTCGTTATTCATTATCTCCGTAAGTGTTCCTGAAAGAAGGTCATCAAACTCGCGCAAAAAATGCTCGCGCCTTATTATCAGGCTGACATCAGCACCAAGTGAATGCAGCATGCCGGCTAGCTCCACGGCAATATACCCTGCACCAACGACTGCGACCCTGTTCGGCATTTCAGTGAGTTCAAAAAAACCGTCAGAAGTCATACCAAGCTCCGCACCTGGAATATCAGGCACTACCGGTGTTCCCCCCGGCGCCAGTATTATCCGCTCTGCGGTATAGGTTTTATCTCCGACTTTGACAGTGTGTTCATCGACCAGTGAACCGAATCCGTTTAGATATTCAACGTTTTCTTTACCAAGGTTTTTTTCGTAGATACCGTTCAGGCGTCGAATGTATTGCTCTCGGTCGGTGACCAGTTGGTTCCAGTCAAAGCCTTTTTTCTCAATATTAAATCCGTAGCCACCAGCATCGTTAAGGGCCTGGGCAATGTGTGCTCCAAACCACATGACTTTCTTTGGCACGCAGCCTCGATTAACGCAGGTGCCTCCAAGTCTGTCAAACTCTACTACTGCACATTTGGCCCCGTGCTTTGCTGCTCGACGGGCGCATGCCACACCACCGCTGCCTCCGCCGATGGCAATCAGATCATATTGATATTTCATTTACAGTCCTCACCGTTCACTTGGTGGCAGTTGTTGTTCCGGAGACTACGATTTCACAAATAATTGTCGAGCGAGTGTGGCCGGGAGGTTTATAATCGGGGGAGATTATATAAGTCTAGCTCAAGAATAACACTATGCTGTCTGCAGGTACGCTACGTTGATTACCAATCGTTTGCATCATTATGTAAAACTGGTTCGTGCTGATAGACCTATTGGTAGCGCGTTGTTGCTCTGGCCGATGCTCTGGGCACTATGGATTGTGTCTGAAGGCAGACCGGACTGGCGTGTGTTGCTGGTTTTTGTGGCAGGGACTTTTTTAATGCGTTCGGCCGGTTGTGCAATAAATGACTTTGCCGATCGTCATATTGACGGTTCAGTCGAACGCTCGCAGGACCGGCCCTTAGTCACAGGAGCGGTGTCACCGAAAGAGGCTATTTTGGTAGCAGCGGTGCTGGCATTTGTGTCTTTTCTGCTCGTATTAACAATGAATCGGCTGACAGTGGCATTGTCGTTTGTGGCAGTGGTGCTGGCTTTTCTTTATCCGTTTACCAAAAGATTCACCTATTGGCCGCAGTTATTTCTCGGTCTGGCTTTTGGTTGGGCAGTACCTATGGTTAGTGCCGCGCAAACTGGCAGCGTGCAGCCCGTAGCCTGGCTTATCTATGCTGTTGCTATTGCGTGGGCGCTGGCTTACGACACGATCTACGCTATGGTTGACCGTCCGGATGATATAAAGCTTGGGGTGAAATCGACCGCTATTTTGTTCGGGAAAAATGAGGTAGCAGTTGTCATGCTGATACAAGTTGCAGTGCTTGTGATAGTGGCGGCTGTTGCACTTGCCACTGGATCAGGCTGGATGTTTGCACTGGGGTGGGTAGCGGCGTCAGGGGTACTGGCCAGGCAATATCAGCTAATAAAAACTCGCCAGGCTGCACCATGCTTTGATGCATTTATGCTGAACAATCACATGGGTGCGTTGTTGTTTGCAGGTTTTTTTCTGGACTATCTTGTCCGCCAGCTAAATTAATTAACGGGCGCATAGCTACACATCGTGTATCAGTTTATTTCCCAGTTGATTAGTCGCAATCGTGAATTGTTGCAGGATGATAATTACACGGATGTGGAGCCTGCCGGTAACAGTAAAAATCAGTCAGATATCCGTGCGACACTAACAACCCTGTCGATAGCGCAAAACGCTTTGCGTCGTTTGGAGCTATCCGGAGATAATAATCCGGTGCCATCTCAGATTGTGGTTGTGGGTCCGACGCAGGTGGGTAAAAGCACAGTTACGAACATCTTACTCCAGCAGCGGTTGGCGGAATCGAGTGCGGAAGCGGGCTTTACAGTTCACTGCCAGGGTTTCCATATAGTGCCGGAGCTGCAGGACCGTTACGCCGATCAGGAAAATTGGGCAACAGATTATTTTGGTGAACTTAAACATTCACTGCAGAATACACTCGACCGCCAGGTGCTTTCGGAATACTCGCTGCAGGAAACGCTAAGTCCGAACTCACCATTAATTGACAATGTAGTGTGGGATACACCGGACTTCGATTCGATCCGTTCATTCGACTACAGAACACCTCTAATCAAAGTGCTCGCGCTGGCAGACCTGGTTGTGTTTGTTGTCAGTATAGATAAGTATGCAGACAAAACTGTCTGGATCATGCTTGAGTTACTTGCGTCACTTAACACACCGCTTGTAATGGTGATGAATAAAACTCCACCCAATGTGCAAGCTGAGCTAAAGGCATCAATTGAAAAAAAATACGCTCGTGTGCTGAGTGCCTCTCAGATCTCACCGCTGAGTTTTATCGGTGAATATTCAAAACAACAACTCGCGCAGAGTGCACTTTTGATTGCACAGGAAGAGCTGGCTGACCTGCTGCAAAACATCAAAGCGTGCCTGCAACCTGCCAGTCGGGATGAGTTAAAAAATAAGTCGCTTGCCTTTATACGCAGCCACTGGTCCGGCTGGACTGCCGGTGTTAGTGCAGAGCACCGAATGCAGACTGAATATAAAGTTCTGGTGGATACGGTAGCAAAAGAAACCGCACAAAGGTACCGTACGGAATATATTGACAGCGATCGACATCGCGAAGTGATACAGCTCGCGTTGTCGGAACTACTGGTGCTGCTTGAAGTTCCCGGGATGGCTAAACCCTTAAGCAAGATTCGCAGTGTTGTCACCTGGCCTGTTCGTACATTGGTTAGTGCCGCTAAAGAGCCCGCACCTGTCACGGATGACGACCGCAATGAGGAGCGGCGTTTGCTGGATGAGCTCGGTAAGCATTCAACTGCTACCCTGATAGCCTCGATAGCTGACAGGGAATCGGGTGCGGACGGCAATTGGTGGTCACAAATGCGAGAGCAGGTCACTGGAGCTGAGCTGGAAATAAAAACCCGCTACAACAAAAGTGTCGATAATTATCAAACGATGCTACAGGTCGAGATCGACCGCGCTGCGCAGTCACTTTATCAGGAATTGCAGAAACAACCGGCCACACTTAATGGCCTGCGAGCTGCCAGAGTAACCGCTGATGCTGCCGCTGTTGTCCTGGCTGTTAAATCCGGTGGCCTGGGTGCTGTTGATCTGGTGGTAGCGCCCGCGATGTTGTCCTTAACGACTCTGCTGACAGAAGGTGCATTAGGGAAATACATGCAACGCGTTCAAAAAAATCTGACCGCTTACCAGGAAAAAGAGGTGCGCTCACTGATCAATAGAAAGCTGGGCAAACCGTTTATACAGCTAGGACAAAACGTAGCGCCGAATGTAAATATTTCTGAGGATGAATTAGAACGTATGACAGCAAAGCTTGAGGCCGGTAATGTCTGAAAGGCTGGCGCGGTCCCTCTTTGAAGAGTCAGAGCAGCTTGCCGCATCACTCAGTGCTGCTGGTTGGTTGCCATCTGCAGACCGTTTGATTGATAGCAAAAGCCCGGTCGACCTATTTACTGGCACAGAAAGGCCATTGGTAGTGGGTTTGTTTGGTGGTACAGGCGTCGGTAAAAGTTCGTTGTTAAACAGGCTGGCAAGCGCCGAAATTGCGCGTACTGGTGTGGTGCGGCCTACATCAATGGAAATTACTGCTTACCTGCATGAAAGTGTCGCGCTGAATGCGTTGCCTGATCACTTTGACCCGTCGAGCTTCTCTGACAACCGACACAGCAATGATGCGTTAGCTGATGTGATGTGGGTAGATATGCCTGATTTTGACAGCGATGAAACGTCTAACAAAGATCAGGTACTTCAATGGTTACCGCACATTGATTTACTGATATATGTAGTGACTCCCGAGCGTTATAAAGACGCTGAGGGATGGCGTATGATGCTCGACAACAGTTACCGACATGCATGGCTATTTGTTATAAACAAGTGGGATCGAGCTGACCCTGTGCAGTATCGTGACTTTATCAACTTACTTGAAAGCAGTGGTTTCTCCTCACCACAGGTTTTTCGCACGATATCTGCAGGTCAGCCTGACGACGATCAGCCTGATGAAGATGAACTTGATGCGATGGTTGATGTAATAGGCTCACTTTCGAATCATAACGTTGTTCTGCAGCTGCAAGAGCGCGGATGGATGCAGCGCCTGCAGCGTTCGCACACACAACTGCAAAGTCATGCGGCTCTTCTTGCTAATGCTTCGAGTGAAAGTTTGACTGATTCTTTTACGAAGCATTGGCAGGAATTCGAACAGTCGGCTATCGCTCATCTTGACGGACCTTTTAAAAATCACAGTGAATTATTTGCCGAAGAAAAATCCAATGCGGTGAGCAGCGTGTTGAAATCGCTGACTGGAGCCAGTTCTACAACCAAAATAGCGGTCAATGTAGCAGCTAGAACATCAGCTGGTTCACTGTGGGATGAATGGCTTACGGTACGCTATCAGAGTTCAGTTCAGCAATTTAGGCTTGCTGATGGTGAGCATGGTGTACCAAAAAACGTATTTGGAATGGTTGATTTTGTTGTTGCAGACCATGACCCGATGGGCCACGTGAATACCGGTGTTGCTAACGATCTGGAAGAGACTATGAGTCGTCACTTGAATCAGGCAGTCGCCGCTGCGATAAAAGCACCGGGAACAGCATCGCAAAGATTAGTTGCGCACGCCGCATCGATCTTAAAGATTGTGTTGCCGATACTCGCGCTTGTCTGGGTGGCATGGCGTGTTGTGAACGGATTTATCACTGGTGCTGAAGATCGCACTGCCTATGTCGGAGTGGATTTTCTTGTCAATGGCTTGTTGCTGGCCGGATTGGGTTGGTTGCTGCCATGGGTAGTAGAAAAAATCTTTGTGCCATCTTTACCTGATTCGATCTACCGCGCACTGCATGCCGGATTAAAAAATGGGCTGCAGCAAATTGAACAACAAATAAATGATGATCTGGTAAAAGTCAGTGAGGAACGTAAATCCCGTCAATCACGCTGCGCTGAGTTAAAGCAGCGTATTGATAATTTGTTAAGTACAGCAACAAAAGCACCTGATCCTGCGCTGAGTCGAGTGCTTATGAGTACTCCTAAAATCTAGACCAGTGGGGTACAAAAGAATGGTTACGGTGTTCTCGCAGTCGCCCACATAGTAATGCGGCGTGCACCAGCCGATTTAAGTCGTCTGGATATCGCTCGCGCTGTCGCCCCTGTGGTGTAGACGTCATCAACAATAGCGACATGCGATCCACGAATGGCTTCTGGTTGCTGCACTTCAAAAGCGCGACGAATATTTGCCTCGCGCTGCGCGGCACTCAAGCTCGATTGCGGCAGCTGTGTTGCAGATCTGGCAATTGTCGATGTGTCCGGCTGCATACCGAACCTGTTGGTGACAGTGCGCGCTATTTGCTCTGCCTGGTTGTACCCGCGTTCCAATAGTCTTTGCCTGTGGACGGGAACCGGCAGAATGATATCGGGAAAATCCCGGCCGGATTCACTGCTGTAGTGTTTTTCAACGGCATCTGAAAGCAGTTCTCCGAGCAAACGACTGAATTTGTTTTCTTCAGAAAACTTAAGTCTCTTGACCATGAAGTCGATCGGTGGCCGGTACAGGTAGGGAATAATTGCGTCGTCAATATCCCCCGGATTGGATAAACATCTTCCGCAAACTCGATTGGGAGTGTGATCAGCTGTTGTGGAAACCACGGGAACAGCGCATTTGCTGCAGCTAAAGTGGTTGTGGGGCAGGCTTTTGTAGCATTTATCACACAAATCCAGGCCCGGCAGCCCTTGAGTGTCGCAAAGACAACAAATGTCAGTCATGACTGATCTGTACATTTTATGAAACATAAATCACTGAACTAGAAAGAAATAATACAATAATCGATCTGTCCGGGACCCAAGAGGTAGAAAGTATCAAAGATTGTGGACCGGCAATTGTTGATTATCTCACATAAAGTTGTGTTAGGATTCTGGTCAACCGTGTACGTATTATGAAAATTCAGATTCAGAATTCGATTAATAGGTTTAAGGCGGCATGTCGCGTGGGGTGAGTGTCACTTACTCTGTTGCGGTAAAACAAAAAAGCGCACGGCCAACCGTGCACCCTGTGGGTGAGTAGGAAACGTACGGATTCTGCTCTTATATAATTTTAATTAGAGTATTCTTGCAAAATCGGAGTGATTTCCATGCATATAAAACTCCTGTCCGTTGCTATTACAGCGACGATCCTTACAGGTTGCGGCACGCTAGCGGGTGGTGGTGCTGACGGTGACGCATTAAAGGCAACTGAGAGTTACATTGCCAATTCGAGTGGTGGTGTTGTTGGCGTTGCTGACGGCTGCCTCCATAGTAGTAGTTTCAGCGAAGACACCGAGATTGGTTCTTGCGAAGGTAAAGAAGACGCTGGTGATAAGGTTGCTGCAGCTCCGGCTCCGGCAGCAGTTGCACCACCTCCACCGCCTCCGCCTCCGCCTCCGGCACCACCAGCGCCTCCTACTCCGCCTCCTGCAGCTGAAGTAGAGAAGGTGGTATTGAGTGGACGTGCTTTGTTCCCTTATGACTCATCGCAACTGACGGGCCAGGGTAACCGCGAAATGGATACTTTGATCGACAAGCTGAGATCTTATTCTGATATCGAGCTAATCGATGTGGTTGGCCATGCTGACAGCCGCGGTGCCACCGAGTACAACCAGGGCTTGTCAGAGCGACGTGCTGAAACAGTTAAAGCAAGTTTGCAGGGTGCATTCCCTCAGGTTCCGGTAACTGCATCTGGCCTTGGCGAGACTGCGCCTATCGCAAGCAACGACAATGCTGAAGGGCGACGTTTGAACAGACGTGTTGAAATACGGGTTGAAGCGCTTAACTAAGCTTCCCCTGAGTTTTAAGCATTTGCTGTAAAACGATAGTTGTAATGCACAAGAAGGGTGATCTGCGGATCGCCCTTTTTTTATACCCGGCTTGCTTACCTGATTCGCATTAACTCGTATTTTTGTTGCTATGTTGGCAGGCTACATTTCCCCGCGTTCGGCCAGTGACACCTGGTAGTTACCGCCGACAATAATGTGGTCGAGAACGCGTACATCAATAAGATTAAGCGCTTTGGTAAGACGTGCAGTAATGTCGATGTCGGCGCGACTCGGCTCTGCAATTCCTGAAGGATGATTGTGCGCCAGCACCACTGCTGCAGCATTGCAGGCGAGTGCCGCCTTGACTACCTCACGTGGATAAACGCTGGCCGAGTCGATGGTTCCTCTGAACAAGGCCTCATAAGAAATTAGTCGGTGCCGGTTGTCCAGAAACAGGCAGGCAAAGATCTCGTGTTCAAGATCCCGCATTTCCAGTGCAACAAGGCTTTTTACCGCATCAGGTGATTCCAGAAACGCACCGGTTTCAGCTTTGCCGAACTGATATCGCTTGGCTATTTCTAAAACAGCAGATAATTGCGCATACTTTGCCGGGCCGAGTCCGCGGGTATTGCAGAATTTTGATTTGCTGGCCTGCAGCAGCCCGACCAACCCACCGAACTCGGCAATGATGTCGTGTGCTATTTCTACTGCGTTGCGCCCCGGTACTCCAGTGCGCACAAATATTGCCAACAGTTCGGCATCTGTCAGGGTTTCAGCACCACGAGTTAACAACTTCTCACGCGGGCGCTCGCTGACGGGTACATCTGTCATTGCCATAGAGTGAGTGTTAGATTTTTTGCTCGCAGATGCTGTCGATCAGGTCGGGTTTTTTTACATAGTAAGATTAACGAGATACTGATGATACCGAAACATATCGTTTGCTGTTCTGCTTGGGAATCAGGCTGATACAATAGAACCATGAGTCTGTTTTCGAAAAAGATAATACTGGGTGTCACTGGTGGAATTGCAGCCTACAAAGCCCCTGAGATTGTCAGGCGCCTGATAGATCATGGTGCTGAAGTCCAGGTTGTGATGACCGAAGCCGCCTGTGAGTTTGTAGGACCGTTAGTATTTCAGGCAGTGTCCGGCAATGAGGTGCATGTAGAACTGCTCGATGATCAGGCCGAAGCTGGAATGGGTCATATAGAGTTGGCGCGTTGGGCGAATGTGGTTCTGATAGCACCAGCGACAGCCAATACCATCGCAAAGCTGAGTGCTGGAATTGCGGATGATCTGCTAACAACCTTGTGTCTGGCAACAACTGCACCTGTGTCGATAGCACCAGCGATGAACAGTATGATGTGGGAGCACGCGGCGACAAGCGCTAATATTTCAACTCTGCAAAGTCGAGGAGTCAGAGTGCTTGGGCCTGGTGTTGGATCTCAGGCTTGTGGTGAAACGGGTGCCGGTAGAATGCTTGAGCCGGATGATATCGTCACACTGCTGCAAGACGATTCGGGTACAGACCATGCCCGAGCTGTTAACACGGGAGCAGGTCATACACATTCGGAGTATTCCGGTGTATTGCAGGACGTAGACGTATTAATCACTGCAGGGCCAACTCGAGAAAGCATCGATCCGGTACGTTATTTAAGTAACCACAGTAGTGGCAAAATGGGTTATGCGCTGGCAGAGGCGGCGCGATCTGCAGGCGCACGGGTTACGCTGGTGAGCGGGCCGGTTAATCTGGCTACACCAATCGGTGTTAATCGGGTAGATGTTTCCAGTGCTGAAGAGATGCATGCTGAGGTGATGTCGCGTGTTAAAGCACCCGGTATATTTATTTCGGTCGCTGCTGTGGCGGATTATCGCGCAGAGTCTCCCAGTGGCGAAAAAATTAAAAAAACTGAGGAAGATTTAACCCTCACACTGATACGTAATCCGGATATTCTCGCGACCGTTGCAAACTCTGCCAACCGACCTTTTTGCGTGGGTTTTGCAGCAGAGACTCAGAACCTTGAGCACTATGCCAGATCTAAAATAGAGAAAAAAAATCTCGATATGATCATCGCAAATCTGGTTGGTGACGGCCGTGCGTTTGGTAGTGAGAGCAATGCCGTAGAAGTATTCTGGCGTGATGGTGGGTCAAAGTCTTTTGCTTTGCAATCCAAGACGACGCTTGCAAATAGTCTTGTTGATTTGGTGGCTGATCATTACAGCAGTGTCGGAACATAGATTTACTTTTATGCAGTAAGCTCTGGATGTTTTTTAAGCAGCTCTGCCAGAGCGGTTAATTGAAACGATGATGAATTCCGGAATAACGAACGCCAATGAATAAAGCCCAGGTAAAAATTCTCGACCCTCGTGTGGGTCATGAGATACCGCTGCCAGAGCATGCAACACAAGGCTCTGCAGGGCTTGATTTGCGTGCCTGTATCGATTCAACATTAACAATGCCGCCCGGTGCTGTGGAATTAATTCCAACCGGAATTGCGCTCTACATCGAAGACCCGGGTCTTGCCGGGTTGTTATTGCCGCGCTCCGGACTTGGCCACAAGCATGGCATTGTGCTCGGTAACCTGGTCGGATTAATTGATTCCGATTATCAGGGGCAACTGTTTGTCTCATGCTGGAACCGTTCTGATGCCTCGTTCAACATTGAAGTGGGTGATCGGATTGCTCAATTGGTTATCGTGCCGGTTGTGCAAACCGCTTTTGATGTAGTCGAAGAATTTACCCTGACAGGACGCGGCAGTGGTGGGTTTGGATCGTCGGGTAGTCGATAAATGAGGTCCACGCATCCGTTTGGCGGGCTTCCTGCATCCGCTTTGGCTTATCCGCAGCGCTTTTACCAATTGCTTCAGCGTCCGGATTGATGCTGCAGCGTCAGATTTAACTTAAAAACAGAGAGTGTAAATGAACATAGATGCGTCCATTTTCCGTGCATATGACATTCGCGGCGTTGTTTCTGATGCGCTGACCCCTGAAGCTTGCGAGCAAATTGGTCGGGCATTTGGTTCTGAGGCACAGGCTCGCGGCCATAAAACTGTGATCCTGGCTCGCGACGGGCGATTATCCGGGCCCGATTTGATTGCAGCACTATCCAAAGGTATTCAAAGCACCGGATGTGACGTGATAAATATCGGCATGGTGCCCACGCCGGTTTTGTACTTTTCTACCTATCACCTCGAGACGGGTACCGGCATTATGGTAACTGGCAGCCATAACCCACCCGAATATAACGGACTGAAGATGATGATCGGCGGTGATGCATTGTTTGGCGATGGCATCCAGGAGCTATACCAACGGCTGGTCAATGATGATCTCGCCAGTGGCGAGGGCGGTTATTCAGAAACAGATGTTATGGACGCGTATCTTGATCGTATCCTTGGCGACGTTAAGCTGTCTCGCAAAATGCGTATTGCCAGTGACTGCGGTAATGGTGTTGCAGGTGTTTGTGCTACACAGTTGTTTACTCGACTCGGATGCGAGGTTGAAGAATTATTCACCGAGGTTGATGGCACTTTCCCGAATCATCACCCCGATCCTGCCAAGGTAGAAAACCTTCAGGACATCAGAGAGGTGGTTGCAAAAGAAAAGCTCGAACTTGGACTCGCGTTTGATGGAGATGGTGATCGCGTTGGTGTTATCGATGACAAAGGCCAGATCATTTGGCCAGATCGTCAAATGATTCTTTACTCGCGTGACATTCTTGATCGCAACCCGGGCGCTCGTATCATTTATGATGTGAAATGCTCAACGCTGCTGCCGAAGGCAATAAGTGAGGCAGGTGGCGAGCCTGAAATGTGGAAGACCGGGCACTCGTTTGTTAAAGCTCGCATCAAAGAAACAGGTGCGGCTCTTGGTGGCGAGATGAGTGGTCACATATTTTTTAAAGAACGCTGGTACGGCTTTGATGATGCACTTTATTCTGCCGCCAGGTTGCTTGAAATTCTCTCTAAAGACGATCGACCTGTCAGTGAAATTTTTGGTGAAATTCCAGATAGTGTAAACACGCCTGAACTGGGAATTAAGTTTGAAGAAGGTGAGCACCATAAATTCATGCAGGCTTTTGTTGAAAACGCAAAATTTGATGGAGCAAAGCTGACTACAATAGACGGCATTCGAGCGGATTTTGATAAAGGCTGGGGGCTGGTTCGAGCATCTAATACCACGCCATCGCTTGTAATTCGCTTCGAAGCTGATTCACAATCAGACCTTGAGCAGATTCAGGCAAGCTTTCGTACTGCAATGCTGGGCGTTGACCCGAATATTGATCTGCCTTTTTAGAATACCCCTCTACTGGCAAAGAGCTGCCATCGATATACGGTGGCATTGCTTATTGATAAGGGGTCTGATGGAGAACACCCCTTGCAATCTGAAGCAGCCCACAACACCGCCCGTGTCCTTAACGAGGCGTTACCCTATATTCAAAAGTTTGCCGGCAAGACTGTTGTAGTCAAATATGGCGGCAACGCAATGGTTGATGAAAAGCTGAAGCGCAGCTTTGCCCGTAATATTGCGTTGATGAATCAGGTCGGAATTCACACGGTGGTAGTGCATGGCGGGGGGCCGCAAATCAAAGAGCTTCTATCTCAACTGGGTATAGAAACTGAAACCATTCAGGGCATGCGCGTGACTGATTCCGAAACGATGGATGTAGTGGAAATGGTTCTTGGCGCTAAGGTAAACAAAAGTATTGTCACCATGTTGAGTCAGGTTGGTTGCCCTGCTGTAGGTTTAACTGGTAAAGACGGTGGTTTAATAAAAGCGATACCGATGGTGCTGGAAGATGATGCAGATCTTGGTCAGGTCGGTGAGGTTGAGTCGGTCGATAAGTCTATTCTTGAAACCTTGCGACAAGGTGGGTTTATACCCGTTATTGCGCCGATAGGCGTAGGTGGCGATGGACGCAGTTATAATATCAATGCGGATCTTGTTGCCAGTGCTGTTGCATCAATGCTGAATGCTGAAAAGCTTCTGCTTCTCACCGATACAGCAGGAATCCTTGATAAAACAGGTAAGCTATTATCGGGTCTGGTACCTCATGACATCAATGCACTGATTGATGACGGCACCATTTATGGCGGCATGTTGCCTAAGGTGAATTGCGCATTACAAGCGGTTGGCAGCGGTGTGCAGACTGCTACTATTCTGGATGGTCGGGTAGAAAATGCCGTGTTGCTGGAACTGTTTACCGATACAGGTGTAGGTACCCAGATCAGAGCATCTGTGGAATAGCGGGCTGGAGAGGTTTGCTACTTTGAAAAACGACTAAGCATAATTAATCGCTTAGTCGACGTTTCCTTAGTCGCTATAGGCGGTAGTAGTATTCAGTCGAAGTTCGCGATAGCGCAGCAGATCGCGATCGAACTGAGCCATGATCTGTCTTCTTTCTCTTAGCTTTGATTTGATCAGTGCGTTTGTGCTGTCGATACTTCGCAATACCGCAATGCGATCAGAGTCGAGTGCAGTACTTGGCGCCAGGTCACGTTCCAGTCGCTGCTCAATTCTTCCTTCGATTGAAATCAACCGGGTATTCAGAATGACCAGCTGATCGTGCATTCTGGAGATAGAGCCGTCTATATGAATAACCCGCTTATCACGAGTGGTGATCAAATCAGACTCATGAGGGAACGCCTTAAGGAGCGCTTCGTCGCGCTGCTTTCTCTCTCTGTCGATCCGTGCCTGACGATCCAGCTCTATCTGCTCCTGTTGACTGGGAATGGTTTGCAGTGTCACCCCTTGTTCGCTAAGCACCTGGGTGGACTGTTCGAAGCTGGTCGGAGGTGGGCGATCCTGGTATGAGATATTGCCGTCTTCGTCGACCCACTTGTACCAGCGTGCGTTAGCCGGAGTAGCGATTATTGCCAGACCGGTGACCACGGCAATAGTTGCCACACCACGGGAAACCCAGTGATTCATTGCTGACTTCTGAGGTCTAGCCTGACCGCTGACTGCGGCTTGTTGAATTTGTGACTTCTTCACTTCGAAGACCCGGTTTTCGTTAAGAATTGGCTTAGTTCGTTGTTTGGCAATGCCGAATGCTGCATTTGGTGCTTTCATTCGGCATGTCTGATTTATAGCGGCTGGTGAGAAAAATAGTTGAGCGGTAGATAAGAAAGCTGTCTTTGTTTGTGTTTTGTAATGCAGTCGCACTGTCTCCACGTGAACTTATTGTTTTAAAAATATTGCTGCTGGTTGTGCGAATATGCGCGGATGGAAAAGGAATCACTATGAAAATAATCACACTCAACTGCAATGGCGTACGTTCTGCCGCCAAAAAAGGCTTTTTTGACTGGATGAAAAGCCAGCGAGCAGATGTGATCTGTCTGCAGGAGACCAAGGCCCAGCAGCATCAGCTGGGTGATGAAGTTTTCAACCCGCGCGGATATCACCGCTTTTTACACGATGCTGAGAAACCTGGTTACAGTGGTGTCGGGGTTTACAGCAAGCTCGAACCAAAGCGCGTGATACACGGTATTGGAGATGAGCTGATAGATCGCGAAGGCCGATACCTGGAAGTGTGCTTTGACAACTTGTCTGTCGTGTCGCTTTACATGCCTTCCGGCTCCTCCGGAGATGTGCGCCAGGAATTCAAGATTCGAATGATGGGCATCATGCTGCCGCATCTGCTCAAGCTAAAAAAAAGAAAACGCCAATATATAATCTGTGGAGACTGGAACATTGCCCATACAAACGCCGATATCCGCAACTGGCGTGGCAATCAGAAAAATTCCGGCTTCTTACCTGAAGAGAGAGAATGGCTGACTGAGCTGTTCGACAAATATGGATACGTGGATGCGTTTCGTACTCAACCGCAAAAAGAGCACGAATACACGTGGTGGTCTAATCGCGGTCAGGCTTACGCAAATAACACCGGGTGGAGAATCGACTACCAGATTACAACGCCGGGACTGCGCGATTGCGTGAAAAAAACATCGGTCTATCGGAAAAATCGTTTTTCAGATCATGCGCCGTTGTGCATCAACTACGACTTCGATATCAAAATATAAACGGTACTACTGGTAGCTATCCGTCACCAACTGTAAGGGTGGCTTCATAGAGGACTGGTTGTCAGGTATGGCTGAGCCGGAGTTTGGGTCTGAGTCTGGACCCGGGTTCGGTCCTGAAGTATTTTCTGTCCCATTGTCGTTCCCCGGATGGCGGTAATCAGCGGGGAACTCTCTTGCCGCGTCATTCCCCGACCACCATGCTTTTGCAGATAGAGCCTGATTCATTGCGCTGGCAAGCTCATTCATAAACTCTTCACGCTTGTTGTCACCTTTCACGCGCTCGCTAAACCAGGGTTCCTGTACGATCTCACCATAGGTGTGGTCACTCATTCTCCAATGAATAGCGTACCAGGGCTTCATGTCGCTCCAGACTTTAATGCCTAGCAGAATGCTGGCGATTAACGGCAGGTATACAAGAAAAAAACCACTGGATTTACTGTCCAGCAGATCGATTGTGACGATGACTAAAAAAACCAGCAGACTGATAAACAGCAGTGACTTACATAATCGACGATTAAAAACAGAGGTGCGGTAGAACTGTTTGTGCAGGCTGACCATGTGCTCAAACATGTAAG
This sequence comes from uncultured Granulosicoccaceae bacterium, assembly GCA_964649465.1. Taxonomy (GTDB): domain Bacteria; phylum Pseudomonadota; class Gammaproteobacteria; order Granulosicoccales; family Granulosicoccaceae. The sequence continues at coordinate 19,229 of CAZYRP010000002.1, read as the reverse complement.
TCTTCAGCATGAGATCAAACGGATCAATATAGGCTAGCCTTTTGTCTGTAACCAGTACCAGACCTTTGCGAAATATTTCTTTTTCGCCGGGGTATGACTGGATTGCTGCAGGCTTTGGTGAAAGCCAGTCGCTAAATTTTTCTCTACGGCTTTTTTTTTGAGATGATGTTGATTGTTGATTTTTAGCTATCGCAGAGCGATTGTCCTCTCGTTTTTTGTCAGAGAGTTTTTTTAGCAAAAACAGTGAAGGCAGGTTAATCTGCATTATCTATCCATTATTATTTATAGTGAACCAACTGTTCGTGCGGACTGTGTTTGCCTGCTGCAATGCGCCCGTGGCATAAATTTGTATCGGTGGCGGGTGACACCCGGCTCCCTGGTTCAATTGTTCACGCCACCACTACTGAAGTCTACCTGCTAACTGTCTTCTAAATCCATTGCACCAGTTACATCAAACGGGATCGGCTTAGGCCAGGTGGCAACCTTAACGGTACCGGTCAGCTCATATTCAAGATTGAGGGATTTCCCGCTTATCAGCTTGCCAAGTGAGCTGGTCAGTCTGTCAAGGCTGGCAGTGACATCCAGTGATAGTCGAGCCTCGCTATTAGCGCCGATGATAACCGATTGATTACTTTTGCCATTAGCGATATTGGTGTTGTTGAATCGAGCGACAAAGTCTACGGACTCTACCGGCATATCAAACGCATTCGGGTTGATTACGTTAAGCTCAAAGCGCAGCTTCTGTTCGGTCGCACTGATATTCAGTGGTTTGACACTGATCAGCTTGATAATCGGCTTCACCGGCTTGGTGGCCAGGGAAGCACAGGCTGACAGGCTCAGAAAGAGGATTAGAAAACAAAACCGGCTGAGCCGTGTGATATGCACTGGTTTACCTCCGGCGGCGTAAACAGCACGCTATTGCTGGCGCGAATTGATGGTTGTCATGTCTACAGATAACCACCGGAGTTTATCACGAACCCGGAGCTGTTTATTGTGCCTGACGGCAAGGGGATGGGTGAAATGAAGGGTCAGACGTTTGTTCGAACTATCGCTTATGTAGCGTGGGACAGATCGGAAGTGTTCGTGTTCGGCAGACTAAAGCGCTGGAGTACTTCTCTATATTCAGCGGAGTTCGAACATAGCAGTTGCTGAAAAGCTGGTGGGAGCAACCCTCATAGCTAATCGATATTAAGGGTTGCCCGCTACTATAATTTTGCTTATTGCAGGATTTTCTGCAATTCAACCAATTCCGCTGCAGCCTGCTCGAGGATTAGCTGAGGATTCTGCAGATCGATGCCAGCCTGTTGCAGCTTGCGTGGCAAGAGCAGGTTGACGACGCTTGGCACAGATTTGTTCTCGCCTTCCGGCAGCTCGCTTTCAATGGTTAGCAGCGCCGCTGTGACCAGATCGGCATAGGTGATATCACCAGTATGGTTGCGATAAAAATCACGTGCAGACTCGGCAGCTTCTATGAAGTTTTCGTTGAAGCCCCAGGCGCCTAGTAACCAGCTGCCTACTGCGACTCGAAGGTTGCGTGATGACTCTGCCAGTGACTCAGCATCATTGAATACTTCCGGGTTTTCATTGGCATGATCAATGACCACGAGCTCACCAATATCCGCCATTCGGCCAATCAGATGAGCGCGTTCGTCTGTCAGGTGAGGAACTGATTTTGCGAATACCTTACAGATGGCTGCAGTCAATGCGGCGCGGCGCTGATAGTTGGCCATGTGCTGCTCGATGGCGGGGTTTGCTGCCTGCCACTGTTGATCTGCCGGAATTTTAACCGCCAGCTGTTTCACACTCTCAACACCAAGACGGGTGATCGCACCACGCATAGTTTGAGTTGTTTCACCGGCTGTTAGCTTGTTCGCCTCATGCATAGTGTGGGCTGTCAATGCAGGGTCTGCAGCCAGTGCCAGTGATAGTTCAGGTATACCCATTGAACTTTGGTTTACGATCGCTGCGATCTTTTTACCTACTTCGCCCTGACAGCTGAGTTTGACTGAACGCTGGTCGAACGCTTCGACAATACTGTCGAACACGACGTTGTCGTTTTCATAGACTCGTACATCGTGCGCTTTAGTGGCATTTTTTTGTTGCTCGGCAAGCAAAATGTCGAAAAGCTCTTGTCCGAATCTCACCAGTGTTGCTGTTGTTTTTGAAGCGATTGAATGGTGTTGGGTAAATTCTTTTAAAACAGGCTGATTAGCGCGACTGGTGTTTGCGTCAACCACATCAAGGTCTTCTTTGTCCTTGGCATTGCGCACTTCCACCTGGCCTTCATAGATGTAGGTGAACCAGCGGTGTTCTTTGTTAGCAGCCAGTGCAGTAGAGCGGTTGACACTAACCATCGTTGCAGATTTGCAGATCGTTAGCCTGTTAGCTTCATTTAGGTCCGAAATAGGAGTCAGACGACTGGCGAGAGAAAGCAGCTCGCTGAGGTCATTACCTGCGTGGTCGGCTACAGCTGATGATTTGGAGTCGAAATTGAACACGGTCTACGCCCATTGTTTTTATTGATGCTTTGGGACTCCATCGGCGGCTGATTGTGAAGGTTTAGGGATTTGTTGTGCATCCTTTGAATTCGGCACATTCGATAACAGACCTGCCAAAAACAAGCTGGAAATGACTGATGGTCATGTGGCCGTAATTCTTATCCCGCACATTAGCGATGATTCTGTGCGGTGGATAGTTTTGACGACTGTCAGATGTTGCGGGCCGGGTTATCGATACGGCGCAAGGGTTTTGGAATACTGAAAGCAACTGTCTCAAGCGGCCCGGATACTTCATTCACACAGGTTGCACCAAGCGTTTTAAGGTACTCAATCACGGGCTGCACCAGTTCTTCCGGTGCTGAAGCACCTGCTGTCACACCAATCTTCTTCCGGTTTTTGATCCACTCCGGATTTATTGATGATGCATCATTGATCAGATAGGACGGTATATCGGCTCGTTCTCCGAGCTCGCGTAGTCTGTTGGAATTGGAACTGTTTTCCGCACCAACCACCAACAGAACATCGGCAGTCTGACACAGGACTTTTACCGCATCCTGACGATTCTGGGTGGCGTAACAGATATCGTCTTTGCGTGGTGCTGCAATTGTCGGAAAGCGTTCTTTGAGCTTTTCTATTATGTCGTGGGTATCATCTACCGATAATGTGGTCTGTGACACAAAAGCCAGTTGAGCCGGATCGGCAACTTCCAGTGTTTCAACATCCTGAGGATTTTCAATCAACAGAATACGCCCACCCCACTGAGTGTCGTATCGGCCCATGGTCCCCTCGACTTCCGGATGCCCCGCATGTCCAATCAGTATTACCTCCCGGCCTTCCTTTGCATATTTAACCACTTCAATATGAACCTTTGTTACCAACGGGCAGGTGGCGTCGAAAACTTGTAGCTGGCGGGACTCGGCCTCATCTTCTACAGCGCGTGATACTCCATGTGCTGAAAAAATAACAGTGCTGTCGTCTGGCACTTCATGTAACTCATCAACAAAGATTGCGCCTTTGTCGCGCAAACCGTCTACCACATGTTTGTTATGAACCACTTCGTGACGGACATATATTGGTGCACCGAACAACTCCAGAGCACGATCAACTATTTCAATTGCACGATCAACGCCTGCACAAAACCCTCTCGGGTTAGCCATTAAAATTTCCATAACATTAAGCCCTGGTGTTGTACGTTTTAACTGGTAGCAGCAGTTGAGTTTTTTTCATCAGGCTCGTCTTCAATAAAAAACGAACTCAGTATAATCAGTGCAGTGCCGGTAAAAATAGCCGCATCCGCGATATTAAAAGCAGGCCAGTAGTAGGTGTTGCCATTCCAGTTTGCGAACCATTGAATAAAGTCTATTACGTAGCCCAGTCTGATACGGTCAATGACGTTACCGATAGCACCACCCAGTACAAGCGCTAATCCGAAGCCCAGCCACTTTTCATGGGCTTTCAAGCGACACAGCCAGACAACCAGAACAATACTAATTATGATGGCCACGGCGGTAAAGAACCATCGTTGCCAGCCGCCTGCATCGCTCAGGAAACTGAAAGCGGCACCGTAGTTGTACATCAGTGTGAAGTTGAAGAACGGCATCACCGGGTTCTGTTCATGCATTGCGAGTTGGGTGTTGGCCGTGATCTTGGTGATTTGATCAAGCGCGATCGCAATTATCGCGATGCCAAAATATATCTTTTTCATGCCGTTGTTTTTGCCGTGTTATTGAGAGTTACTTCGTTAAGTAAAGCGGCGCGGTTCGCCATTACCTTCCACATTCTGCACACAACGGGCACAGAGTTCAGGGTGACTGGCATCAGCGCCGACGTCTGATCTGTGGTGCCAGCAGCGTCCGCACTTTGGAGCTTCGGATGCGGTGGCCGAAATCCAGAGTTCGCCGGTTTCAAGCTCGGCCTTCCCGGCGTCTGGTGTTTTAGCTGACAGATCATGAACAGTTGCATCTGAAGTAATAAGCAGAAATCGCAGTTCATCATCAAGTCTGCTTAACAGAGAATGTATGTTCTCGTCACAGTACAGGGCCACACTGGCATCGAGTGAACCACCAATCAAACTGTCGACGCGTAGTTTTTCCAGAGCACGTGCGACGGCAATTCGTATAGCCACAATTTGATCCCATTCATCGATGTTGTATAACGCATCGCTGTTCAGTGGCTGTAATAGTTCGTAATACGTTTCGGTGAAAACAGTGTCACCGTGTTCACCGGGCAGGTGCTGCCAGATTTCCTCTGCAGTAAATGACAATACCGGTGCTATCCAGCGCGTCATCGCCTCTGCAATATGGTACATCGCCGATTGTGCTGAGCGACGTGCATGGCTGTCGGCTTTGGTGGTGTACTGTCTGTCTTTTACGATGTCCAGATAGAAGCCGCCCAACTCGGTTGTGCAAAAATTATGTAGCCGTTGATAGACAGTATGAAACTGATAGTCCTCAAATGCTGCATGAATATCGTTTTGCAGCGCCAGGGTGCGATCTATTGCCCATTGATCGAGTGCCAGCATATCTTCAATGGCTATCAGATCTGTCGCCGGATCAAAGCCGTTGGTATTTGCCAGTAAAAACCTGATGGTGTTCCTGATGCGCCTGTAGGAGTCAGACATCCGATTAAGGATTTCATCCGATACACTCATCTCTCCACGATAGTCAGCAGAACATACCCACAGGCGAATGATATCGGCACCAAGAGTTTTCATCACTTTTTGTGGTGCGATGACGTTACCTACCGACTTTGACATCTTGCGACCTTTGGCATCCACGGTGAAGCCATGCGTCAGTACTTGTTTGTAAGGCGCGATACCGTTGATAGAAGTACTTGTCAGTAGTGACGAGTGGAACCAGCCTCTATGCTGGTCTGAACCTTCCAGATACATATCTGCAGGGTAAGGCTGATCACGCTTTTGCAGTACATGCGAGTAGGTTGTGCCGGAATCAAACCAGACGTCCAGAACATCAGTCGATTTTTCATACTGATCTGCATTCTCTTTTATGAAGTCTTCTATGCCCAGATCAAACCAGGCTTGTATGCCACCTTTTTCTATGTGCTGAGCTGCCTGTTCGAGTAACGCCAAAGTGTCTGGATGAAGTTCACCGGTTTCTTTGTGAATAAAGAGCGTGATAGGAACACCCCAGTAGCGTTGTCGCGAGATACACCAGTCAGGGCGTTTTTCGATCATGCTGTCGATACGGGCTTCACCCCACTCCGGTACCCAGCGAACTGTCTTGATAGCCGCCAGTGCATCGCGTCGGAGGTTTTCTTTTTCCATACTGACAAACCATTGAGGTGTTGCCCTGAATATGATCGGTGTTCCCGTACGCCAGCAGTGTGGATAGCTGTGCTCGAAAGATTCACTCAACACTAACTTCTTTGCATTGCTTAGCTCTTCAAGAATATGCTTTTCTACTTTGTAGACATGTTCGCCAGCAAATTTTTCAACATAAGATTCATAGACACCTGTGGCGCTGACATTGTTCAGCAGGCCGAGGTCATATTTTTTTCCGGTAATGAAATCATCAACCCCGTGGTCTGGTGCGGTGTGTACAGCACCTGTGCCAGCTTCAGTTGTGACATAGTCACCCAGTACCACCAGTGAAGTTCGGTCGTAAAAAGGATGCTGCAGTTGTATTTTCTCCAGTGCATCGCCATTAAATACCGAAATTGTTTTGTAGTCTTCGCAGCTGTAGCGCTTCATGCATTCGTCAACCAGCTCGCACGCCAGCACAACACACTCAGCACCATTGCCCAAATCACACTCAACAACCGAATATTCAAGTTCGGGGCTAAGGGCTACAGCCAGATTGCCCGGTATGGTCCATGGGGTAGTTGTCCAGATCACAACAGACAGTGGCAGCTCTGTGCGGTCGCTGTTGCATGCTTTGTGTAATGCGTCGTTATCGACTGCACTGAATCTGACATCAATCGATGTAGACTTTTTGTCTTTGTATTCAACTTCTGCTTCTGCCAGTGCCGAGCGTGCGCCTACGCTCCAGTAAACGGGCTTAGTGCCTTTATAGACGTGGCCTTTTTCGATCATCTGGCCAAGTGATCTGACTATGCCTGCTTCGTTTTCGAAAGCCATTGTCAGATAGGGCTTATCCCATTCACCGAAGATACCGAGGCGCTTGAAATCCTGCCGCTGGCCGTCAATCTGCTGGGTTGCATATTCACGGCAACGTGCTCTGAAGGTCGCCTCGTCAACATCTTCACCCGGCTTGCCTATTTCGGATTCAACTTTATTTTCAATTGGCAGACCATGGCAGTCCCAGCCGGGAATGTAAGGAGAATCGCAACCGTCAAGCTGCTTGCTTTTAATGATCATGTCCTTGATCACTTTGTTTACCGCATGGCCAATGTGAATGTCGCCGTTCGCATAGGGAGGGCCATCGTGTAATACAAATTGCTTGTCGCGATTAGCTGAGGCCTGACGAATTTTCTTGTAAATGTCCAGCTCTTCCCAGCGAGCGAGCATTTCGGGTTCTCGTCGAGCCAGATTGCCACGCATCGGGAAATCGGTTTTTGGCAGGTTCAGCGTGTGTTTGTAATTACTCACCGGGAGTCTCTGTTTGTCAGTACTGGGTTAACTGGTAACTTTATAATGGTTTGTGCGAAAACTAGGTTGCACTTTCGAACCATTGTCGGGCGTTTTGTTCATCGGTTGCAATAGCGGCTTTTAAATCATCCAGGCCGGCAAACTTTTTTTCGTCCCTGAGTTTGTGCAAAAAGTGCACTCGCAGTCGTTGTTGATACAGATCGGCCTCGAAATCGAGTACGTGTACTTCAAGGCTCAACCGGACACCTTTAACGGTGGGTTTGACCCCGACGTTGGCAATGCCATTCAATATCCTGTTTCCGTAGCCTGTTACCGCCACTGCAAAAACCCCTCTCAGCGGTGGATTGTGATTTTTAAGCTGAATATTTGCTGTTGGAAATCCTATGGTGCGGCCAAGTTGTGCGCCAAACTCAACCCGACCTTCAATAGAATAGTCGGTGCCTAGCAACTCTGCAGCACTGTGCAGATTGCCGTCTATCAGCAGCTTGCGGATTCTGGTACTCGATACCCGGCTATTCCCATAGCTCAATGTATCTGCTTGTTGCAGTTCGAAGCCGTATTGCTGACTCGCAGTCTGCAGTGTTGCAAAAGTGCCTTGTCTGTCTTTGCCAAAGTGAAAGTCATCGCCAATTAGCAGATATTTGGTATTTAACCCGTCGATCAATACCTGCCTGATAAACTGGTCTGCGGTAGAGTTTGCCAATTGCCTGTTGAACCGCAGCAGCAGCAATTGATCAAGTGGATGTGCTGCGAGGCGGATTATTTTTTCTCGCACACCCGCCAATCGATGCGGACGCTTTTCTTCTGCCACAAAAAACTCTACCGGTAGTGGTTCAAAGCTGACAACGCTGGCACGCAATGCGGCACTGTCTGCGTGATCGCAAACCTTTTTAATCAGGTGCTGATGGCCTATATGTACACCATCAAAATTACCGATAGTTACTGCGCAGCCGCGATGTTGTTCGCGCAGGTTGTGCAGATCGCGTATGAGTTCCACTAATTTAGCTTCATCTGGCTTAAATTCATTCGGCTTAATTTCATCTGGCCCGGCGTCGTCTGAACGCTTGCTGAGACTGTAAAATCTGATTTTGCAGTGTCAAAAACAAAGTGTTCAAACACGGTAGTTACCCGGCCTGAAGCCTGCGGCGAGCAGGGTGACGCTGTAGGTCACTACTGCAGCAGCGATTATAACGGCTAAGTGTGTTCCGCGTTCAATTGCCTGCATCGTCAGCCAGCTGTGCGTGGAAGGTGTTATCAGCCAGATAACCAGCGCCATGGTCGATGTTGCCAACAGTGCTCGTTTGATTGTCGAAATGTCTGCTGCGTGCAGCTTGAAAATAGTGTCCTTTTTCAAATGACGGTACAACATAACTGCATTCTGGTTGGCAGAAACTGCAGTGGCCAGCGCCAGTCCGGTGTGCGCGGCAGGTATTGATGCAAGCATCATCGAGCCTACAAAAATGATGTTGTAGATCATGTTGCTGATCATAGCGATGATTCCGATCCTTACCGGAGTGCGGGTATTCTGGCGGGCAAAAAAGCCGGGTGCAAAAATCTTCACCAACACCATTCCTGGTAGCGCCAGTGCATAGGCGCGTAGTGCCCAGGCAGACATGCGGGTGTCCTGCGAGTCGAACTCGCCGTAGCCGAATAGTGTTGAGATCAATGGTGCGGCCAGTAACAGGAGTCCGACAGAAGCAGGTAGTGCCAATAGCACCGCTACACGAAAGCCCCAGCTCATCGTGTTGTCGAAGTCGGTTTGCTTTTTATTTGCGTGTGCGGATGACAAGCGCGGCAAAATAACCGTCGCGATAGCGATGCCGAAAACCCCGAGCGGAAATTCGACCAGTCGGTCTGCAAAGTACAGCCAGCTGAGACTACCTGCAATTAAGAAGGAGGCAATTATAGTGTCCAGCAGCAGGTTAATTTGACTGACCGACGAGCCCAGTATCGCGGGCAACATCAGTTTAAGAATTTTCTGTACGCCTGAGTCCGACCATCCCCAGCGCGGCACTGTGAGCAGACCTAAGCGGATCATCGAAGGCAATTGAAAAAGCAGTTGCGAAAGCCCTGCGGCGAAAACTCCCCAGGCCAGTGCTGTCACTGGTACTGCAAAAAATTGAGCACCCCACAGAGCCGCGGTAATGAGGCAAATATTCAGCAACACCGGTGTAAATGCGGGGACTGCAAATTGCTGGAAGGTGTTCAGCACGCTACCGCAATACGCAACCATTGAGATAAAGAACAGATACGGAAAAGTTATGCGCAGCAATGCAGTTGCAGTTGCAGCACGTTCACCGCCACTTTCAAAACCGGGTGCAAACAGGGCAATTAGTGCAGGTGCAGCAACACTGCCGACAATGCTGAGCAGTAAAACAATCCAGCCGAGGGTGCCACTGACTTCGGCTGCCAGTGCTTTTAAAGCTTCGGGAGATCGTGTTTCTTTATACTCCGAGAACACAGGAACAAACGATTGCGCAAACGCTCCCTCTGCAAACAATCGGCGCAGGAAATTTGGAATCTTGAACGCCACCAGGAAGGCATCGGTCATTGATCCGGCACCAAAGGTAATAGCGAATACCTGGTCGCGCACAAAGCCGAGAATTCGCGACAGCAAGGTCATGGAGCTGACAACACTGCCTGCGCGAAGCAGACCGAACTTTGGCTTTTTCAATGCGGCCTACTCGAGCCGCCGCCGACAGAATAAGCGACCATCCGGGGATTAAACTGCGCAAGTTGCATTATAGTATTCACTAAAGCGGGCAAAACCATCGCTTTCCCGCTCCGACCGCTGCCGGATTGGTTGACAACAGATAAACCACGGACGATACTGTTCGGCTGGATTTTCAATTTCTCTATCAATTTTTCTAGGAGACTGCCTTGGCGAACTCCCCCCAAGCAAAAAAACGTGCTCGTCAGGCGGAAACAAGACGTACCCGCAACGCTGGCATGCGTTCGATGATGCGTACTCACGTGAAGCGTGTTGTCGCGGCGATAGATTCTGGTGATAAAACTGCCGCCTCTGACGCCTACACGGCTGCTATCCCGGTACTTGATGCGATGGCCAGAAAAGGCCTGGTGCATAAGAACAAAGCGGCGCGCTACAAGAGTCGTTTGAACGCTCAAATTCGAGCGCTTTAGCAGACTCTCTGCCAGCTTATCCGAAAGGTCTCCGTTGGGCAGACCTTCCTCTGACGGACAAGGCGAAAAAGGCAGGCAAGGCAAAGAAGGCTTCGAGAGCCTGTAAAATACATTGCTGTTACAAGCATTAATGGTGACCGGCATTTATCGTCACCATATTATCCCGGTTAACCAGCTCCGGTTCATTGGCATAGCCGAGTCGCTCTTTGATTTTATCGCTGCGACAACCTGCCAGCAGGGCAGCCTCTGAGGCGTTATAGTTGACCAGCCCGCGGGCGACTTCCTCGCCATCCGCAGAGCAGATAGATACCAGCTCGCCGCGCCGAAACTCACCTTCAATGGCTGTCACACCGATTGGCAGCAAACTACAGTCACCTGCTGTCAGCTTCTCGAATGCTCCACTGTCGACACGCACAGTGCCGCGTGCCTTAAGCTGGTTGGCAAGCCACATCTTGTGTGCCACCAGTTTTTTATGGGTAGCCTGCAAGCGTGTGCCAATGGACTCACCACGATGCAATCGCAGCAGCACATCGGGTTCGCGGCCGGATGCAATGACAGTGTGCGTGCCTGATCTGGCTGCCCGTTCTGCTGCAAGTACTTTTGTCTGCATGCCGCCAATGGCAAGCTTGTTGGTGCTCGGCCCCGCGACTTTCAACAGTGTGGGATCACCAGCGGTAGCCGTGGCTATGAGTTTGGCATCGCGATTTTTGCCCGGGTCTTTATCAAACAATCCTTGTTGGTCGGTCAGTATTATTAATTGATCAGCTGAAATCAGATTGGCGACCAGAGCTGCCAGATTGTCGTTATCTCCAACGCGGATTTCATCAGTGGTGACAGTGTCATTTTCGTTAATCACTGGCAGCACGCCCAGGCTTAATAAGGTGCCAAGTGTGCTTTTAGCGTTCAGGTATCTCTTGCGGTTACTGAGATCTTCATGCGTTAAAAGAATCTGCGCTGTGTGTTTGCCGCACGCACTCAATTCAGATTCATAGGCTTTGACGAGGCCCATTTGTCCGACTGCTGCGGCTGCCTGCAGTTCTGGCAGCGCGGTAGGTCGTGTTTTCCATTGCAGTCTGTGGATACCTTCAGCAATAGAGCCGGATGACACCAATACCAGCTCGACATTGTCATCCATCAGGGCAGCGATTTGGCGCGACCATTGATGGATATTATCCAGATGCAAACCGGTACTATCAGCAGTGATTAGCGCACTGCCAACTTTTATTACCCAACGTTTTTTTTGTACTTGTCTGGTTTGCATGGAAATGAGTATCTACTGCTGTTCATCTGTTTCCAGCGAATCTGCATTGTGGTCAGGCGCACAGTCCGATGGCCGGGCTTCATCGTCAGAGTTTAAGACGTTCTCCGGATAAGTTACCGTGCGGTTGGCGAGTCCCTTTGCTTCTTCGGCTTGCAGCTCTTCCTGTTTCTCTTCGATGTAGTGCATGATGTCGGCACACAGTTTTTCTGTACCACGACCATCAACTGCGGAAACGCTGTACCAGGGGCCTTCCCAGTTAAGTACTTTTAGTGTAGCTGCAGTCTTTTCCTGCCACTCGTCATCTGGCATCAGATCAAGTTTGTTAAATACCAGCCAGCGCGGTTTGTCGAGTAGTTCCTGATCAAACTTTTTAAGTTCCTGGATTAGTGCCAGTGCTGCCTCAGCCGGGTTATGTTCATCAAAAGGTGCCAGGTCAATCACGTGCAACAGTAAGCCGGTACGAGTCAGGTGACGCAGAAAACGAATCCCGAGTCCCTGTCCTTCGGCAGCGCCCTCGATTAAACCCGGTATATCTGCCATCACAAAACTTCGGTGCGACTCAATACTGACCACACCCAGATTAGGATGTAACGTAGTAAACGGATAGTCTGCAACACGCGGTTTGGCAGCTGACACTTTTCGAATAAGAGATGACTTACCTGCGTTCGGGTAACCCAGCAGCCCGACGTCGGCTAACAACTTGAGTTCCAGCATCAGGTCGCGGCGTTCACCCGGTGTGCCGTTAGTGGTTTTACGCGGGGCTCTGTTGGTCGCACTTTTAAAGCGGGAATTGCCCAGGCCGTGGTCACCACCGCGGGCGACCAGCAGCTTTTGCCCGTCCTCGAGAATGTCGCCAATCAGTTCATCGGTGTTGTTGTCTGTAGCAACTGTGCCGATCGGTACCCGTATTTCTTTTTCCCTGCCAGCTCGACCAGTGCAGTTGGCACCACCGCCGTTACGACCACGCTCTGCTTCGTAGGTGCGCGTATGTCGAAAGTCGACCAGGGTGTTGATGTTGGTGTCGCCCACCAGGTAGACGCTGCCGCCATTGCCGCCATCGCCACCGTCCGGTCCGCCACGTGGCACGTATTTTTCGCGACGAAAACTTAGACAGCCGTTGCCACCGTCACCGGCGATCACTTTGATTCTGGATTCGTCGACGAATTTCATGGGTGTTTTGCAACTCAGCAGTAATGGCTACCCGAAAGCGTGGGTCCAATAAAAAACCCCGCAGTGCGGGGTTTGGTCAGTGCAGTTTTTGCGGCGATTTAAGCGCCGGCTACCACGCTGACAAATTTGCGGTTTTTCGGGCCACCGGTATGAAACTTAACCACGCCGTCTGATTTTGCGAAAAGCGTATGGTCTTTACCGACGCCGACGTTTGAACCTGCATGTACCTTGGTGCCGCGTTGACGGATCAAGATATTGCCGGCAAGTACCGCCTCGCCGCCATATTTCTTGACGCCTAGTCGTTTGGACTCGGAATCGCGACCGTTGCGAGTACTACCGCCTGCTTTTTTATGTGCCATGTGTATTAGTCCGGGGCGAAATATCGCCTGCATGAAAACTTTTGCTAGCGTCTCGAAGACGATAGAACGATAATTTGACCGTCGCCAGTATTTTTGGCTTTCAGAGCTTATTTCAAGCTCCGAAGCGCCTGTTAGTGCTGAGACAGTTGCTTCAACAGCTAAAGATGGTCCCGCTGAAGCAGGATTTATTTCTTCAAACCGCAGAAAAGCCTTTAATAATAGTCCGCCCCACACAATGAGTCAATTAGAAGCACCTGTCAGCCCGGCGAATCTGCCGGAAAAATCCCCTCCGGATATCCGGCAGGATGACTACATTGATGAGTTGATCTCAGAAGCGATGACCGAGGTCAATCAAAAGATCCACGCGTCGCTGCAGTCAGACGTTGTGCTGATCAGCCAGATGGGCCAGTACATTATAGGTGCGGGAGGTAAAAGGCTGCGACCGAAGCTGACTCTTTTATCCGCTCTGGCGCAGGGCTATCAGGGCAATCACCACACCAACATTGCTGCTGTCATTGAATTTATCCACACTGCTACATTGCTGCACGATGATGTAGTTGATTCTTCAAGCCTGCGCCGGGGGCGCGATACAGCTAATACAGTATGGGGCAACGAGGCCGCTGTGCTGGTGGGAGATTTTCTGTATTCGCGCGCCTTTGAGATGATGGTTGAAGTGGGCCAGATGAGAGTAATGGAAATTCTGTCGGCGGCCACCAATACAATAGCCGCAGGCGAGGTCATGCAGCTGATGAATATCGGCGAGACCGACGTTAGTGTGCAGCATTATATGGACGTTATTGCGGCAAAAACCGGCAAGCTGTTCGAAGCGGCAACTCAGCTGGGTTCTGTTCTCGCATCTGCTGATCACGAAGTTGAGCAGGCAATGGCGCGCTATGGTTCGCGGCTGGGGCTTGCGTTTCAGTTGGTGGACGATGCACTTGATTACAGTGCGCGGAGCGATGAGTTAGGCAAGAATGTCGGTGACGATCTGGCAGAAGGTAAGCCGACGTTGCCGCTGATCTATGCATTGCAGACGTCACCTGCGGATATCGCGGGCAAAATTCGCAGTGCATTGATATCGGCGCAGGAAATCGGTCAGCTGCCGGATGAAGTTGTGCATCCTGTGGTTGAGCTGATCTGCCAATCAGGCGCGACAGAACGCACTATTGAACAGGCACAGCAACAGGTAGATCTGGCTATTGAGGAGTTAGCGTGCCTGCCTGAAAGTCATTTTAAAGACGCGCTGGTGGTAATTGCAGAAACCTCTGTTAAGAGACGATTCTAAAGGCTAGTAGTTACTCTCACTCGTAACTCTGCCTGAGTGCCGGTAACACCACGGGCTAATAACCTTTAGCAGCAACAGCAGCCACATGCATGGCAGACTGAATAATCCACCGCCTGTTGCTGCGGCAACTGTGTTTGTGCTGGTAGCACCCTGGGTCGTTAACTCAACAGTGTTTGATGGCGGATCAGCAGGCAACACAAGCTCGGCGAAATTGTTTTGCTGGCTTAAATCAAAAAAACCGTTGGCTTCTAAACGCAGATTTATGGTGTTCTCGTCCTCTGGTGCCAGGCGTAACTTCACCGCAATATCATGCTGGTCTCCGGCAAAAGTTGCCGGTATGCCGCAGATAAGCTTTGACGGATCTTCCAGTTCGCAGAGCGCTGGTGCCTCCGCAACAGTGGCGTTCGTTAAATCTACATGCAGCGTAGCCGAAGGGAAGGCACGTGTAGTATCGAGGTTACTGACGGTCGCGAGAATCTGGTTAGATTCAAGCTGGGTGAGGTTAACGCCAATGTTTATTGCTTCTGTATAGCAAGTACTTTGCACCAGACGGGTGTTGATAGCGTCACTACTGCAGCTTGAGAACTGACGGGTTGTATTAGAGTTGATCGCCGAGAACATCAAGTGATCAGAAATATCCGCACACTCAACAGTGGCATCATCATGGTCGGCACCGAGGTTGTGACCTATTTCGTGTGCGGCCAATTCTACCGGGAATTGAAAGGGTCTGGACATGCTCACGTCATAACCATCGGTGCGACAGGCAGCACCACTGAAGGCGAGACCAACAGCGTTGTCCCCTGAATCTGTGCCGCTGAATAGATGTACCAGGCTTAGATCTTCAGCTAGAAGATCGGTGTTGATTCTATATTCGCGGAACAGGTTAAGATTTTCTTCAAGGCTTGTGCCTCCGAGCGACAGGGCTGTTTCGTCTGTCAGTAGCACAACCACATCAACCAACAAAGCCAGTCCGAATTTTTCGCGATACAAACCGTCAACCGAATTGAGTGTCGATATGGCATTGTTTAGTCCGCGACCGCCAATGGCCTCCTGGTAAAGCGAGTCGACAACTATTCCGATGCGCGCGACTCGCGTTACTTCGCCGATAGTCTGGCTTAGCTGGTTGTTGATTGGTACCACGACTTCTGCCGTTAGTGAGTTTGGCACTGTGTCGGGCAACCTGTCACTGAACGGCGTTTCGGCAGTGAACGTATTTCGGACAGTACCTAAAGCTGTCTTTCCCGGTGATTCTTTAATTGCTGCCGGAGGCGGAGAGAGCGGTGGTAAAAGCAGCTTGCTGATGCCAAACGAATTGGCAGCAAATTTAGTTTGTTCCGAACTGAAGTGAGTGCTGAAGTTACCGCCGTTGATTGTGCCGGAGACAAACTCACCGTCAATAACGATTCTGGCCCAGGATTCGGGTAGTGATTCGATAATACCGACATAGGCTATGCCGTTCTGCTCCACCGGTACGCCATCAGTGGTTACGATGCGCAGATTGTTTAAATTAGAGTTTGGCAACAGCAGAAGATGTTCGACACGGTTGCCGATGCGAACCGAAACCCGCGTCGACCACGGACCGACATCGAGAGTCTCAACACTTTCCAGGCGGGCGTTATAGGTTTCTTCCGCGTAGATCACCGGCGGCAATGTCAGCAGTAGAAAAGAGATAAACGCCACCCATCCATAGGCTGCGATACGCTCTGTTTTCATGGAACATCCAATCTGCGTCAGAGGGTTGGGTGGTAAGACCTGTACTGACAGAATCTGTTGCACCGGCGAGCATTGTATCAATGTTATGACAGTTTGGAAGGCAAAAAAATGAAAAACCCCGCGCCAGTATTCTGGCGCGGGTCAATGCACATACTTACTTAAGTTGGGAAGTGTCCGGCGAACAAACTCCCCGATGCAGTCTTCTTACTTCGGTGATACACCTAACGAACGTACTGTCGCGATATTCAGGTACTCATCAACCGGCAGACCTTTTTTGCGCTGGTATGCGTTGACTGCCCGCATAGTGTCAGCACCAATCACTCCGTCGATAGGGCCCGGGTTGTGGCCGGCTTTCTGGAGTGCGCTTTGGATTGCAGTAATGCGATCACGAGTCATGTTGGTGTCACACAGGATTTCACGCCAGTCCAGCATGCCTTCTTTTGTCAGCTTGCGCTTCGTGACAGTAGCGTATTTCGCTGGAACTTTGATGCGGCGCTCTTTTGCAGGTGTCGCTTCTTCAGTCACAGTGATTGTCTTATAGACCGCTGGTACCGCTACCTTGCGAGTTGTAGGCTGAGTGGCAATGACACGCTTCTCAACTGTGTCATAGACTGCTGGAATTTCCTGAACTGTAGTTGCTGCCTTCTTCTTCAGGACGCGCTTTTTAACGGTCTTGAACGTTGCCGGAACTTCAACCAGACACATGATCTCACCGGTTGTTTCATCGATCTTCTGGATCGGTCCTGTACCTTTTTTCCAGGTGGTGTGGGCTGGCTTGTCCTGTACACGCTGGGTGACAGTTTCATAAACAGGTTGTACCTGTACGAGTTTTTTAGTGGCTGCTTTCACCAGCACGCGCTCTTTAACCGTCTTGAAAGTCGCAGGCACGGTGACTAGTTTTTCAGTTGCTTCTTTGACCAGTACGCGTTTCTTGGTAGTTGAGAATTTCGCTGGAATGATCTCGATGCGCTCAGCTTCTTCCTCTACGAGAATGCGCTCTGACAAAGTTTCGTATTTGGGTGGTACCCAAAGGCGAGTGAAGCATTGACCGGGTTTGGCGCCTGGTGGCAAGAGATCACCTGCACCGTAGTTAGTCCCGGCAGGGCTCGCAGCCACTGCTGCAGAGGCAGAAGCTTGTTGAGCCAGTAGCGATTCGCGCTTGTCCAGGTCTGCCGAACGAGCGTTCAATGCAGCCGCTTGTGAGTCTAGCTCAGCTTGCTTTTCCGCCGCTAAGGTTGCCGCATCATCGCCGCCCAGTGCTGCACCGGCAGTGTCTGCGACACCGTCCTTCAGTTTGCCAGCGGTTGAGCAGGCAGATAATGAAGCGACGATCACGGCCGCCGATGCGAGTGCTCCGATATTTTTAGATAGTTTCATCAGGGTACGTCCCTCCGAAGGACAATTCGCCAGTTAAGTTATTCGAGAGCCGGTGCCTTTCTGGCGAGGCAATTCGGCGTCAGGATCTTGCATTTGTAGTATAGAACTGCAATTTTGCTTTTTGTTGCATAAAAACAACAAAATCGACCCGTGGTTGTTCGTTCAAATTACCCAGCTGCTGTTACTTACAACAACAAATTTAGGTGACTTGACAGATTATTAACCTAAGTCAATGCAATACAAGCAAATTCAGACCGTATCGTGAATTGTTTAAGCTATCAAAGCAAGGATTGCAGGGGCTGAATGAGGATGTTTTACATTAAAATGTGCCAATACTTTCGAGGCAGCATTGGGTCGGGATCAGGTGGATAAATCGTTTAGTTCTGCTGCGGAGAGCTGTAATGTCTGATATTTACCACTTTCGATATTGGCGATATTCCATGGACCGATCTGGTGTCTGATCAGTCGCAGGGTAGGAAATCCAGCTGATGCAGTCATGCGCCTTACCTGTCTGTTGCGGCCTTCATTCAGACTGAGATCGATCCAGCAGTCCGGCACGCTCGCACGGTAGCGCACCGGAGGATCTCGGTGCCAGACCTGTGGTGGCTCAATGCGATTAGCGGTAATTGCCCTTGCCGGACCATCTTTAAGGGTTACCCCGCTCTGCAGTAACTGCAGTGCTGCATCTGTGATTTCCCCCTCGACCTGCACCCAGTAACGCTTTTGCCATTTCCTTTTCGGATGGCTAATGCGGTGCTGCAGTGGACCATTGTTGGTGAGTATTAGTAAGCCTTCACTGTCTTTGTCGAGACGACCTGCCGGGTAAACATCGTTTACCTTCACCAGGTCTGCAAGGGTGTTGTTATCGCCGCTGAACTGGCTGATATAACCAAAGGGCTTGTTTAGTAGAATAACTGTTGCGCTGGAAGCGGCAACCCGGCTGTGTGATGAAGCGTCAGATCTGTGCTTGCCCGATTGTCGGCGGCCGGTTCTGGCTAACCGTCGGGTGTGTTTTTTTCCAGGAGGCTGTGCCATCGCTGTCGGCGCTTATCAGTGAACCCCAACTGATCGAATACGGTTTCCATGCTGGCCACATCTGGCCGGATACGATAGTCGCTTATTGGCGTGTTTAAGTTTGTGGCCGGTATCAGGCCGGTTAGTTGTCTTGCCAGCAGAATGGTATCTGCGTGCTCGGTTAACAGATCTGCTACCCGACTGGCACCGCGGAACTTCATTGCGGGGACTTTATCAGTATTGTCCAGTAGCGCGGTAATGTTACCCCACTTAACCAACAGCCTTGCCGCGGTTGCGGTGCCGACACCCGGTATGCCCGGGATGTTGTCAACCTTGTCTCCGGTCAGTGCCAGGGAATCTGCAATTTGATGTGGTCTGACACCGAAGCGTTTTTCAATTAGTCGCGCATCCATCCAGGTGTCGCGTGCAAAGTCCCAGACAGCGTCACCGTCTCCGACAAACTGACACAGGTCCTTGTCGGCTGAAACAATCACTGAATGGATATGCTGTTGTCGCGCGATTTCAGCCAATGAACCGATGATGTCGTCTGCCTCCAGTGTGCCACTCGCCAATGCGGCAATGCCAATAGCTTCGGTAAACGCTTTGCACAATGTAAACTGGTGTTTGAGCTCGACCGGTGCCGGGCTGCGATTGGCTTTGTAATCCGGGTAGATCTGGTTGCGTGCGGAGGTACCGAGACTTTCATCAAACGCACAGGCAATCAGCCGTGGTTTGCGGCGTGAAATCAGCTGGTAGAGAAATTCTATGAAGCCGTAAGTGGTGTTTGCGGGGTGACCATCTGCATCGGTGATGCTGGCGGGCATCGAGTGCCAGCCTCGAAACA
>CAZYRP010000001.1:0-69541 GCA_964649465.1 uncultured Granulosicoccaceae bacterium | reverse complement strand
AACTCGAAATGATCAATGAGCAGCCACCTGGCCACACGGTCCGGCGACATCCTCATTTGAGTGAGTGATTGATTACAGTACGCGGTAATCCGGCAAATACCGACATTAATCCCCTCTTCTGTTGGCTACCATTCACATTCAGATCAGGCAGCTAATTCATTTCGAGCCACTGTCAACATCCACAGCAATAGTGTCAGAGCTGAATTTTATTTCTTGCCCCGATGTACGTGCATGAGATAATCGTGTTTTTACCAACCTGCAGACCCCCTTCATGCCAGAAAGCCTCCTAGCTATCTCACCGATCGACGGCAGATACGCCAGTAAAACCGAATCACTGCAACTGATTTTTAGCGAATACGGTCTCATCCGCAATCGCGCCATTGTAGAACTGCGCTGGTTGCAGATGCTTGCCCGTCACCCGGACATAACCGAACTGACCCTCAGCGATGATGGTCACCAGAAAATCGAAGCAATGGTTTCCGAATTCAGTGTGGAAGACGCAGCGCGTGTCAAAGCAATTGAATTGACCACCAACCACGACGTCAAAGCCGTGGAATATTTGCTCAAAGAAAAGTTTGAAACCGATGATGAACTGGCAGCGGCTGGCAACTTTCTGCATTTTGCCTGCACCAGTGAGGACATCAATAATCTGTCATACGCATTATGTCTGCAAGAAGCCTGCTCCGAGGTAATGATGCCGGCGGTAGCGAAAGTCACGTCATCACTCCAGTCACTTGCGAAAGATCAAGCAGAAACGCCAATGCTCAGCAGAACTCACGGGCAAACAGCATCACCCACCACGCTGGGTAAGGAAATGGCCAATGTAGCCGCCAGAATACAAAGGCAAATAAGTGCTGCTGGTGCGGTAGAGTTCCTTGGCAAAATGAACGGCGCTGTCGGTAACTATAACGCGCATGCTGCGGCCTACCCGGATATTGACTGGCTGCAAACCGGCTACGATTTTGTTGAGTCCCTGGGCCTCACCCACAATTCCTACACCACACAAATCGAACCGCACGACTACATGGCCGAGATATTCGATGTGTATGCACGGATCAACACCATTTATACAGACTACGCGCGCGATATCTGGTCCTATATATCAATCGGCTACTTCAAACAAAAGCTGGTCGACGGCGAGGTGGGTTCATCCACGATGCCACATAAAGTCAACCCGATAGACTTTGAAAATGCAGAAGGTAATTTTGGCATAGCGAATACCCTGTTCACGCACTTCAGTGCAAAACTGCCTGTCTCAAGATGGCAGCGCGACCTTACCGACTCTACGGTGCTGCGAAATCTCGGTGTCGCTTTCGCACACTCTCTGATCGGCTACAACTCGTTACTCAAAGGCATGGGCAAACTGGAAGTAAACGAAGCGGCACTCGCCGCAGACCTGGATGCCTCGTGGGAAGTACTGGCAGAACCAATTCAAACAGTGATGCGTCGCTACGGCATTGAAAACCCCTATGAAAAGCTGAAAGCACTGACCCGCGGGGAGGCAATTACACAGGACACCTTGCACCAGTTTATAGCAACCCTTGAGCTTGATGAAAACATCAAGGCGCAGCTACTCGAACTAACACCATCAAACTACACCGGCTTTGCAAGCCAACTGGCAACCTCACTACCTGACTCTGATTTATGAAACCTTCGCCGTTGAAAATCAGGTGGCCAGACGGACTATCAGAAGTAAAGTTTCTCACTGACTACTGGCAAAAAAAGCCGTTGTTGATTCGCTCAGCTTTTCCGGATTTTGACAACCCGGTAGACCCTGACGAGCTCGCCGGATTAGCTTGCGACGAAGATTCAAACGCAAGATACATCGAGCACACCGGCAACAATGAATGGCGCTTGTGTCACGGCCCGCTGGGCGATGATTTTTTTGATGACGTAACAGGGTCAGAGTGGTCACTGCTTGTTTCAGATGTCGAAAAATTGCTGCCTGATTTTCAACAATATTTACAACCGTTTCGATTTATTCCGGACTGGCGTATTGATGACTTAATGATCAGTTATGCACCGGTGGGAGGATCGGTCGGTGCACATGTAGATCAGTACGATGTGTTCCTGTTGCAGGCAGACGGAACCCGTGAATGGAGCATCGAGAAAACACCTCGAAAAAGCACTGCCAGCGAGGGTAAAACTGGTGATGGTAAAACCGGCGACAAAGAAAACTCTTCCGCGCCTGGCAACAGTGCAATCGCATTGTTAGGTGACTTCGCAGCAGATGAATCGTGGCAGCTGCAGGCAGGCGACATGCTTTACCTGCCGCCTCAGTTTGCACACCATGGTGTCGCTAAGGAAGAACCCTGTATGACCTGGTCTATCGGTTTTCGAGCACCCTCTGTAGATGAAATGTTGCCGGAGATCATCAACTACGTTTTAGAAACTAACGTCGCAAAAGAAAGATTTACCGACCCGCACAGAGCAACAACTTCTACCCCCGGCCTGATTCAAAACGACGACATTGCAGAGCTCAGAAAAATGCTCACTGAAGCATTGCAACAGCCAGATGAAATACTCAACCAATGGATAGGACGATGCATTACCGAAGCAAAGGAAATTCAGGACGACACAGATGACTCGACCTTCATTACATCTAAAGACGTTAACGACTACCTGAGCCGCGGCCAAAAACTGGTCGGCAACTCACATAAAAGAATTGCCTACACACTGTGCGACAATCAAACCACTCTGTTCGCCGATGGCAAGCCATACACGTGTTCAACGGCTATTGCTGAAGCCATTTGTGATCGTCGAACTGTCGGCCAGAGCGATACGTCAGAGCCGGGTTCACTTGAGCTGC
Organism: uncultured Granulosicoccaceae bacterium; assembly: GCA_964649465.1. Lineage (GTDB taxonomy): Bacteria > Pseudomonadota > Gammaproteobacteria > Granulosicoccales > Granulosicoccaceae. The sequence continues at coordinate 66,732 of CAZYRP010000001.1, read as the reverse complement.
TGACAACACTGTGTCAAAAACAAATACTGTTGATGGAAAACCCTGAGTATAGCGGCGAGCGTAAATCTCAGACTACCGATAACCAAACCGGATAACCGACATGGCAGAATTTATAATCAAACCTGCCAGCTGGGATGCAGACAAAAGCGCCCTCATGACTGTGCGTAACTCGGTTTTTGTACTGGAACAAAAAGTACCTTCGTCGCTGGAATCTGACGACTACGACCCGGTGAGTACATATGTACTGGCAGAATCTGCTGACGGTACACCGATAGGTTGTGCCAGACTGCAGCCGAATGGCAAGGTAACCAGAATTGCGGTACTAAGTGACTGGAGGCGCCGGGGAATAGCCGAGCAAATGCTGGGTAAAGTGATTGAAATAGCTAGTAAGCAAGGCCTCACATCGCTGTACCTGCATGCTCAACTCACAGCAATAAGCTTATATGAACAACACGGGTTTGTGCAGCGCGGTGCACAATTCGAGGAAGCCGGCATTCAACACATAAAGATGACACGGGAAATCAGCTAGCACCCCGGAATTCTGTTAGCTCAAAAACTGGTTGCGAGATAAAGCAGCAACCAACCGGTTATAGACAAGGGAGCATGAAAACTGAAAATGCAATCAACTACGCACCTCTGCACTGTAGCGTTGTGCGTGTGCGCACTGGCCCTGGTCTCAACACCTGCAGCCACAAAAAACACCCCGCAGGATTACCTGACACTGGCTACCAGCCTTTGCCATCAACCAAACACGGTGCCGCCGCAACTGGCTAGCCACACGTTTTCAGAAAACGAAATCGTTGTACGTCAGACGAACATCGGTCAGGAAAAACTTTTTATATCACCGGAAGGTGCAATAAAGCTCGAGATCATAGAGCCGCCCGGCAGACCACGTCGCACGGCAATGACTACATTCTCTAGTGACGATATAACCACACCCGCCCTCTGGATGATACTGGACAACGAATGCAATTTGCTTCAAGCAAAGAGCATCGTCTATGAAAAAAACTCTCCTTCGTACATACAAACACTGGATCAGTCCCTTGAGCCAATGGCAAATATTGAATGGCTTAACCCACCGTTGCCAGACAAAGGCAGATCAGACGGGCTTCGAGTCGCATTGATTGATTCCGGAGTAAACTACCAACTGGATGAAATAGCCAATTCACTGGCCCAGGATAAAGACGGCAATATCATCGGTTATGACTTCTGGGACGATGATCAAACACCATTCGATGCCAACCCGTCACGATCACCGTTTTTTGTGCAAAGACACGGCACTCGCACCGCATCCATTACCTTAAGAGAGGCACCAGATATCGCATTGGTACCGTACAGGTATCCGCGTCCGGACATGTCCCGTATGACCAGGCTGGTAAAACACGCAGCTGCTAACGGCATCAGAATCGTCGGCATGCCACTGGGCAGTAATAACAACCTGGAATGGCTGGCCTTTTCAAAAGCAGTTGAAGCACACCCGGAAATCCTTTTTATAGTATCTGCCGGTAACAACGGCAGAAATATAGATAGTCATCCCGTCTACCCTGCAGCCTTTGAACATTCCAATATACTGGTAGTAACATCTGCAGATGATTTTGCGCGCCCCGCAGAGCGCACGAACTATGGCAGGCACTCTGTTGACTACCTGTTACCTGCAGAGAGTATTGAGGCAACGGATTTCAACAGCTCCCAAACGCGAGTCTCAGGATCAAGTTATGCCGTCGCAAGAATGACGGCACTTGCAGCTCGAGTGTTAAGCACTGACCCAATTATGAAGATCGATACACTTAAAGCTGCTATCGCACAATACTCGGTTAAAGGAAATACAAGCCAGTATGCTACAACCGGGTACATCGGTGATCCAATGGCGGACACGGCAAATCTTAGCAGCTACACCGATAGCAGCTTCGAAGGCATACAGACCTATTCAAAGTTAAAAGTAAATTTAAACCTGGTAGCGCTGGATGAGAACTGGACAACAAAAAAAATAAACAGCGCTCTTACAGAATTAAATTCTATATACGCACAGTGTAAGTTCTCTATAGATGCAGCGCGTTTAATCCGGGTTCGAGGTGCGAGCTACATATCAAACCTCTCTCCCGGAAATGCACTAACACTGCACAGACATCTTCACGATAAACTGATTTCTGACGCCGCAACCATTTTTTTTGCAACAGATACAGATATGCAAACAAAGTTTGATGCTGAGGCATTTGGACGCGCTAACACGGGCAATCGGCCCTGGATGCGCGACTCAGTCTGGGTCAGTTCAGTAACGCCCGACACGGGCATTGCTGTAGCGCACGAACTATTTCATGTACTGACCAATAGTGGCCAACACAGCAGGCAGGGAAAGAATTTAATGCAGGCGAGGACGAGTCCAAAAAATATTGAATTGTCTGCAGAGCAATGTCAGGCGGCTATCTCGACTGCCACGTCATTTGGCCTGATAGCTGTTGAGAAATAGAGATTCCGAATAAATTGACGGAGTATCTATCAGAAAGTCACGACTACCTGGAATCGCCGAATACCACAACCCAGTAGGTACCAAAGTCAGTTGCAGAATCACGGACACACGCAGCGCCAACTTCCGAGAAGATGTCATTCATGATATTGCGACAATGCCCCGGACTTTCTATCCAACCCTGATGTACCTCTGCATTGTCTAACTGACCTGCAGCAATATTTTCACCAACCGCGCGCCACGGGTAATTGGCTGCATCAACCCGATCAGCCACATTAAGCCCGTCAGAACCATCATGCGAAAAGAAATTGTTGCTGGCCATATCAAGGCTATGCGCGACTGCCGCCTGAGCAAGCTGATCATTCCAGGCCAGTGCAGGTACAGCATCATGCGAAGTATCTACACACATACGCGCTTCAGATCTGGATTCATTGACTAACGCAAGCATAGTCGCATTGAACACTTCAGGCGCTGCTTCACAACCAACATTCGCTGCATTACTCAATAACTCTTGTTGTGCGAGTGAGGCGCTCTGTATCGCATCGGCATCAGAGCCTACAGGGTCAGTCGGCGTCGAAATGGTTGTTTCCGGCAGTTGCTGCTGAACTGGCACATCTAAAGCGTCGCCGCCTTTAGCCGCCGCTGCTGGCACAGGTGCCGAGATGCTGTTTTCATCGGGCATTGTACTGCCCGCGCCACCACAGGCTGTTGCACCGACCAGAGTTAGTCCTGCTAGTATTCCGATCTTGAAGCCGGGTCGTAACATAATCATTGGCAGCATTCTCATTTTAAACTGATTGGCAACAAACCTGAGCTGCCAACCAACTACTCTCTCTCACTCGCAAGCACTACTTTTGAAAGCAGCTGACGCCGCTCTTCTTCGTTGTCTATCAAACTTCCAGCCCTGTAGGCCATGTTCAATACCTTACGTGCATTGGTATCGTCACCCGTGCTTTCTATCGCTAATGCAATACCATGAAAAGCGGAAACGGTAGCAAACGGATCACGAATAGTTTTGGCATGTTTCAGCGCTTGATTAAATAGTCCCATACGCGCCTCAGACAATGCAATGTATCGGATCGCAAGATCTCGCGCCGCTGTGTTTTCCGGCAGCTCCATACCCGCTTTTAGCGACTCACCAAGCAGCTCCTGAGCCTGCGCAGTTCTGCCCGCGCTCTGAAAATAAATTGCCGCAGAGCTAAGTCCAACTGTTCTTCTTTCAGGCTTACCTAAACTTCGAGCTAAAATAGTGGTCTTAAGAAAGGTATCCATTGCTTCTTCATTCAAACCTATCGCCTGCTCAGTATAGGCAAAGTCAGATATCGCAAGCACACGTTCCTCGGGAGCTTTTATGGCGAAAGTGTCCCGGTTGGCCAGAGCCATCAAACTGGATACTTCAGCGCTTTTTCCTGCATCACTGTATGCGCGTGCAAGCCTTTGACTACTCATCACAGCGAAGAGCTTGTCTTTAGCACGATCACTAAGCTGCTGTGCAACTGCAAGATCACCTTTATCAATCAGGTTATCAAGCAGAGCAAGAAACAAGCTGAGATCGGCTTCCCGCGCAGACCACGCATCAAAATATTGATCAGCCGGATGCGCTACTCGATTATTAACACCGGTCATCCTCTCACTTACTGCCGGAATCGCTGCACCTATTCGAGGACCTCTCTTAACACGATTACCTGACTCCAGAAAGTAAGGCTCCAGATCAAGAATGCCACTGCTATTGTCGGTATCACTCAGATTACCCAATAGCTCACCCGTTGATAAACTTTCAAGGTCAGCACCTGGCTGGAGATCTACAACCTGTACCCTGACTTTTTCAACAGATCGACTGGCATCTTTGACCGGATCGAAGACCATAGCCTCGGTGTCAACAACCTTATTGGCTGACCCTATGGAGCCGGCATTCATGAATGCAAAAGTACCACCTCCAATCAATACAGCAGCACCAGCCACAGCCGCTATCAGTTTCTTTTTGCTACCGCTGCCTGCAGCAGATTTCCTGGCTTTTGCCGGTGCTGCATCGGCAGAGTTTTCATCTATCGATTGTTCTTCAGCCTGCTCTACACCGAATTCTTCTTCGTTTGATACTGGCGGCAGTTCCTCACGCAACGATTCTGTTGCGGAGTCAGATGCTTCAGCGAGTTCATCTTCGGGAGTGAAACTCGGCACGACTGAATTGCTTATCTGGCCAGGCATTACCAGACCACTGCCAGCCGCCCGGGGACTCGAATCGGTATCAGGCGCAGGATTCGGTACATCAAGGGTAGTTGCCTTCGGGACCGGTGTCTCTTCAACAGGCGCTGAAGCCACTGGCGAGGATTCAGGTACGTCTGGTTCTTCTTGCTCCTCTGGCTCTTCCGGCCCTTCAGAAGCAGTGACCGCATCAGGCTGATTTGTCTGGGCTGCTACACTCTCCGAACTTTCACCTAGGCCATCAGTATCAGAGCTATTTACCTCTGAGTTTTCAGGCTCATCGACAGTGAGTCCGCCATCATCAGCAGCGCAGGGGTTAGCTTTTGGTTTAGGTGCTGTCAAAGGAGCTTCGGAATCAGCAGACAGACTTAAGCCTCCATCATCTGCAGCTTCTGGGTCAGCCTTCTTTTTCGCTGCAGTTAACGGCGCGCTGTCGTCGGTACTCAACGATAAGCCTCCATCATCTGCCTCGACCGCAGCTTTTGCTTCTTTTTTGGCAGGAGCTGGATCTATCAGTTCAGCTTGCAGATCATCTGCATTGCTTCCAGCCAGTGCCTCTGGCACATCACTCTTCGAAGCCGCTACCGATTCTGCACTTTCACCCTCATCTGTTTCAACCTGGGGATTTTCATCCTGTTCAACTTCCCCGGCTGACGGCTCTTCACTCTTGACAGCGGTAAGCGTTTCCAGTTCATCCGAAAAATCTACTTCTGCGGCACCTTCTTTTGGAAAGGAATTTAGATTTCGATCGACCTCATCCTCTTCCAGCTTATCCATATTCCTGGGTCGATTCTCCTCTGTCTCATGGATACCTATCAAAGAGGCATCTTCGGAAAAATCAACTTCGTTAGCTTCTGCATTAAAATCAGGTTTTGCCTGCTGTGCTTCTTTAAGACCGGTAGTGAGTTTATCACTGCCCACATCTTCTAACTGGTCACTAAAATCGTGATTAACAGCGTCGTCAACAGCGCTTACATCGTTCTTGGCTCGTTTAGCATTGGCGAGCGCACTCGATTCGTTGTCTCCTCCAACCGAATCCAGTTCATCAGTGAAATCGACAGCGCTCTCAGCGTTGTCTTCAACATCATCACCAGCTTCCTGCTTCTTAAATGACGCCAGAGCGCTATCTTCAGTATTAATATCTCCAGTGTCGAAACCCAATTCTGCGTTCGCGCCACCTTCGCCATCTGAGTTTTCATCATCGCCTGCTTTAAAAGCAGCGAGCGCATCAGCATCAGTATCAGATGCAGGCATTTCTGCAGGTGTTGCAACAGGCTCCGGCACAGAAATAGTCTCCAGCGACTCACCAGCGGTAATAATGGAGCACTTCAATCCGAGTCCTTCAAGCTGTTCCTTGCCCTCCTCAGCCTGTCCAAGTGCCACATCGGTCTGAGCCGCATAGGGTGCAGACTCACCATAAGCGCCATCGAGCAGCGCTTCAAACATGTAAGCCTCCTGCTTGAAAGCAGCCACTAGTTTTTCAGACAATTTTGCTCTGGGAATGTCAGCTTCAACTCCGACAACCACTAGATCAACTGTATCAGTCATATTGCACTCTGCCGTTCCGTACTCGCGCCCACGCGATGCATTTTTATTATTCGGATACGGTACTATCGGTAAAGTGCGCAAAAAATTGACACAGTCAGAGACTTGTACCAATGGACACTCGCGATGTCAGGGAGTTAACCGCTGCAATAGAGACTTTTATATCTGTATTTTGTGTAGTAATTCGCACATGGAGAGATGGAATTTAACTGACTAAATCTATCAATAACCAAAAAACATCAGCTAAAAGGAGAGCTGGAAATGCACCACGAAAGCACTTAAGTGAGCAAACTCACAAAACAGAATTCGACTGACGATATCGATAGAACCACAACAGTAACAACATGGTGATGGAATTATTTATCAGGCCATCGTCAAGCATGCGCATGGCGTCATCGAACGAATACACACATGAGCGAATATCTTCTCCTTCTGTCGCAAGCCCGAATACACCCCCTGCTTCAGACAGATCCGCCGGCGCCCAATAGAGATCAATCGTCTCAGCGCTGCCACCCGGACTGGGAAAGTAAGTACTGATAAAATTCACTTCCCCTAACTCTATACCCGCCTCCTCCCGTGCCTCACGCCTGACAACCTCGTGGCCTGACTCTCCGTCTTCAACCATCCCTGCGATAAACTCGAACAGCCACGGGTTTTGTTCGGTGTGCATTGCACCTGCCCTGAACTGCTCAACAAGTAGGATTGAGTCGCTTGTCTGATCATAGGGCATGACTGCCGCCGCATGGCCTCTGTGCAATACTTCGCGCTTAATCGTGCCAGTACCACCGTTAAATAAATCATGCTCGATTTTGTAGCTATAAAGCTTAAAAAAACCACTAAAGGATTCTTCTTTTTTTAGAATCTTCCAATCCATCGCAGGGCCTCATAAATCTACAGAGTTTGCATTCATCATTGACTCCACCATCACCAGTTGCTCTGGTGTGTCCACACCTGGTCCGGGCAGCTCTTTTGCAATGTCCACATGAATCATATCGCCATGATGAAGCACCCTGAGCTGCTCAAGCTTTTCAGCATCTTCAAGCTCAGAGGCGGCCAGCAACGGATAACCCACCAAAAAACCCGCCCGATAGGCATATATGCCAATGTGCCGGTAGCTTTGACAAGACGACGAAAAGCCACCATCACGATAATGAGGAATACCCGAACGACTGAAATACATAGCCATACCGCAGGCATTAAATATCACTTTAACAACATTGGGATCATTAAATTCTTCTGATGACGCAATTGGCGTTGCCAGCGTTGACATTACCGCCTCTATATTTTTAATAAGATTTAACGCCACCTGGTTGATACAGGACACTGGAATTAATGGCTCATCTCCCTGAACATTCACAATAACAGTATTGTCGGACCATGCTCTCTTTGCCACCACCTCCGCCAGACGATCCGTGCCGGTAGAATGATCGACCGATGTCATACACACATTCGCGCCAGCGTCTTTCGCCAAATCAAAAATCCTTTGATCATCTGTTGCAATGACGACCTCCTCCGCCGCAGACCGCATTGCCTTTTCATAAACGTGCAGTACCATTGCCCTGCCATTTATTTTTTTCAGCGGTTTACCTGGAAATCGGGTTGATTGATAGCGGGCCGGTATCACTACCCGGAATGAATGATCAATCTGCATTGCTTTGTCTCTCGGAAAAAACCTGCTCAATATGCGTTAGAAATTCTGCAACTATTGAGTCATCAAGCTGCGCTGTCACGGGTATGTACCAACAGTTTGTTAATTCAAAGCCACTGCACTTAACTCTGTCTTTTTCAGTCATAACTACTGGCAAATTATCATTGAACAACAGATCACTGCGCTGGAATGTAGCGTGATCAGTGAACGAGTGTTCAACAATATCTATATTTTCATCGTGAAGAAATCGGTAAAAATTACCGGGAGAAGCGATGCCTGCTATTGCATGCACCTTTCTGCCTTTAAAAGAGGCAATCGGCTTAACATTAGTTGAATCATTAACACTCACAAGATTACTGCCAACTAACGAGTAGCCAGGCAAATAACCAGACCCCGTACGATCAGACCCTGTACGGTTATTACCGCTGTAAACCTTCATATCGATGGATTCCAGTCTCTTAACCGGCTCACGAAGCGGACCAGCCGGCATACTAAACCGGTTACCAAACTGGTAGACAGAATCAATGACTACTATCTCAAGGTCGCGTTGCAATGCATAGTGCTGCAGACCATCGTCACACAGGACACACTGTACATTGAATTTCGCTATCAGATGCTTGACCGCAGAAACACGATTTGCCGCAACTACCACCGGCAATCCTGTTCGTTGAGCCAGCAAGACAGATTCATCACCAACGATTGCGGGATCAGATTCCGGTGTAGCTACAACCGGGGTATCTTTTGTGGTTCCACCATAACCTCTGGTGACAATCCCAACCCGGTACCCGCGTTCAGTGAGCAGTTCCGACAAGGCTATTACCAACGGTGTTTTACCGGCACCACCAACAGTTATATTGCCTATAACTACCACCGGCACCGGACTTTTCCATGAGGGTAAAAATCCTGCCTGATACATAGCTCGCCGTATAAAAACCAACAGGCTGAACACCAATGATATCGGCCATAACAAAAAGCCAGGCCATGATCTTTCAGACCAATAGACGGGTCTTGCAAGGTTCATCTGTTCATAGACTGTGGCATGGGCTCTTGTATAAGCTCTGGCAAAGGCTCTGGCAAAGATTCAGGCAGGACTTTACCGCTGGCGGTGGTCAGCACACTAGCTAACCGCTGTTTCAGAGCCGGTTACACCCTGAAGAAATGAGTAATAGCCTTTTTTGTTTAACAGCTCGCGATGGGTACCAGTTTCTACAATGCTGCCGTTATCAACCACTATTATTCGATCTGCATTTTCAATTGTGCTGAGCCGATGTGCAATGACAATAGTGGTACGGTTTTTCATTAGTTCATTTAAACCCTGTTGCACTTTTCGCTCAGATTCCGTATCCAGTGCCGATGTCGCTTCATCCAACACCAATAGTGGCGCATCTTTTAATATTGCTCGCGCTATCGCAATTCTCTGCCGTTGCCCACCAGACAACATAGCGCCATTTTCACCAAGCAGTGTTTGGTAACCATCGCTTAGCTTCTCTATAAACGAGTCTGCATTGGCGAGATGACATGCTTTTTTCACAACTTCTATACTCGATCCCTGCATCTGGCCGTAAGCAATATTCGCAAGTGCCGTGTCATTGAACAATATAACTTCCTGTCCAACATAGGAGATATGCTTGCGCAAGCTCTCGAGCGTGTAATCACGGATGTCCATTCCATTAACAGATATTACCCCGGTGTCTACGTTGTACAGACGCGGTAACAGATTAGCGATGGTAGATTTCCCACTGCCGGAACCACCCACCAGGGCCACTACCTCGCCTCGGCCAACCTCAAACGATATATTTCTCAATACAGGTTTGTCCTGCATATAAGAAAACCCGACGCTTTCAAAACTGACATTAACCTCTGCCGCATTAAGTTCAACAGTGCCATTGTCCTGCTCTGAATCGTCATCAAGAATTGCAAATACGCTTTCTCCAGCCGCAATGCCCGCCTGAATTTTTGCATTAACGTTGGTTAGAGATTTTAGCGGTGCAAAAAGCATCATCATCGCAGTAATGAACGACATAAACACACCTACCGATACCTGCCCCACCACAAATCCGGAAGACCCGAGAAAGACTATTAACGAGAGCGCTATTGCTACCAGAAATTGAACAACCGGAGAACTGGCAGCCGCTGTTACAATTTCTTTTAAGGTTAACACCCGATTACGCTCGTTTACTTTCTCAAAGCGTTCTCGCTCGTATTGGTGAGCACCAAATATTTTTACCAAACGCTGCCCCTCAACTGCTTCCTCAATAACGTTTGCAACATCTCCCATCGATTCCTGAATACCACGGTTGAGACGCCTGAACCTTTTACCGACAATATAAATAATCGATGCAATCAGCGGGCAAAGAATCAGAATTCCCAGTGACAACTTCCAGCTGTGATAGAGCATCAGACTTAAGAGACCAATAATGGTCAGAGTATCGCGTACCAGCACCGTCAGACATTCTGCTGCAACCACTGCAATATTGCGCACATTAAAAGTAACCCGCGAGATCATCTCACCGGAGGAGGTTGAATCGAATAGTGTGGTTGGCATATCGAGGTATTTGTCGAATACCTGCTGACGAATCTCTTTAACTACCTGCCAGCCAATTGATGACATTAAATACGTCGATATAAACGTCGCACTACCGCGGAATAAAAAAATCACAAGGATTAACACCGGCACCACCGCAATGGTCGTCTGGTCCCTTTCGACGAAACTGCCATCAAGCATCGGCTTCATTAGAGCTGCAAATGCGGTACTCGATGCAGCGTAGATGATCATTGCCACCACAGCCAGCAACAGCTTTGCGCGATGCGGCCTGATGTAGACAAGCAGTCGACGGTATATGGCATAGCCACTTTGCGCCTTTGTTTTGATGCCTGGGTTACTCAATTATGGGTTAGTCAACTGTGGGTTATTCAATCGGGAGGTCCAGCAGCAAAACGAGCGCTCCCACTCTGGCACTACTTGTTGCCAAGGGGAATAAACCCACTCGCATCTTCTGGCTCTAATTTTAACATAACCCACCACCCGTTAACCGGCATTGCCGTTCTGACACAGCACCTGAAAAATCTTTTTCTAATGCCGATGCCACCAGCGTCCGGCAGTTTTACGGTACTGTGAAATCGCAACGCCTGAGTCGCTCACCCGAAAATCAATCGCTCCACTGTCGGAGGTGTTGAACTGACGCGCACCACTGGATTGATAACGCACAGTTACCTCCTCCCGCGGAAAATCAAATCGGTTTTTAAAGCCAGCACTATGTACCACATACTCAGGCTGCAATGCAGCAATGAACTGCCGCCCCGAGGAGGTCGTACTGCCATGATGCGGCGAGAGTAGTATCTCAACCGGTTCCAGCTCCCCACGGCGTAACAGCAGCCCTTCGCCATATGTCTCAATGTCACCTGACAACAGTGTATGTACACCTCCGGGTGTAGAAATACGCAGAACGCAGGATCGATCATTTTCCGATCCAACCATACCGACATCCGGATGTAAAATGGCAAACCCGACTCCGTCCCACTCCCAACGATCACCCGCCACACAGGCAACATACGGTGCATTCGGTCTTTGTGGTAATGGTGACGACATCACCAGGGTCTTCACATTGAATTCATCGAGCACTTCATCTGCACCTCCACTGTGATCGCGATCAGCGTGAGAGACAATCAGTTTATCTATTGTGGATAGAGCATGAGACCGAAGAAAGGGAAGAAGCACAGCATCAGCCGCACTAAAGCGCTTACTGAACTGATCACCGGTGTCATAGATCAAAGTGTGACGGGCAGTTCTCACAACAACGGCTGTGCCCTGACCTACATCTAAAAAAGTAATGTTATAGACACCTTCAGGCAAATGGTTTGTCTGCGGAAAAAATAACGGCAGCGTCAGCACAAGCGATACGATACGCAAACCAGACGTTACCGGCACAATCATCAACAGTGCTGTGGCAACAACCAGCATCACAGACAGGTGCGTAAAGCCGGACAATTTCACCAACGCATAAGGCACTGAGGAAAAAAAGCTCAATAGAGCAAAAGTTAACTGCAACAGCTGATCAGCAATGAATAGTATGAATGTCGCCAGCTGCATACTCACCAATACAGTAACCGCGGCCAAAAACACCAGCGGCGTCACCAGTAAACCAACCAATGGTGTTACCAGCAAATTGGCCAGCGGGGCCACCAGTGATGCCTGACCAAAAAACAACAGTGTCAGCGGATACAATCCGACACTTACCAGTAAGTGCCCACGCATGAGCCGCTTGAAAAATGCAACTCTGTCCTGACCCTGTGAATTGGAGAAAACCAAAAACAAAACCGCGACCGCTGCAAAAGACATCCAGAACCCCGGAGCAAGAACACTCAACGGATGCCACAGACATACAACCACCAAAGCAATGGCGAGGCTTTGTGTTCGTCTCTGATGTCGACGCAACAGCAGCAAACAGACTAACACTGAGAACATCATCAGGGCGCGTACGGTGGGCACACTAAAGCCTGCCATTGCGGCATAACAAAAAGCTGCCACAAGCGCAGCTGCAAGCGAACATCCGCGCCGCGTACTCCTGCCCGATAAACCAGTGAAACGCCACAAAGATTGCACGAGCAACGCAACAAAGCCCGCAACCAGACTAATATGCAAGCCCGAAATAGCCAACAGATGATTAGTACCTGTACTGATAAATCTATCCCACAGGTCTGTCGCTATGCCACTGCGATCACCCACGGCCAGCGCCAGTATCACCCCCTGTGAAGACAATCCATCACTTGCTGCAATGAGCTTGCGTTGCAGCACATTGCGAGCGGATGATACCGGAGTCAGACTATTCGATATTACGCTTTTACTTACATCGAATGATTTACTACGCACATACCCGGTAGCAACAATTTTATTTTGAATCAGCCAACGCTCAAGATCAAAACCTCCGGGATTCATAAAACCCGAAGGTTCCTTAAGCTTTACGATCAACTTTACTTTGTTACCAGCCTGAAGATCCGGTGCATCTTTACCATACCAGCTTAAGCGCAGCCGCCCGCCGTGCGGAATTGGCGCATCACTTTCAATGGATCTTATAGATTCAAGCTTCGATAAAAACCTGAGTCGCCTGCTATCGCGGTGAGGTAAATCGACTATCGTGGCAACAATTTCAACTTCTACACCGAGGAGCTCAGTCGGCAGATGGCGGGATAGATAAAAGGATGCGTAGAAACACCCGTAGACAAAACCAAACAGGAAAATTACAGCAGGTACTTTCGCAAACTTTAACCTGCTGTTTAGTGCTGCCCTGCTCTTAAGTAATATCCGGGAATTTAATAACAAAATCCCAGGACATAGAAGTAATACCAACACCCAATGCGCAGGCAGCTCAGGAAGAAGCGAGACACAGCAAAGCGATAACAACAGCGCAACGGATTTTTCTTCCACAACAAACTTCAGTTACAACAACCGCATAATCCTATCACGCAGAATTCACACTGACATGCAGCGAGATTCCCTAGAGATGCTTTAAATCACTAACCGGATAGCTATACACGCAGAATTATGCAGGCTCCAGTACTTCCGGGTGCAACTGTCCACCACGCAGCCGGTAGACACTACGCATACGCGCCGCCAGCCTTGTATCGTGAGTGACTATAAGAAAAGCTGTACCCAGCTCATGGTTTAACTCAAGCATCAAGTCATACACATAGGCCGCAGTTTCTTCATCAAGGTTACCAGTTGGCTCATCAGCCATTACCAGCTGCGGGCGATTAATCAATGCGCGTGCAATTGCTGCTCGTTGTCGCTCACCGCCTGATAGTTCAGCAGGCTTGTGATGCAGGCGTTCACCCAGGCCCACCTTTTTCAATAAATCTGTGGCAGCTTTGCGCGCCTCAGATGTCGACTTACGTGCAATCAACAAAGGCATAGCCACATTCTCTACCGCAGTGAACTCAGCGAGTAAGTGATGAAACTGGTATACAAAACCGAGCTTCTCAGCACGCAAAAATCCACGCGCTGCCGGTGACATTTTGTAGACATCGTTACCATCAATGGAAACATTGCCTTTGTCAGGTGTGTCCAGTCCTGCAAGCACATGCAATAAGGTACTCTTGCCGCAACCGGATGATCCAATAATTGCAATTTGCTCTGCAACATCAATGCGAAGATCAAGCGCTCGCAATACAGATAGCTGCTCTGCGTTCTGCTTATAGATTTTGTCTACACCGGACGCGTGCAATACCGGGGAATTTTCACTCATTATCGATTGAACTTCCAATAAGACTCACAGCCAACCATAAACACGGCGATGTTATTCATACGCCAACGCCTCCGCAGGTTCTGTGCGTGCCGCACGCCAGGCCGGATAAATAGTCGCGAGAAGCGTGAGAACTACCGCGAGAATTGCAACTCTCCAGACATCTTTGTAGTCAAGTTCAGAGGGCAACACACTGATGTAGTAAACACTCGGATCCAGAATTTGTGTCTGAAACAGGCGTTCGATAGCCGGCACCAGCGTCTCGACGTTACTGGCAAGCAAAACGCCACCCACCACACCAAGCACTGTACCGATGAAGCCGATCAGTGCACCCTGAATTAAAAACACAAACATAATCGACCTGGGCGATGCTCCCATGGTGCGCATAATAGCAATGGCAGATTGCTTATCTGTTACCACCATGACCAGAGTACTGACAATATTAAACGCGGCGACCGCAACAATCAGCGACAAAATTACAAACATCACTGTCTTTTCAGTTTTTACAGCGCGGAAGAAATTAGCGTGCCTTTGGGTCCAGTCGCTAACCCAGTAGTCTTCACCCACCTGTGATGCCAGGTCGCGAGCAACCGATCTCGCGGCAAACATATCCTGCAACTGTAATCGAACACCGGTGTAGCCGTCGTTCATTCTGAATAGTGTCGACGCGTCATCTGCATGCATCAGCGCAAAGTTGCGATCGTATTCGAACATACCAATTTCGAAAACACCCCGCACCGTGAAGCGCTTCATTCGCGGCAACACCCCTACCGGGGTGATGCTCGCCTCCGGGGTAATTACCGTAATTTTGTCACCGACAACAGCACCGAGGAAATCAGCCAGTGCACCACCAAGAACTATATCAAAGGAGCCCGCTTCAAGATCACCAAGCTCGCCAGTCACCATCTTTTCGTCAATATCGGAGACATTAGGCTCCTGGTCAGGCAGCACACCGCGTACGACAATTCCAGTCACTTGCTTGCTTTTGACAACCATCACCTGCCCCTCAACATAAGGGGCCGCACCCTTCACTTCCGGATGTTCAATTGCGGCACCGGCAAGCTCCCTCCACTCGACCATTGGCTGGTCAAACAGGGTGATGGTGGCGTGGGATGCCGCACCCAGTATTCGCTCGCGCAGTTCTTTCTCAAAACCATTCATCACTGCCATTACCGTGATGAGTGCTGTAACACCCAGCGCGATTCCTAATATCGACAGCAAAGATATAAAAGAAATGAAGTGGTTACGACGTTTAGCGCGCGTATAGCGAAGCCCGACAAAAAGTTCAAACGGTTGCAGCATAAGGGGCAGTGATCTTCCCGAAGCACACTCCGGGCGGGGTAGATTGGCTTGATGCCAGATAAATTACGCGTGCAACATAACATAGCACAGGGATGCGTAAAAACCTGACTGCATTACCGGACGGTCGGCTCGCAGCAAAACATGGTCCAAAAACGAAAATCCGGAACTTTTGCCACGTATTATGATTTTCAGACATTAGTGTACGCCCACAGTTCAGTGTCACCCACAGTGAGATGTGCGCCGGGACATTTCCTTAACCCAGCTCTGCAGCAGCCGGGATGTGCACAACGTCAGCACTCACATGTATAGTTTCTGCTGCAGCTTCGCCTATAGTTATTAAGGGCAGCCGTTTAGAACATCACCGACCCATAGTTTCCGAGGTACAAAACGATGAACCTTTTAGTCCTGCAGCATATTGAATGTGAGCACCCGGGGCAGTTGCGCGAATATCTGCGTCGCGACGGGGTTGACTGGCACGCTGTGGAGCTTGATGAGGGTGAACAGATCCCCGATCTGAATAAGTTCGACGCCATGTGGGTCATGGGTGGTCCGATGGATGTCTGGGACACAGACGAGCACCCCTGGCTTATCGCAGAAAAGGCTGCCATACACGAGTGGGTCCACAATTTAAAACGACCCTACCTCGGGCTATGTCTGGGACACCAGCTGCTGGCAGACGCACTTGGAGGCAAGTGCGAGAAGCTCGATCCACCCGAGATTGGTGTGCTCGATATTGAACTGACTGAGGCGGGCAGAAACGATTCAATATTTCGCGATATGCCAACGCAACAGCGCGCCCTGCAATGGCACTCAGTACAGGTAACAGAAACCCCGGAAAACTGCACCATACTGGCACAATCACCTGTATGCGCAAACCAGGCAATGCGGGTGGGCGAAAACGCGTGGTCTATGCAATATCACGTCGAAGTCGAACCGGACACGGTAGATAACTGGGCGGCAATTCCAGCTTACCGCAATGCACTGGTTAATACTCTGGGGGAAGAGGCTCTACCCACATTACTGGAAGCGGCAACAAGCGAACTGGATTCATTCGCCAACAATTCAGAATTGCTGTACCGGAACTTTATGGCAGCAGTGAACGAATAACTAATGACAACAGCTGATATAGAAACTGTTGTTATTGGTGCCGGAGTTGTTGGGCTGGCTACTGCTGCAGCACTCGCAAAAGCCGGCCAGGAGGTTATTGTTCTGGAACGGGAGCCATGCATCGGTCAGGGTATAAGCTCTCGAAACTCGGAAGTTATTCACGCGGGTATCTACTAC
Organism: uncultured Granulosicoccaceae bacterium; assembly: GCA_964649465.1. Classification (GTDB taxonomy): domain Bacteria; phylum Pseudomonadota; class Gammaproteobacteria; order Granulosicoccales; family Granulosicoccaceae. The sequence continues at coordinate 50,048 of CAZYRP010000001.1, read as the reverse complement.
ACACGCGATTCACTAAAAGCAAAAATGTGCGTACAGGGCCGGAAACTTTTATACGAGTACTGCGAGCAACGAAACATCCCGTTTAGCAAAACTGGAAAACTGATTGTTGCAACCGAAGACTCTGAAATTGAAGCGCTGGACACACTGCATCAAAAAGCCACCACCAACAAAGTTGACGACATTGAAAAATTAAGCGCCAAAGAGGCAATAGCTTTGCAGCCTGGTCTGCGATGTACAGCTGCGTTGCACTCACCTTCCACCGGAATTATAGACAGCCATTCATTAATGCTGAGCCTGCAGGCAGATCTTGAATCACATGGAGGCACAGTTGCCTGCCACTCAGAGACAGCCAAAATAGATCACAACAAAAATCTATTCACCATAACGCTGACTGACGACACAAGCATCAGCGCAAATAAAGTGGTCAACTGTAGCGGCCTGCAAAGCGTGGCACTGGCCAACACCATCCATGCTGCAGAAAAATCTTCATTCCCGACCGCACGCTACGCCAAGGGCAACTATTTCAAACTCGCAACATCCGCGCCCTTTAATAAATTAATATATCCAGCGCCTGTGGTCGGTGGTTTAGGTATTCACTTAACAATTGACCTTGCAGGGCAAAAGCGTTTCGGGCCTGATGTCGAGTGGTTAAACGATGAAACTGCAGACACCATCAACTATCAGGTTGATGCATCACGCTGCGAAAATTTTTATTCGTCTATCAGAAAATACTGGCCCGATCTGCCAGACAACTCGCTCGTGCCGGACTATGCAGGGATCCGGCCCAAAATTGAGTGGCCAGGTATACGCGACATTGATTTTGAAATCAGCACCGAGCAACAGCACGGCATTACAGGCCTTGTTAATCTGTTCGGCATAGAATCACCCGGATTAACGGCGTCTCTTGCTATTGCCGAACACGTACGTCAATCTCTTTGACCAAATCCTATCACCGTATCCTCTGAGCAGAGCCAGTAAAAAACGGAGCAGCCCGTGACCATACCCTTCTCAACGATCGTAGCGAATCTACCGGCCAGCACTCCATTTGTTGGACCGGAAACACTGCAACGGCAGCAGGGAAAAGAGTTCCGCGCCAGAATCGGTGCCAATGAAAGCGCCTTCGGGCTATCACCGCTGGCCGCAGCAGCCATGCGCGAAGCGGTGGCTGAAAGTCATTGGTATGCGGACCCCGAAAATTATGAATTGCGACAAGCTCTGGCGCAAATTCACAACGTCGAGATGGACGAAATTTGCGTTGACGCTGGTATAGATTCGCTGCTTGGCTTAACGGTGAGGATGCTGCTTGAGCCGGGCCAGAATGTAGTGACCTCGCACGGCGCTTATCCGACCCTGAATTATCATGTCGCAGGCTTTGGCGCAAACCTCGTCACTGTGCCATATAAGAATTGCCATGAAGACCCGGACGCACTTATCAAAGCGGCCGGTGAGCAGCAAGCCAAACTGGTATACCTTGCAAACCCCGATAACCCAATGGGCACATGGCATAGCGCTGATACGATCAGTCAAATGATCAGCAAGGTTCCAGACAACTGCGTACTTGCTCTGGATGAAGCGTATATCGAATTCGCAGAAGAGCCAATCGCACCACCAATAGATACCAGCAACAGACAAGTGATCCGGTATCGTACTTTTTCAAAAGCCTACGGCATGGCGGGTCAGAGAATCGGTTATGTAATTGCACACAAAGATATCATCACCGGGTTTAATAAAATCAGAAACCACTTTGGCATAAACCGCATCGCACAAAGAGGTGCACTCGCCTCTCTTCAGGATTACAGCTTTCTACCTGGTGTTCGTGCAGCGGTAAGTGCAGCACGCGCAAAGGTAACCGGTTTTGCCAACAGTCATGGCCTGACCGCGCTCCCTTCAAGCACTAACTTTGTTGCAGTAAACCTTGGTTCGGCTGAGGCTGCAAAAAGTATGATTGCAGAACTTAACAAGCGACAGGTATTTATGCGTATGCCATTCGTTGAACCGCTGAACCACTATATACGCATCGGTCTCGGAAGCGATACCGAACACGAAGTGTTCGAGAATGCTTTCAACGAAATTGTCACGGAATCCAACATTATAAAAGCCTGAGTTTCAGGGGGTACTCAGCGGGCCTGAAGGAATAACGGCCAGCGCGTCAATAATTGTGACGGAGTAATCATAAGCCCGGTAATCGTGATAGCGTTCACAGTTTGGTATGCAGTTTCCAAACAAGATGCGCCCTCCCTTTTGCACCCAGGCATTTCATGATTTTCATCCGCACTGTCGCGAGCTTTACGCTCGCAGTTTCCGCAATAATTTCCAGTACAGCTACTTACGCACAGAAAGTCTGTGTAACAAAAGGCGAAACACTTTCGCAGGCACGAACTAACTACGCTCACCAATGCACGCTTGACCGCGTCGATTGCGATCCGTTCGATGGTGAATGGTATTGCGCCAGCTTTGAAATAGACTCACCTACACCACCCGCTGTCACAGTAAACAACACTCTTCCGATGACACAAAGGCATCCAGTCTGCTTGCTGGCGAACAGCGACAGTGATGGCGACGGATACGGATGGGAAAACCACGCCACCTGTCTCGTCATTGGCAGCACCAACTCTGTAGGGATACCGCAATCAGTCGCCCCCAATGCCCGGCCGATCTGTGCAAGGAATGACAGCGACAGTGATGGTGACGGATTCGGCTGGGAAAACCATGCAACCTGCCTGGTAGCCAATAACCCCATAACTGCAACAACGCCAGTCACCACGCTGCCGGCTAATGCCGGTAACGAAGATAATGATGCCATTCAAGACGCGGCCACTGTAGCTGCAGACACCGCAGAAGTACCTGTGAGGACAGACTCAGCAATCACCGAGGCTCGGCCGGAGCTGGAACCTGCCGTTGGTATCGAAGCTCCTGTCGCTATTGCAGAGCCTGCTCCTGTGGTAGTCATGCCACAGTCAGAACCTGCCTCAGACATCACAGTGAATGGTTCTGTTACAGCAGCTGACATCACAGATCTTATTTTGGTCACCGGACAATCCAATACACTCGGCGCAGGAACAGCCTACGACCCATTGCTTGACGCACCGAATGACAGAGTATTTGCATTCACCGACCGTGGCTGGCAAGTGGCAAATCTGAACCAAATCTGGGATCACGACTGGCACCCGCGCAACCACCCGGAAACTGATCCGTCTAACAACTTCTCGCTACATTTCGGCAAATCTGTGGCATCTGCAGATTCGTCACGTGTTACTGCATTCATTCTGGCTTCATCACCTGGCTCAAAAATCGAAGTCTGGAATAAGGGCAGCTCGTTCTACAACACCGTTCAAAACAAAGTCCTTGACGCACTAAACCAGTTACCACACAAAGACGCCATTGACGGAATACTATGGCACCAGGGAGAGTCAGATGGACAAGACATTCCATCCTACACCGTTTCCCTGAACGCACTAATTTCCAACCTGCGTAACGAACAATGGGTAGAGAATCAGGCACCGTTTATCTGTGGTGAAACAAAAATCGCCTCAGTTAACCGGAGACTTAACGGTTTGAATGATGATAATGATCCGAACACCGCTTGTGTACAGGCCATTGATCTTTCCACACGTGACGGCACACACTTTGATGCCCCGGCACTCAGAATACTCGGCGCTCGTTACGCTGAAACATGGCTGAATATAACCCGGTAAATCGGTTGCAGTACTCCCACGTAGTCAGCCATCCATCATTAAGATCAGGATTTTCACCGTTGCCTGATGGGTAACCTAAATCTCTGTTCATCGATCTGGTGACGGTCTATTGCGGGTGAATAGATGCCACAAGCGAACTTACAGGCAGCGATGTTTTTGCGTCACCGCTGTATCATTCGCCAGACCGCCGCAACAACTCGGAACTTAAAGCTCAGGTCGCCCAAAGACCGCACTGAATGTGATAGAGTTCGTGGAATATTGAGGTAGCGTTGGCAACAACAATAACCGCCGCTACCTGCCCGATTCATTACCCGCATTTATAGCCCAAACTGTGGCACCCGACCTCACATGTCCCACCCTTTGGTTCTAGACCTACCCAAAAAATCCAGCGCGCACTGGGGCAAGCTATACGGCTGCGCGAATGCGCTGGCGATTGCCGAACAGGTTCAGTCGACCGCGCAGCTAACACTTGTGGTCACACCAACAAGCGCCGAGGCGTTTGCACTTGAAGATTCACTGCGGTTTTTTGCAAGTGACCTCACGATCCTGAGTTTCCCGGATTGGGAAACATTACCCTACGACCTTTTTTCACCCCATCAGGATATTGTTTCTCAACGTCTTAAAACCTTGTATCAACTTCCCGGTACAGACTCCGGTGTTTTGGTTTTACCGGTCTCTACTCTGATGCAACGGCTGTGTCCATCGTCATACATTGATCAACAGGCACTGATCATTAGTGCAGGTGATGAAATGCCGATGGACGATTTCCGTCTAAAGCTTGTCAACGCCGGATACAGAAATGTCAGTGAAGTGACTGAGCATGGTGAATTCGCAGTCCGCGGCTCTCTGTTTGATCTTTTCCCGATGGCATCTGACAAGCCGTTTCGCATTGACTACATCGACGATGAAATCGAATCAATTTTTCAGTTTGACCCATCTGACCAGATAGCAGATGTAGGCAATCCGATTGATCGGGTGGAGATGCTGCCGGCCCGCGAGTTCCCTATGAATGAAGCTGACATTACACGCTTCAGGCAGGGTTTCAGGCAACGTTTTGATTCGAGCCGCGAGAGTCCGGTTTACCGGGATGTCAGTAATAGTGTGGTGCCCACGGGATGCGAATACTACATGCCGTTATTTTTCGAAGAGATGGTAACCATCTTTGACTATTTAAATGACAAGGCCGCCGTAATACAGTCCGGTAACTGTGCAGCGGCAATGCAGGACTTTACCGAACAGCTTCATGAGCGCTACGAGCAAAGACGCTACGACATTGAACGCCCGGTATTAAAACCTGAAGAATTATATATTGAAGCATCAGAAGTTAACGATCGCATTAAGCAACTGACGCGCACTAATATTTCCGCCGCAGAATTGCCGGAATCAAAAAGTAACTATAACTTTAACACTAAAGCGCCTGGCAAATTCCCGCTTACGGTAAGGCTTGAGAACCCTATCGGTATGTTGCAAACATTTCTCGACGACTTTGACGGCCGTGTGCTGTTCGCTGCTGAATCTGCAGGCAGGCGCGAAGCATTTATGGAAATGTTAATCAGCAACCATGTGCCGGTTAGCAGTGTAGAGACCTGGCAGGAATTTATAGAAAGTGATCGCCAGTACTGCATTTGCGCCGCACCACTTGCTACCGGTATGGTGCTGCCCGACGTCGCCGACAACGGGATAGCAATTGTCTGCCAGTCTCAAGTCTCGGGCACCAGCACAGAGCAATCGCGAAGACGACGCAAGCGCGCCACCCGTGACAGTGATGCAGTTATTGCAAACCTTGCAGACTTATCTATCGGCGCACCGGTAGTACATATTGATCACGGCGTTGGCAGATACATTGGCCTGGTCACACTTGATGTTGGTGCTGCCAACACAGAGTACCTGGCCCTTCAGTACGCCAAAGAAGACAAGCTCTATGTTCCCGTATCCTCTTTGCACCTGATTAGTCGCTATACCGGTGCCTCAGAAGAATCGGCGCCGCTACACAAACTCGGTGGCGAGCAGTGGCAGAAGGTTAAGCGAAAAGCCGCTCAAAAAGCACATGATGTTGCAGCCGAGCTACTGGAAATACATGCACGTCGTGCTGCTAAAACGGGCTTTGCCTATAAAGAAGAAACCAACAACTACGCTGTATTCGCCGAAACTTTTCCGTTTGAAGAAACTCCTGATCAGGATCGTGCAATTGAAGAAGTGGTTGCCGATATGCGTTCAGCCCAACCGATGGACAGAGTCGTCTGTGGTGACGTGGGGTTTGGTAAAACAGAAGTCGCGATGCGTGCGACCTTTGTCGCTGTTGACGGCGGCAAGCAAGTCGCAATACTGGTCCCTACTACACTGCTCGCACACCAGCATCATCAGAATTTTCTTGATCGATTTGCGGACTGGCCGGTACAAATTGAATGTTTGTCGCGCTTCAGAACTAAAAAAGAACAAGATGCCGTACTTGCAAAACTCAAGACTGGTGCAGTTGATATTGTAATTGGTACGCACAAACTTCTGCAAAAGTCTGTCGGCTATAAAAACCTCGGGCTGGTTATTATTGATGAGGAGCACCGCTTCGGTGTACGTCACAAAGAGCACATGAAAAAACTGCGTGCGGAGGTAGATATCCTGACGCTTACCGCAACACCTATCCCGAGAACACTGAACATGGGTTTATCGGGGTTACGCGATCTGTCAATTATCGCCTCACCTCCACCCAACAGACATCCCATTAAAACGTTTGTCGGTGAGTGGTCAGATACGCAAATAAAAGAAGCAATACAACGCGAACTGGCGCGTGGCGGGCAAGCCTACTTTTTGCACAATGAGGTCAAGTCAATAGAGCGCATCGAACGGCAGCTGGCTGAAATTATTCCACAGGCATCGATTCGTGTAGCACACGGCCAGATGGGAGAAAGACAACTCGAAGAAGTCATGTTCGACTTCTATCACCAGCGCTTCAACGTACTGCTTTGCACCACAATCGTAGAAAGCGGTATTGACGTTCCGACCGCCAACACCATCATCATCAATCGTGCAGACAAACTCGGCCTCGCACAACTCCACCAGCTGCGTGGACGGGTTGGCCGCTCACACCACAGAGCCTATGCCTACCTTCTTGCACCGCCAAAAAAATCGATGACCAAAGACGCAGAAAAAAGACTCACTGCGATCGAATCACTTGAAGAGCTTGGCGTCGGCTTTACACTGGCTACGCACGACCTTGAAATCCGCGGCGCGGGAGAACTGCTGGGAGACGAACAGAGTGGCCAAATTCAGGAGATCGGTTTTACGCTATACACCGAACTGCTGGAGCGCGCTGTAGATGCACTGAAGGCTGGTCGCATTCCGGATATTGAAGCACCACTGGCACAATCTACCGAGGTTGAGCTTGGAATTCCGGCTATCCTGCCGGGAGACTACGTCGCAGATGTCCATACGCGACTAATTCTTTACAAACGAATTGCCAGTGCGAAAGATAATGAAGCGCTGGATGAACTCAAAGTAGAATTCATCAACCGGTTCGGATTACTTCCGGAACCGGCACAATCTCTGTTTCGCGCTACTGAGTTCAAGCTGCAATGTCAGTTATTGGGAGTCAGGAAGCTCGAAGCAGGGCAAAGCGGCGGACGCCTTGTGTTTGATGAGAAGCCTAAAATCGACCCCATGCAGCTTATTCAGCTAATACAGCAGTCCCCGGAAGAATTCCGATTCGATGGTCAGCATACATTTAAATTTCAATATGAACTGGATGAGCCGGCGCAACGTATTGAGTACATTGCCGATCTTCTCGCCAGATTCCGATTACCAGATTCTAAATAACAGATTCCAGAAAAACTATAAAGCAGCAGCCAGACTATGAACCGAAGCAACATCTTAAAAAATATTAGACTGATTGCAACATCGGTTTTATTGTCAGCAAGCTTTGTATTTACAGCTCACGCGATTGACTACGATGTTGAAGTGATAATCTTCGAGCATGTCAGAAACACAACCGTCGGAAGTAGCGATACTTTTTTGCTACCAGTTATAGAAAATGCAGAACTGATACCGCAAGCAGCAACACCCGGTGCTGAAATACAACCTATCGGTGAGCTGCGATTGCTGGAAGAAGCAGAAAAAATTAAAGGATCAGACAACCACCGGTTTTTATATCACGGTGGCTGGCGTCAAACTGATTTTGACCGTGAAAATGCACCCTTTATGGCAATCTCCCTGGGTCAGGGTTTTAATATGCTGGCCGAGAATAAGCGTGTTGCGAACAACACCGATGATTCCGGTGATGACCCAAACGCCTATCTGCGCGGCTACACCCGACCACCGGCAGGACAGATACTTGATCTGCGACAAGCAAGATCAAGCAAACTATTCGGTGGCATTAAAGTATGGGTTGGAAGATTTCTGCACTTTGATACACGGCTCGCTTACACCCCGACCGGTGCAAACTATTCATTTGCGTTTGAGTCTGAACGGCGCATGCGCAGCAGACAGCTGCATTACATTGATCATCCCAGAGTTGGCATTATCACCAAAATTTATCCGGTTGACGAGACCGCACCAAACTAGCCCACTCCTAACTGGTAAACACCAAACCAGGAAACATCGCATGATAAAGAAAGGCATAAAAGAACTCGTTGCTGAAGCAGAAGCGATCATTGAAACTCTGCCTGCTGAAGATGCGGTTAAATTAGCCAATGATGAAAATATAGTTTTCGTTGATATAAGAGATATCAGAGAGCTATACCGCGAAGGCAGAATTCCGGGTTCGCTTCATGCACCACGGGGCATGTTGGAGTTCTGGGTAGATCCCGACAGCCCGTACCATAAAGAGATTTTTGCATCAGGCAAACGACTTGTTCTTCATTGTGCAATCGGCTGGCGCTCGGCTCTGGCCACTAAAACACTGCACGAAATGGGACTGGAAAATATCTGCCACATTGGCGGTGGCTATAACGGCTGGAAAGAGCACGGCGGTGCAATCGAACCGGTAGAGCAAAGTAAAAAGCAAACAAAGAAATAGCAAGCCAAACCTTCAATTAGATTTCTCTGATTAAATTCAGGTTCAGTTTACAGTTCAGAGTGCATTCAGAGCTTATATATAGAATCAATCCCTCATACAGACATTAAGCATTGCTGCGAGGGATCTCATGAGCCGTAAACCACTGGCGCTAATTGCCACTGCACTAATTGCCGTATTTACAACCGGCACTTCATTCGCTAACAAAAAAGCTTCATTCAGCAGTTACGCCCGTGTGACACATGTAGAACCAGTCTACAAATTTTACACCGTTCGCGAACCACAAAAGCATTGTGAGTACATCCGACCACAACGCCCGCGACAGGCTACTTACAACAACCATCGTCGCTACTTCACCAGTGGCAGCTCATACGGCCAATCAAACCGTCAAAGCAACAACCGGGTAATCAACGACAGTAACCGCGTTAACAATCGGCAAGCCCGCAATTCAAATAATCGGAATAACGGCAATCGGAATTTCGGTAACCGAGGTCGTCAGCACTGTGTCACACGAACAGTATCACGCCAGGTTCGCCGCCAGGATGGCTTTCGGGTGACTTACCTCTACGAGGGAAACAAATTCCAAACGAGAACTGACTATCATCCCGGGCGCCAGATAAGAATAAGCGTTCAAATTGTGCCTCATTAGATCCGGAAATCGGCCGTTAATCTACCGGTCAGCCATATTCGGTTATCATTGCCGGAACATAAAGAGCGCACAAAGCGCCAATGCAAGCTAACTGAAGCAAGCAGAAAAGTTGCAAATTGACAATAGCCACCAGTGCCAGGCCCAGCGCCAGCACAGGTGGCCGTGAGGAACAGCCGGTTGTGAAAAATTCTACCAAATATCCATCTGTGGGCATTTTGCTCGCGGTCACCGCGTTCGGCGGTGTCTTGAGCAGCACAGCCGCTGCAAAAGACTGCAAAAAAATGGATCAGGAAGTTGCAATCGCTAATATTGTCACCGAGCATGCGGGCGGGAAGGTACTCAAAGTAGAGGAATCAGTCGATGCAAAAGGCTGCGTCCAATTGAGGGTTAGAATCCTGATTGACGGTACTATCAAAGCGATTACCATTCCTAACGAAACCGGAGCCTGATAATGCGCGCCCTGATCGTTGAAGACGAAGACACTTTAAGAGAGCAAATCTGCGAGCGGTTCAAAGACGACGGCTTTGCTATAGATGCAACCGGTGACGGTGAAGAAGGCCTTTATCTCGCACGCGAAATGCCGGTTGATGTCGCCGTTATTGATCTGGGCTTACCAGGCCTTGACGGTATGGAAATCATCCGTAAGGTGAGAGAGGAAGGTCATCTCTACCCTATTCTCATATTAACTGCACGTGATCGCTGGCAGGATCGTGTTGAAGGTCTTGAAGCCGGCGCCGACGACTACCTTGGCAAACCCTTCCATCTGGAAGAACTGCTGGCACGTGTTAGAGCATTGCTTCGCCGCGTAGGCGGCTGGGCGCATCCATTGCTCGAGTTTGAAGGTATGCGTATAGAAACACGCGAACAAAAAGTCACGGTTTCAGGTGAGGCGGTTACTCTCACCGCCTACGAATATAAAGTACTTGAATACCTCGCTATCAAGTCGGGCGAGGTTATCTCTAAACCCGCGCTACTTGACCACCTCTACGAAGAAGACACTGAACGCGATACCAACGTGCTTGAGGTCTTTGTGCGTCGTCTAAGACGCAAGCTTGACCCGGACAACAAGCTAAACCCGATCGAGACCTTACGTGGCAGAGGCTATCGCCTTGCACTGGAACGTATTAACCAGACCGATCCAAAAACAGACGAAGAACTACCGGAATAGTTAAGTAACTTTCTTACTCGTTACCGATGAATTCCATCTCCGTTCGTCTGTTGCTCGCCGCAGCGCTGCTAATGACGGCATTCATTGGCATTACTACCATGGCAATACAGGCCGCAGTAGATCAACGCGCACGGCAGGCTCTTGAAGAGCGCATGCAGGGCCAGATCTACGCCTTGCTTGGTGTGACAGAGATTGACAGCAACGGCAACATAGACATTCATGCTTCCGACCTGCCCAATGGCCTGATGCGCCAGCCCGCATCGGGCACTTATGCTGAAGTACGCGACACCGCGGAAAGACAGGTGTGGCGCTCCCCTTCACTTACTTCCTCTATTCCAAATAGTACGGATGGTGCTATTGGCCAGTGGATGTTTTCAAAAGAAAATGATGAAACCTTAGGCTCGATATTCATCAACCGATTTGCCGTAGAGTGGCTGCTGCCAAGTGGCCAAACAACCGCTTATCAATTTGTATTGGCAGACTCAAGTGAAGAATTCGACCGGCAACGACTATTGTTCAACCGGAATCTGTGGCTGGCCATGTTGTTGATGGGTATTTTACTGCTTTTATCGATTGCGATTGCACTGGCGTGGGGTCTGAGCCCGCTACGTCGCATTGCCAGGCAACTAAATGACATTGAATCCGGCAAGCGTGAATCACTACCGGTTAACGTACCCAACGAACTACACCCGCTGACGAGCCGAATGAATATGTTAATTGCCAGTGAGCGCGGCCGACAAAAACGCTACAGACAAACACTCGATGATCTGGCTCATAGTCTTAAAACACCGCTAAGCGTTCTGCGCAATACCGACACAGGAAATACCAGTGCCGCTCAGGAGCAGATCAGACAAGCGGACAGAATGGAACAGATCGTAAGCTACCACATCAAGCGTGCCGATGCCGGCACCCAAAGACTGCTAACGGCACCGACATCACTGGCAGGCCCCGCCGACCGGATTATTAACTCACTGGAAAAGGTCTACCACCAGCGCAGTGTGCAGTTCCAAAACACCATTGATGATCGCGCAAGTGTCCGCGTGCAGGAAGGCGACTTGATGGAAATTTTTGGCAATCTGCTTGAAAACGCCTGCAAGTATGGCGCGCAAAAAATCACTCTGCACAACAGTAAATCTGCCGGTATGGAAATACTCACAATTGATGATGACGGGCCAGGCTTTCCCATCGGGTCACAGGATCAACTGCTAAAACGCGGCGAGCGTGCTGACACCCACATAGAGGGACAAGGTATTGGCCTCTCAATTACACGGGAGCTAATTGAAGGCTACGGCGGTTCCCTGGTGATCTCAAACAATGCAACCGGGGGCGCGAGAATAACCATCAAATTACCAGCCGGTACCTAATGCAGGCTCATAACACTTCCTGCAGTGGGTATTACTGCTAACGCGATTTATCTTTGCGGGCATTTGCAATGGACTCTGCACAACTGGCACTATGCAGTTAAGCCATAACTAAAGAACACAAACCATGAACGACGCAGTCATTGTCTCCACCGCTCGGACACCGATAGGACGCGCTTTCAGAGGATCGCTAAATAACATCAAGTCCCCCACCCTGATGGGCCATGCAATCAGGCATGCAGTTGATCGTTCAGCGGTTGAAGGTGCCGAAATTGATGATACCGTCATCGGTGCCGTACTCACAGCAGGTACCGCCGGCAACAATGTAGGCAGATTGTCGGCACTTGCCGCCGGGCTGCCAGCCAGTGTCGCAGCACAAACCATCGACAGACAATGTTCATCCGGCCTGATGGCTATCTCTATTGCCGCAAAGCAGATAATGGCAGACGGTATGCAAATCTGTGTCGCTGGCGGTCAGGACAATATTTCACAGGTGCAGCAACATTATTTTGAGTGGATCGCCAGTGAAATAGACCCGGGCGTTATAGCAATGTCTGAGCACGCTTACATGCCGATGTTAAAAACAGCAGAAGTCGTTGCAGATAAATACAAAGTTACTCGTGAAATGCAGGATGAATATGCACTATCATCACAACAAAGAACTGCAGCAGCACAAGACGCTGGTCTGTTCGATGAAGAAATAGTTGCGATAGACGCAACGCAAAAAATCGTCGACAAAGAAACCAAAGCTGAAAGCTTTAAAGAAGTGACTCTCGCCAAAGACGAAGGCAACCGGCCAGGCACCAAGCTCGAAAATCTGCAAGGCCTAAACGCGGTTCTGGAAAACGGTACAGTCACTGCAGGCAACGCAAGTCAGCTCTCAGATGGTGCATCAGCCTGCGTGGTAATGGACGCAAAGCTTGCCTCACAGCGCAACCTTTCGCCACTGGGTATCTACCGGGGCATGGCGGTAGCCGGTTGCGAACCGGATGAAATGGGTATTGGTCCAATATACGCCATACCAAAACTTCTAAAACAACACGGTTTAAAAGTCTCGGACATCGGTCTTTGGGAGTTAAATGAAGCGTTTGCCGTTCAATGCCTCTACTGCCGCGACCATCTGGGCATTGACCCTGACCTATACAATGTAAACGGCGGATCCATTTCTATTGGCCATCCCTACGGCATGACCGGTGCGCGAACTGCCGGACACGCATTGATCGAAGGTAAAAGGCGCGGTGTGAAGTACGTTGTTGTGAGTATGTGTGTCGGTGGTGGTATGGGTGCAGCTGCTCTGTTTGAGATCGCTTGATACTCCAAACCGGCAACCACCAAGCCAGTGTCCGACGCGATATTGATTCAACTTATGGCACAGCTACAATCAGACAATCCAGGGTGCAGATACATCTGGATCAATCCCCAATGCATCAATAGCCTTGATTAAAATATCATGATCCAGTGAGCCATTACGGACCAGCGAGTGAATAGCCGCAAGTACAATGTGCTGACGATCCACCTCAAAAAAACGTCGCAACGCTTTTCGATTAGCTGAACGACCAAAGCCATCGGTACCCAGAACGGTTAAACGCGCTGACACGTACGGTGCAATTTGCTGTGGGAATGCACGTACGTAGTCACTGGCAGCAACAATAGGTTTATCGCCATCCAGAAGCTTTTCAACATGGCTTTTTGCAGCTGGTTTGGCGGCACTCAATCGGTTATCACGTTCAACCTGCGCTGCATCACGAGCCAGCTCGGTATAGCTTGTAGCGCTAAATACATCACTGTTGATTCCAAACTCGTTTAGAAGGATCTCTGCGGCTGCAATGACTTCCATTAGAATTGTGCCTGAGCCAATCAAGCGCACTTGCGTATCAGCTTCATTGGTAGTTTTCGAAAATTGATACATTCCTTTAATAATACCTTCACGAGTACCTTCAGGCATTGACGGCTGAGCATAGTTTTCATTCATAACAGTGAGGTAGAAAAATTCATCCCGCTTTTCATCAAGCATGCGTGCCATGCCATATTCCATAATGATGGCCAGCTCATAAGCGAATGTCGGGTCGTAAGCACGACAATTCGGTACTGCTGCAGCACTTAAATGACTCGATCCATCCTGATGTTGCAAACCTTCTCCTGAGAGCGTAGTTCTGCCCGCGGTCGCACCCAATAAAAACCCGCGTGCACGTTGATCAGCCGCAGCCCAAATTAAATCACCTACTCGCTGAAAGCCGAACATAGAGTAATAGATGTACACAGGCAGCAACTCTGTATTGTGTGCTGAATACGCAGTAGCAGCAGCCGTCCATGAACTGAGCGCACCGGCCTCGGTAATACCCTCTTCCAGCAACTGACCGTTTTTACTTTCCTTGTAAAACAACATAGAGCTTGCATCTTCCGGTTCATACAGCTGACCTTCCGGTGCATAGATACCCACCTGCCGAAACAGGTTATCCATGCCGAATGTTCGCGCTTCGTCCGCAACAATGGGAACTATTCTCGGGCCAAACGACTTGTCTCGCAGAAGACCTCCCAATAAGCGTACAACAGCCATAGTGGTAGACATCTCTTTACCATCGGCTTGTAAAGCAAATTGGGCGTAGCTTGCCAGTTCGGGCCGCTGTGGAATATTGCTTGAGGCCGTGAGTCTGCGTTTGGGAATGTAGCCTCCCAGTTCAGCACGTCTTTCCTTTAAGTACGAAATTTCGATACTGTTGTCAGACGGTCGATAAAACTCGAGTTCTTCCACTTGCTTATCAGTCAGTGGCAGATCAAAGCGATCTCTAAACTCCAGCAATGCATCAACATCGAGCTTTTTGGCCTGATGCGCCATCATGCGACTTTCACCCGCACCGCCCATACCAAAACCTTTTTTTGTTTTCGTGAGGATGACGGTTGGCTGATCTTTGTATGCACGCGCTGCAGCAAATGCGGCATAGAGTTTTTTATAATCGTGCCCACCACGTTTGAGCGAGTGAATTTCCTCATCAGACATGTGGCTTACCAATGCGGCAGACTCCGGGTCGGTATCGAAAAATTTTGTTCGGTTATAATCGCCATCTTTAGAACCAAGGTTCTGATACTGACCGTCTACCGTTTCTGCAAATCGACGCAACAGCACGTTGTTTGTATCCCGTGCAAACAATTCATCCCATTCTGACCCCCATAACACTTTGATCACATTCCAGCCCGCACCTATAAACAGAGACTCCAGTTCCTGAATAATCTGACCATTGCCACGTACCGGCCCATCAAGTCGTTGCAGATTACAGTTAACTATAAAGGTCAGATTATCGAGCTTCTCTCTTGCGGCAAGCGTTAAACCGGCAATAGATTCGGGCTCATCCATTTCACCATCACCGAACACTCCCCACACACGCCGCTGCTCTGTTTGAGCAAGTTCACGTGCGTGTAAATAACGCATAAACCGCGCTTGATAGATTGCCGACATAGGTCCGATCCCCATAGACCCTGTTGGCAACTGCCAGTACTCCTTCATTAACCAGGGATGCGGATAGGAACACAAGCCATTACCAGTAACTTCCTGACGATAGTTGGCAATATCCGCTTCCTGCAACCGCCCCTCCAGAAAGGACCGAGCATAAACTCCGGGGGCAGAATGCGGTTGGAAATAAACCAGATCACCGGCAGAGCTGCTTGTTGCCGCTTGAAAGAAATGGTTAAAGCCAACTTCGAAAATTTCAGCAGCAGATGCATAGGAGGCAATATGGCCGCCAAGCTCTCCATAGGCCTTATTAGCTCTGACAACCATCGCAAGAGCGTTCCAGCGAATCATTGCATTGATGCGCTGTTCAACTTCGAGATCACCCGGGTAAGGCGGCTGTTGCGGTAACGAGATGGTGTTGCGATAGGCTGAATAAGGCAGACCGGTATTGGCAACCCCTAGCAGTCGTGCGCGCTCCTGAAGCTCAGACAGAATGAATTGAGATCTTTCAGGTCCATGGGTCGCCGCGAGATCATCGAACGCATCCAGCCATTCCGCCGTTTCTTCAGGGTCTGAGTCATGAGATTCATCGATGTCTGACATGGTCTTTAAGAGGGCATTATGACTAATATGAGCCACATGATATCTCTACATTGTTAGCTAAAATGTGCATATACGACCAATTATTTTACTAATATTGGAGTATTTCACTAATAATGGATATATTTTCGACATTTATCACCAACTTCAACAATATGCCAAAATCACTTGATTCTATTGACCGCAAAATTCTCGCCGAACTTCAACGTGACGCTCGCCAGACACATCAGGAACTTAGCGATCGGGTTGGCTTATCAGCCACACCCTGCACCCGGCGTATCCGGAATCTCGAAGAGGCCGGAGTGATTACCGGCTATTCCGCAAATATTGATGAAACAAAACTGGGCTTCGCATTTACCGTTTTTGTATCGGTTCAGCTGGACCGTCAAATCGATGATCGCCTTATGAATTTTGAACAGGAGGTTGGCATGTTGCCTGAGGTCATCGATTGCTGGCTTATGACAGGTAACAGAGATTATCTGCTGCGTATAGCAGTAGTCGATTTACTTGAGTTCGAACGCTTCCTGACAGGACGATTAACCAAGGTTGAAGGAGTCGCCTCCATCGAGTCATCAATTCCGATCCGCCGGGTGAAGGGGCGCATGGCTCGTCTGACATAACTACAGCCAGGTTCAGTCGCTGGTAAGCAGGCAAATATATACTGCTTAAAACAGTGATTGGTGTCAGGCTGGAAGTGACCCTTATGGAGATTTCATAGTGACAAGGAATACTAAGATACTGCCAACAATCATTGCCGCAATTTTGTTGTGGATAACAGGATGCACGCATGCAAATACATCAGGTGACACAGGCGCACCGCAGAATGAAAGGACCGAGACAAAATCAGTTCTGCATGATGGAATAAGGCGCAGATACCACGTTACCCTGCCAGATAATTTTAGCGAAAGTACCCCCACTGGAATAATCCTGGTACTTCACGGTGGTGGCGGCAGCGGTATAAAATTCGATGATCACATGACTAACGGATCCCTGTCCAGAGCTGCAAATGAACGTTCTGTTGTATTGGTATTTCCAGAAGGTATCAGGAAACAATGGAATGACGGGCGGTTGGAAATTCTCAAGAGCAATCCACCGCAAGACGATGTTGGCTTTATCTCAAAGATCATCGATACAATGGCAGAGCAATACGGCATAGACGAAAAACGAGTCTATGTTACTGGCCTGTCTAATGGCGGACATATGTCAATGCGATTGGCAATGGAACTTTCACACAAAATAACGGCAATAGCACCAGTTGCGGCACAGCTTTCAAAAGCCATTTCGACACAGGCACCTGACAACCCGATTTCAATCATGCTTGTTAATGGTACAGAGGATCCACTAGTCCCGTTCGACGGTGGCCACATCAGGTTGTTCAGCCGAGGCCGTAGTCGAGGGGAAGTATTATCTGCTAAGAATTCAGTCAATTATTTCCTTCTTCATAACGGGTGTTCTGAATCAGTATTCTCTGAACAGAAAATAGATAAAGATCTTACAGATGAAATTCACGTTCAGGTTTCCCGCTATGAGAACTGCCGGAATGACGCAGTGGTTACACAGATAAAAGTAACAGGCGGAGGACACACCTGGCCAGGCGGCCGACAATATCTTCGCCCACGCCGCGTTGGCCCAGTGTCAAAAGATATTAACGCCAGTAAAATGATTATCGACTTCTTTTTAGCGCAGTCTCGCTGAATAGAGATACGCAGTGAATTTTAACTTGCTTAAGGTAGTATCAACACACGCAACTACCGAAGAATAAGCAAGTTGAATCTGCAGGTCGTTTCATAAATCGAGAGGGCTTGTGACTCCAATACAATGACTGAGTTCAGCTGAATTTATTACGTGCAGTTATCCATAACCTCGGCTTCACCTTTTATATCGTCTTTTATATTGTCTCTGGTATATCTATATACAAGGGCTGCGAAGCTAGCAAGTAGAGGTAGTATCAACTTGTTCAGCAACATATTCTATAAGTTTGCCGGAGTCGACGTGATAGTTGTTATAAACCACAGTGCCCTTGGGATCGATCAGAATTAACCAGGGGGTACCACCGGTAAAGTACTTAGACATAGTTACCGGGCGGGTCTCAGTTTTTGGATCACCGGGATCATGCCCCATTACTATGGGTAATTCGTAGCGCAGCTGCAACTTGCGTACATCTTCGAGCGTATTGGTTTGGTGTCCTTCAAAAACAGTTTGTATTGCTGCAATCGCAACATCGGGGTGATCATGAAAGCGCTCCGAAAAGGCCTGCAGTGTGGGAAACCCGCTTCGATGACAACCGGGACACCAGTCCTGAAAGCACTTTAGAAATACCCATTTTCCGCGTGACTCCAGAACCGAAAAATGCCCCGGGTCGCCGTTGGCATCTATCCAGTAATCAAGCTCTATCTCCGGAGCCTCGCGCCCTTCTATCCCCCATCTAATACCATTAGATGTTTGTGCACTGACTACAGTCGAAGTTAGCCCCGACGCAACGGCAACACCCGCCACAGCTTGTGTCATTAACTTCCGACGACCCGAGTTGTCTGGTTGAAGGTTAGCGTCAGAAACCTTGGAAAAGACGGTTGCTTCGCTGCTGCCAAAATTCATCTTGAGCACCTTAGCTGTGAAATTACTCATCTAAATAGGCCTGATAAATCTCAAGGACATACAATGCAAACGACTTGTCCGGTTGTTTGATTGCACCTTGCAACAAACAGAGAGGAAAATGTGCTCAATGCAAAAAAGAAGCTCGCATTTGATAGCAGCATTTGTTGCATTAAAAACACCAGCCTCTATAGCTCTACCGGGAAACACGATTGGCCAGTCAATCCACTGGTAATTTTTTCAAGCAGCCAGCGCAATGTTTGAGTGTTTCCAAAGCGATTCAGTTATACCGCCGCCGATCATCACTACCGGAGGGCCGAAGACGCCTAACCAGCTTTGAGCCGGTTTCAATGATGGCTTGCATACGTTCTTCCAGGCGTGTCATCTCGGCCATTGGCCGACGAAGCGCATCTGCTTCATCACCAAGATCCGCAAGTGACAGATACACCTGCTCAGAGTTTCTTATCTGTACTTCTGCGTTGGCCACTACCGAACGCAAATTCTCCAGCAATGGTTCTGCACCGGGTGCGACCCTGGCCCTGGCAAGCTCAGCATCGAGCTCAACTACGGACCGTTTGACAGCATCAAACCAGGCGTCAGAAAGTTTTGGTTCCTGCTTGGCGGAGAGCATGGCGTTACGTTCGATGGTGCGTGTGTTTTGCACCACACTGTCAATTCTCGATCGCAGATCCATTTGGATTTGTATGATGTCGTCGTTGACGTTAACCACCTTGCGCAGCACGGTGTCCAGCTCTTCAATCAGCCGGTTGATTCGATCAAGAAATACGTTCAGATCGCGCGCTAAAACACCAAATTCATCTGCTGTGCGAACTTCAGCCCGTTGATTTAAATCGGTGTAGGCTTTGGACAGTGTGCTCACCACTGATCGCAAACGAAGTAACGGCTCCATTCGCGCTCGCAGAATGAGAAACAGCAATATAGAATGTAAGACGATTTTTCCAACAGCAAGACCAAGCGTTAGCTTGACATCTTCCCACCACATTGCGAAATCACGACCCAGGTAGTTGCGAACCGTTACCTGTCCCAGAATATCTCCTGCTGCAGCCCCGACATGACAGGAAGTACAAACCTCACGTGCTGCAATTTCAACAGTTGCGGTCTTGTGCTCTTCATCCGCCATTCCATCAATGGGAATTCCTTCAGGTGCGAACTGGAAGGTTTTTTCAATAGACTCCACGGTCAACAGGGAGGGCACAATGGCAATTTCGTAGCCGAGGTCCGTCCACGCCTTTTCGAGGATCGGATAGATTGTTCTCGCTGCAACCGGCCCGCCCGAATTAGTCATTATGGACACAATGTTTTCCGACAGCTCCTCGGCAACCTCCAACGCCTGGTTTTCTCCATTGACCTGATAGTCCCAGTAAACCTTACCCGCTTTCAGGGCAAACTCAATAATGGAAACCAATACTAGTACCAGGAAAAAGTCCTTGATCATGTGGATCAGAAAGGACTTGTCGAATCTTCCTATAGCAGGGTTGGATTGTTCAAGCATGGGCAGGTATTTCGTTGCAAGCGGATAGTCTAGCTGAGTTGTGTATCCCACGATAGCGCCTGGTGGTGCGCTCCTCCGTAACGCCAGTATTCCGCCTTGTAGCGCGGCGTGGCGCAGCCTGCTAATGAGTCTATTCGCCTTTTTCCGACACATCGTGTCTCATCTGCACCACCTGTAACTAAAACATTGTTTCAAATATAAATTCTCCTTTCTGATCTGCTATATTGTCATGACATTTTAATTTGAATCAGATATGACCAGTGCCAGCAACTCTGCACGAGCTACCCTTTTTGCAGATGCGGTGATGTTGTGGATAACTCTCTCTCCTACGCTTCTACTGCTAAACAGCTTCGCTTCGTCCAAAGCCATCATCGCCACAATCTATCTGGCAGCAATTGCTTACGCCGCAGCACGAATATGTTGCTCGCCACTAAAAGCAGTGTTTGCCGCTATGTTCCAGCAAGACAAACTCTATTGGATATGGGCGGCATTATTAGTTTTAGCAGCATTTGTCTCTGCCACCTACTCTGCTGCAGCACTCACAACACTGCGACATGCCTGCCTTCTGGGCGGTACGGCCTTGATAGGTTTGTATCTGGGTTGCCAGTATTCAGCTTCATCACTACTTAGATTGCTGGTGTACGCACTCATACCTGCTGCATTAGCTAGCATTTTCTTATGTGCAACAGAACCCGGAACTGCAGTAATGCATTCACCAGCGTTTCACCAATTGCACGATGGCAGATGGCGTGGAGTATTCACGCATAAAAACTGGCTTGGCTTATACATGGGTTTGCTCTCGCTGGTGCTGGCAATTAATGTTTTTATGCACCACACCAGATCCATAAGTTACTCATTTATAGTGTTTGCTACGTTATCAGTCACTGTATTGCTGGTACTCAAAGCCGAATCAACCACAGCGCTTATTGCGATGACCCTAAGCTTCAGTGCCATTACCTTCGCCTCACTAATAGTTAAGACACATGAAAAAAAGCTGCGGATATTCAGTGCCGCCTTGCTTACCGTGCCATTATTATCAGCCTGCCTTCTGGATAGCTCGAAGCTTTTTGAGCAGCCGAAAACTTCAGAAATAACCGTAACTAAGTCAAGTCACGGTTTTTCACGAGACAGCACATTGAGTGGTAGAGTTCCGCACTGGGCACATGTACAGGAGGCGATAAAAACCAAACCGTTCCTTGGGTATGGCTATGAGACATTCTGGCATTCCGCTGATGCTCAGATTATTCATAAAAAGAACCAGTGGGTCACGAGCCAGGCTCACTCAGGCTGGCTGGATATCGTACTTGATCTTGGGATACCCGCCGGATTGCTGGTTATCATATGGATGTTGTGGACGTTTCAGCGCGTAGCACATCAGGCCCATCGCAACAGAGTTTTTGTAGCGCCAGCCGCAGTATTGTTATACATGTTCATCGCCAATTGCACAGAGTCGCTATTACCAAACCATAGCGGCCTTCTCTTTGTACTAATGATTGCAATTAGTGCAATTGCGTCACGTCAGAATTTTCATTTAAAACAGAATTCAGATCGCTGACAGAAAAATTCCAGCTAATATTAATAACACTACCCAATGCATTGATATCGAGAGATCCTGGATAGTGCACAGAAGATTCGACTATATGCAGGGTTCGCAGGCAGACATCTCTATGCAATAAAGGTCTCACACTTTAAATGGCTCAACAAAATTTATGGGTTAACGTGTTGACTATATAGAACGCAATATTCAGCATCTTGGTACCCTGCGCCAACTATCTCCGCTTAACCAACCTCAATTTAAATATTCGCATCGCATTGGTATAACCGTACGCTATTTCCGTATCAATACGTAGCAAACAATCAATCAGAGAGTTTTCTCTGATGCAACTAACAACCTCTTAGATCGGACGCGCCGTAATATTGACGGCAGGCGTATTCAACTGCAAAGCTTCACCTATGCGACAAACAATTTATACAGACTATCTGCCATGCCAGATGCATCGAATGCAAGCTATATAGAACAAATTCATTGGATATACGGGAGTTATCAGCTGTCGGAAGTATTGCAAGACTAACTACAACGGCATAAAAACGGCTACCTTTGCTATGTCTGGTTAATCAATCAATATTGACAAACTAATTAGATGTCATTACATTTTTTAGAAGTTGAAATAGACGTGGATTCTTAATGAGCAGTATTAGTCCGGTAGCAGTTAAACTTACCCGCACTTTTTATGTAGCATTTCGTTCAGATCGTTTTGCTAACCAAACCCATGCAGGACAAAAAAGTAAAGTACACCAACCAGCTATTGGACCCGCTGTGTGTATTGAAGCTGCAGTGGCAGTTACACTGGTAACCTATATCGGATGGGTCTGTTTTCGGGGATGGTATTTCGAGGAGCCTATTGTCACCTCTGATCACATGATAATGCTCTCACTTTTAATTCTGGTAGCAGCGCTCGGTGCCAAGCTATTCTGGATCGCATGGTCAACGGTCGATTCCTGGTTAAGATATTAGTTATCTGCTTTCACTGTCTGCAAAGCTAGTATTCAAACAACTCAATATTTACGTCATCGCATAAACTTCACAAGCGATATTTACTCTGGAAGCCGAATCCTCATAAATAATGCAGGCTAGAGTATTCACATAGCGCAATAACATATCCAGGCGATCTTCCCAAAGCGTAGCATTAGAGATAAAGTAAAACCCTAAATACGCTGGCGTAGCTTAAGCGGGAGATTCACAATGAGCTTTAACGAAGCCGAATACACTCCTTACCATCCCGAACGTATCGGTGTACCGCCTCTGTTCGTGTGGCCACCTCAACCAGTCGCGGCCTTTCGATGGTTAACGTTCGACTTGATGGCACCCTGGGGCTTTTTCTGGATCGTACTGGCAGTAGTAGTCTGGCAACTTCTGACACCTGAGCTTGAAGCCATGCGAGACTTTTCTCTTAGCTGGCTTACACAACTGTGGCTCAGAAATGCCTTTATTCTGGCTTCAGTCGCGGGTACCTTGCATTGGTGGTTTTATATTCGTCGTGGGCAACAAAGGGAAACAAAATTTATGCAACCCTGGCTTGCCACCAACAATCCGAAGTTTCTGTGGCGCGATCAGGTACTGGACAACATGACATTCAGCCTGCTAAGTGGCGTCACTATCTGGACCTGTTATGAAGCAGCAACCTGGTGGTGGTACGCAAACGGTTACGTCGGCGCAATTTCGTTTAGTGAACACCCGATATACTGCCTGCTTATGCTTTGGGGTGTGTTTTTCTGGTCCACGTTTCATTTTTACCTGAATCACCGATTGTTGCACTTTAAACCGTTGTATCGAGTTGCACACGAAAGGCACCATCGCAACGTGAACACCGGGCCCTGGACTGGCATTTCAATGCACCCTCTGGAACATCTAATTTACTTCAGTGTGTTTCTTTTATGGTGGATCGTACCTGTTCATCCGGTGATAATAATTTTGACGGGATTGTTTCAGGGTGTTAGCCCGGCTGTTTCTCACTCAGGCTTTGACTATTTAAAAATTGGGTCAAAACTCAGAATACCTACCGGCGATAACTTTCATAATTTACATCATCGAATGTTTACAGTGAATTATGGCAACAGCATCGTGCCAGTGGATCGGCTTTTTAACACCTGGAACGGAGATTCTCTACCGCAGCGTTTTAAAAAAAACAGTAGAATCTAATTAAGAAATTTTCCTTTTACATTAAATGTAAAACCGTCTTTGCTCATGAGGCAAAATGAATTTCCTGTTCAGCGGAAAATTCAGCAGCAAATTCACCGTGACGAACTACTCATGCCTTTCAGGTAACATC
Source organism: uncultured Granulosicoccaceae bacterium (assembly GCA_964649465.1). Lineage (GTDB taxonomy): Bacteria > Pseudomonadota > Gammaproteobacteria > Granulosicoccales > Granulosicoccaceae. The sequence goes on along the minus strand of CAZYRP010000001.1, from coordinate 26,187 downwards.
ATAACCGGAGCATAATGGTAGACTCACTGAGACAGTGAGGCGACAACGCAGTGCTTGCATCGGTACGGTGTCACCACTCCACTTCTATAAATTTCCGCTCTTCATTATTTCTCCTGATCGGGGCCAATGTTCTCCTTCTTTGAAAATATTATCGATCCGTTCAAAACCGCCAGCGCAGAGCGTCCGCCGGGTGATTCTGTCCTGCGGTTTATCTTCTACTTCGCCGCCCAGGCTCCATTGGTTTTCCTGGCACTCCTGGCTTTTGGCGGACTTCAGGCATGGATAGAAATATCCATGTTTGGTTTTATAGGCACTATGGTCGACCTGTTGGAAGGTGCGAACGTCGATACAGTATTTGCAAATCACTGGCAGACCTTCATGTGGATGATAGTTTTCATCGGTGTGATACGTGTACTGATCATGGCCACCGGAATTCTCCTTATAGAGCAAACTATCGGCCCTTCTGTATTTAACCTCATCCGCTGGCAATCACACAAAAATGTAGTACGCCAAAGCGTTAACTTTTTTCAAAATGACTTTGCCGGGCGCATTGCTACCAAGGTAATACAGTCAGGCCAATCCGTTACCGATTTCCTTACCACCCTGCTCGATACCGTCTGGCTGATTCTTCTGTACGTGATTAGCACAATGATACTGTTTACTAATCTTGACTGGCGGCTAACTTTGTTTCTGATGCTCTGGGTCTGTATCTATGCGGGTATTCTTTACAGGTATGTTCCTGCTGTGCGTGACAATGCGCGCGGGGTAGCAGACGCAAAATCCATCCTGACCGGGCGACTGGTTGACAGCTATTCAAACATCAACCTGGTAAAGATAGACAGCCAACCGGAACGGGAAGACGCTTTTGTTGCTGAAGGCATGAGCGCCCTGATTGCTAATGTTCGACAGTTCGGCCGATCTATCGCAAAGTTGCGCATCTCCGTGATCATGAACAACTCTCTCATGTTAATAGGAGTGGGCTATCTGGCATTAATGCAGTGGCAGCGCGGCGAAATGTCTGTAGGAGAAATCGCCTTTGCAATGGGCCTGGTACTTCGACTTAATTTGCTGGCTAATCGCTTTCTAGGTCAGGTCAACGGCTTATTTCGCAACCTCGGTCAGGCGCAGGACTCGATGCAAAGTGTCGCACAACCAATAGGTCTGCTGGACAAGCCGGAAGCACAGGAATTGACAATAGATAGAGGGCAAATCGAATTTAGTGAAGTTTGCTTTAACTATGGGCGCAGTACCGTAAGCCGCCAAACTGTTAATGGAGCAATGGCACAAACCATCACTAAACCGATAGTGATAGATAATTTCTCTCTACATATTTCAGGTGGGGAAAAAATTGGATTGGTGGGTCCGTCGGGTGCCGGCAAATCTACACTTGTCAACCTGTTGCTTCGTCTTCATGACGTCGATAGCGGAACCATCAAAATTGATGGACAGGCAACCACAGGGGTAACGCAGTCGTCCCTGCGGTCATTCATCGGTATGGTGACACAGGATACTGCACTACTGCATCGGTCCATTCGAGACAATATTGCTTACGCAAAACCTGATGCCACAGAACAACAAATACTGGATGCTGCTACCAGGGCACACGCCATCGACTTTCTGCAGGATCTACAGGATAGCAAAGGCCGCAGCGGTCTGGACGCCTATGTGGGTGAGCGTGGTGTCAAACTCTCCGGTGGGCAACGACAGCGCATTGCTATAGCAAGGGTTCTGCTTAAAGACGCACCAATATTGGTGCTGGATGAAGCCACCTCCGCACTTGACTCTGAGGTTGAGTCCGCCATTCAAGCCAGCCTGCAGGATTTGATGAAAGGTAAAACGGTAATAGCTATTGCACACAGACTTTCAACTATTGCTGCAATGGATCGGCTGGTCGTGATAGAAGAAGGTCGAATCACAGAGACCGGTACGCACGACGAATTGATTCGCAATGGGCAGAGGTATGCGTCTCTCTGGTCTCGTCAGTCAGGAGGATTCATTGATATATCTGATGATTAAAAACAAGCAGATATTTCTATAGCGCAACAACCAGGATGCATATCACTTAGGTGAGTAAAAGAATCCGCACTCGAGTGCTATGTTGCCTGTTCAGTTTTCTCGACAAACTCAACTCCAACGCAGGCAACCTGTTTTTGCTTTTTTAGTTAAGATTCCCGTCTGACATATCCCCGGACAGCAGCCAGGGAGAGAGTCAGCAACAGTAGTTCCAGCAACTGAAGTGAACCACCACCATCGGTTTCTGTCTCCACTACCGAAATCAACTCTGACTTAAGATCTGAATCTGACCCAGCTAAATTTACCTCATATTCGGCACAAAAAGCACCTGATCCAGTGAGCTCCAGGCGAGGTTCATTGTTATTGATTGAGGGAAAGATTGATACGTCGTTAGCTCCCTGCTCCATTTCCATAACGAGCGTCACTGAATTACTGCCGACCAGTGTATGGTCGAATGGGAGTCCATAGCGTTTTTCCTGACTCCATGTACCATTGAAACTTCCAATTAGATGACTGACGTCAGGTAGCAGTGACGCATCAGTTTCATTCCAGTCACTATGACTGCCCGCGGACAACACAACCGATCCTTCACCGTCATCAGCACCGACACTAAAAGCCAGCGCTGCTGTATTCACTGTAGCAGGTACGTTAGACAGATCGAATTTTAGCAATGTGGCTCGACCAGCATCGTTGAGACGCAGCTCGCCACTGTTTGCAATTTCATTTGAGTCGAGGGTAATGTCGCTTACCGGTCGAAGAGAAATCACGCCGTCACTGCACTCATTCGCGCCCAGTTGGTTGGCTGGTATCTGCCATGGCTGCACCGGTTCAACAACAGACATTTCGCTATCTGTATTATCTGTGGGTGAATTCAGATCCGCATTTTGCTCTGGTTCCGGTTCCGGTTCTGGTTCGGGCAAACTGTTGGCAAGTGTCGGGTCGTCACCGGTAGAGGGCGACTGCGGTGCGTTGCTAAAAACCCCATCGTTAAACCGAACATCGTCGTATTTAAAAAGAACAAACCGATCCAGCACATGACCCCTGGATCGCCCCGCTATCTCTAAAGTATGTTCGCCTGCGGTAAAGTGCTGGCGTATCAGGTTACCAACATGATCGACGGTTACCGTCCGCCACGACCACGCATTGAGCTCATTCATAAAGCCTTTGGTCCAGCCGTTTAGGGGCTGCTCGCCGGTAACGTTACTTCCAGTTGGGAATCTTACCCAGGAGTCGTTGGATTCAGTTCCGTTTGTGCCCTCACCTATGCGGCTACGCCAGCGAAATTCATAATTACCCGGCGTGTTGATAGTGAAGTGGTAGACAAGCGCTCCTCTGCCGGCGCTTCTCAAACCGGTCGTGCCCGAGCCAGTCCACTCGAAGTGCCCGTCTCCTCGATAATCCGGGAAATCAGTTGAGTAGTGCCAATCTGAGTATGCAGTCGCACTTTCAACTTCAACAATCAGCCTGCCATTTTCCTCAACAAACACGGTCTGTGCAAACGCAGGAATATTAGCCAGTAGCAGCGTGACCGAAAAGAAGGTCAGGTATACAAGTCTGTTCATTATAAATCCGGGCTTTTGCATGGTAGTTAGCCGCGCCCATCATTAAGTAGAATCGGGATCGAATCGTGTTAACTGAGACAGGCTCGAACCTAAGATGTCGGCGGCTAATCTCATTTGCTTTAACAAAAGCCGATGGTAGTCACATTATTTGTCGACCCGGAACAAACCAGCAACTGCATTATTTGCTTTGCAATGCCCCTATGGTATGAGGCATGCCGCACCATGCGGCATGCCGGGAAGTTTTAACAGCGGACTGTTATCCACGGTTTACCTGAAATCGGTTCAGAGTAAATGTTCCGGTACCCCAGAACGTTTCAGTACCCAGTTCAATAGCTCCCATACAGGTATTGCGAGCCATTGGACGCACACCAAACGAAGGCCCGACATCTCTGGACCATTCAACAAAAGCATTCCAGTCAAGTGTGCCTCGATTGCTCGGGTTTTGCGCCACGAAAGCAATATAAGCCCAGGGTAGTTGGTTGTTTACGTAAATATCCCAATCCTGTCCGTCAACAGTAGCAGTGGCAACCTGTGTACCCGGAGTACGAATATTCGGTACACCCACCCAAACCATCATCTCAAACTGTTTGTTGTGTTCTTCTGCTTCGCAACTGGTATGAAAGAAAGACTCCAGTGCGACATTGCGTTCCACAATACCGGTTTCCGAGAAATCATACTGAACCCGGTACTGAGAAAGCCTGTCTGTCAATTGTGGTAAGCCAGTTTCGGCGACAGAGCCGGACAGGTTGTATCTTGTTTTACGCCCGTAATAAACCTGAGGATATGACTTCACGGCAAACTCGTCGCCCTCGTTGCGCTGCAACCAATTGTAATCCCACTTGGCTACATAGTTACCCGGCCCCCCAGTCAGCTCGATACACTGCGACCATCGGTCACTAAACACCGCGCTTTCATTCCAGACATTATTTTGCAGCTTGTAGTTGCCGTAGCCAATCTCAAGCCATGGAATGCAGCTGCGCTGATTCAGTAGAGGCCGGTTGCGGGTAGCAGTCGCACCAGTTACAACACAAGTGCGACCATTTTCATAGCCAAACCCGTTGTTACCCGCATCGCTGTCATTAGTTAAGCACACCGGATTACCGTTGCTAAAACCTGCCGTGGCGGCAGCAACCGGCGGTGGAGCAACACCCGCAATTGGTGTGGCAGAGACTGTGACGGCAGGTGCAGCGACACTGCCACCGTTGACAACACAGCTCCTGCCATCTTCAAATCCAAAACCATCATTGTCGGGATCCGAAGCACTACTACGACATACAGACAACCCGCTGTCAGAGGCACTGCTTTGTTGCGACTCTGAAGACACAGCATTGGCATTGGTCGTAACGACGCAGCTCCTGCCATCTTCAAACCCAAAACCGTCGTTATCAGAATCCGTAACACTGCTTCGGCATTCAGGAAACCCGCTGTTGGCAGCAACATCACTTCCAGTGGAAACACCTGCGGGACTACCCTGTTGCGAACCGGAGTTACCATCCACCATGCAGGAGCGGTTATTTTCAAACCCGAATCCATCACCATCGGGGTCGCTCGACGCAGAAAGACATACCGGGAAACGCGATCCATTGTTGTTTGACGAGCTATCTGTATTGTTAGTTGTCGTTGCCGTTGTAACAACGCAGGTTTGATTATTCTCCCAACCAAAACCATCGCCATCAGAATCAAAAGCAGGAGAAGAACATACTGGTCTCTGGGCAAACGCAGGCCCTGAATGCGTAGATATTAGTACAGTACAAACAGACACCACAGAGGCACCTGTGAATTGAAGCAATCGATTCATAAACATTAAAATTGGTCCTGATGACTATGCGTGCAATAAGTGATTAAGCATAGTCGGGTTTGATTGGATTAAAATTGCAAAGGGGTCACTTAAGAAGTGACGAAACGATACAGAAAGTGATTCCAAAACAGGCCTTACGAGACCAACATAATCTGTAAAGGATGCTTAACTAAAAATACATTTGAAGTGAATAAAGCACGTTCTTACGCTGTTTCCATTGATATTTTTATTTTGTTTTTTTACGTAAATTGGCAAATATATTTTTTGTTTTTTCTCACTGGCGTGCACTTTGCTATCGCTTGAAATTTCAGAATAAACCTGTAGTTATAAATTTGTGATATTTATTTTACTTATTCATTATCTTTTGGCTCAACGGCATACTCTCACGGTATTTTTTCTTTAGCCGCGAAACAAACAGCAATCTTGTAAGAGATGCATATTGAAGCCATAGCGCAAGCGTCGAACGAGTCACTAACATCAGATTTTCAACCAGCTATGCCACTTAATTTAATGAAAAACTCGATGGATTCACCCTGGCAAAGGGTCCAGCTCCCTTGAGTATACGAAGAGCCATTCAACTCAGTCATTGCATCTGAACACTGGTTAAAAACGTAAATGAACAATCAACTGTTTGTTCACAGTCACAGAACAGCGTCCGCCTTGTATCCGGTACGAATAAATGCAACGCGAGAGAATATTTCACAAGCCGTGTGCATCGAGGTGACTGAGACTTTTCCACTGCCGGCTTACCGGGGCTGGTACGGCCCTCACAAACGGAAATTCGAGGAATAGATTGTCACACGTCTTCGCACACTAACCGCCTAACAACTGGCCATATTAATCGCTGTTATGTCCAGGCAGCTGAATTACAGGTTTTCGGATGCAGGAACCTGATTGTGCGTTCATAGTGTTTTAACTGATCAAATCAGGAGGATTGCAGCAGAATGCAATACTGTTAATCAGTTAACATAATCTGTATTCCTATACCCCTGGTCAAGTATGGGTATACCACGAGATCAGCGGTAACCTTAAGCTTTAGTATAGAAAATTCAACATCGTATCAAGCGATAATCAGTCATCAGTATCCGGGAGTAGTTAGAAATGAAGTCACTAGTAGCAGTAGCATTGGCCGCGAGCGTATTTTCAACATCTGTGATAGCAGATGAAAACATCGACAGTGCGGTAGATTCAAAATGGGCCTTCGGTCTGCAGGCAGCACCCCTTCTGTTTGGTCTTAGTTTACGTCGCGAAATTAACGATAAATGGCAGGTGCAGGGCATATTACAGCCCACCGGCGATGACCTGTCGGTAGGCGCCAGGGTCCTTCGAACTGCAACAGAAAAAAAGTTTTGGCGAAGCTACCTTTTTGCTGGTATCGCGCATGAAAACGACTCATCATCTGGTTTCTTTATCGGCGACCAGGATTCTGATTTTAAAGAAACAGCGATCAGCGGCGGGCTTGGCGTCGAATGGTCCTGGAATGCGAAAAACCCGTCTCTGCCACCATTGGCATGGAGCCTGGAGCTCGGCCTTGGTTACTCTTCAGAAGACTTTGAGGACGACTTTAACGACGCAGAAGATGATTTTTTTATAGCAGCGGGCGCTGCCATTCACTACATGTTCGAGTAGCTTCCACGCGCATTGGTCGGTGCAGTACTTCACTGCATCGATGTCCGCTCAGTTGTTAAAACCTGACTGGCAAATTGCTATATCCGCGAAAGCGTGCCAGCGGCATGCGCTCCGGAGTTCCCGCGGCGGTCATGTTGGGAAACCGTTCAAGCAATCGCCGAAATGCTATCTTACCTTCGTAGCGCGCAAGTGTAGCGCCAAGACAAACATGAATACCGGTAATGAATGCAATGTGTCGATTAGGACTTCGCTTAAAGTTAATAGTATCCGGATTGGTAAAAACTTCAGGGTCTCGATTCGCCGCTGCAATAGAGGTATGAATGTAAGTACCTGCTTCTATCTGCCTGCCGCCAATTTCTGTATTCACCGACGTTAACCGATTGCCTATTTGCAGCGGACTTTCATAACGCAGTATTTCCTCTACTGCATTTTCAACAAGCTCCGGATGATCACATAAGAGTTGATACTGATCGGGGGCTTGCAGAAACATCCCGACACCGTTAGCCATTAAGCTGGTTGTTGTTTCATGGCCCGCATTCAATAAAAAAATACAATTCTGTATTAGCTCCTCCTGAGTCAGTTTACGCCCTTCAAACTCACCAAATATAAGAGCCTCCAGCACTTCGCCCTGGCCCGCACCTTCCGGGTTAGCACGGCGGTGGTTGATTAAATCATCCAGCAACTCACTGAATTCAATAACAGCCTCATTCCCTTTGCACAGCCGTTGCTCAGAGACCACCGGGTCCAGCGCACCTAAAACAGCAAGAGAAAAACCACGTAGTTTGTGTCGATATTCCATTGGCACACCCAACATAAAAGAAATCACTTCGGTGGGTAGTCGCATGGCAAAAGCGTTGACAAAGTTCACGTCACCGGCGTTATCAAGGTCATCAAGCAAAGTGTCCACGATGCGTTCAATGAGCGGTTCCATTTCAGCTAGCTTGCGCGGTGTAAAAGCATGTGCCAGCAGCTTTCTTACTGTAGTGTGATAAGGGGGATCATTAAAAATCAAACTGGTTGTATGGTGTTTATAAAGTGGCCCGTCCCCGAATTTGTCTTTGAACGCAGTGGTTTTATCCGAGACCATGGTTTTGTCCTGATAGACAGCACGAACATCCTGATAGCGGGTTAGGTATAGCGAACCATCCGGGTTAACATGAACAGGATCGTTTTCACGCAGATTTGCAAGCGTCGGATACGGATCCTTAATAAAGTGTTCGTCAATCGCATTCAGATCAAAATTTTTTGCCTGATCTTTATTTTTCACAGCTGGCCTGTTTAATGTGATTTGCCGGAAATAATTTTCAAAACAGTTACGCGCATAATTCGGCACCACGTTTGGAATAGCTTGCGATCAACGAATCGCACATAGACAACCTGGCAATGTTATTACACAATAGTTTGAACGTCGTCCTTCAAACTACTTTGATACTGCGGCGAAATCAACAGACAGGTGCTTCAGTATGACAAAAGCTCATGAAAACCACCGCGAAAACGTCATCGGTCGGGCCAACGTAGAGGACACGCCCGAGCTATTAGCCTACTATGATGATCTAAAAAAATACCAGACCGGTGCACTATGGACTGTCGCAAATAAAATTGAACCATGGGAGCCAAAGTCAGAATCCGTTCCGGTAGTGTGGCGCTACAATGAACTGCGTGATCACGTTTTGCGCTCAGTGGATCTTGTTACCCCCGAAAAGGCCGGCCGCCGTGTGATCTATATGAGCAACCCCGGTCGTCAGGATGTCCATGCGGCAGTCGGCTGGATCTACGCCGGCCTGCAGGTGATGAACCCGGGTGAAACCGCCACTGCACATCGACACTCAGCCAGCGCAATCCGCTTCATCATGGAAGGCGAAGGTGCGTATACCGTAGTCGATGGGCATAAAATGACATTGGGCCGTAACGATTTTGTCCTCACACCGAATGGCACCTGGCATGAGCACGCGGTAGAAGCAACCGGCACACCATGCATCTGGCAGGATGGACTCGATATCCCGCTGGTTAACGCGCTGGAAGCGAATTTTTTTGAAGTCCATCCTGAATTAAGTGAACCGGTCACCTACCCGGTTGATGACATGACCAGCACCTGGGGCAACCCGGGCCTTACCCCTGCTATAACGCCAGCCACCGGAGAGTGGAGCAAGGGCTATAGCCCGATGTACAAATACGAATGGGAGCTCACCTACGAATCCTTGTGCAAATATGCCAAAGCCACAGACGGCTCACCATATGACGGCGTGATGATGGAGTACGTCAATCCCGTTAACAATGGATCGATAATGCAAACCATGGGTGCCTCAATGCAGATGCTGCGTGCCGGCGAACATACGAAGGCGCATCGCCATACCGGCAGTTATCTCTACCATGTTGCTAAAGGATCAGGCCATTCGATCATCAATGGCAAGCGGTACGACTGGACAGAGCGCGATATCTTTTGTGTACCCAGTTGGGCGTGGCACGAACATGTGAACGGATCAGATACCGACGATGCCTGCCTGTTTTGTTTGAATGACTTACCCGTGATGCGTTCACTCGGCCTCTACCGCGAAGAAGCGTTTGGTGATGGCAACCAACCCGTCCTTTAGTTCCGTATCAACAGATCACCAGAATGAGAGTATCGATACAATATGACACTGAGTTCTCTGGCAGGCTTGAAAGGTTTTGTTTACAGTATCTGTGTTAGCTGCATGAATATACGCGTATAGTTGCTTTATCAATATCTGTCTGCGAGAAGCTTTCATTGCCATCAAGAGCACCAGTGGTTGGCTTGAATTCGGAATAGCCGATTCTTTCTCGGTTAATCCTGCGTACCGCTGGCATTTTAATGCAATCTGCTTAGCTACACTCCCTTTGTGCAGCTTTTCGAAGTGTACTTTTACAACAGTATTGGTCTTCGTACCCTAGAGGCTTTCCTGCGTTTTTTTGTATTCAAGCCACTCTCTGAATTCTAAAAATTCCTGATATTCAGCACTACCGGAATTCCTCGCTTTCAGCCAGGCTTGATACTCAGCTTCGTTATCCGCAACTTCTTTTTGCGATACATCACTCTGGCTGTTCGCAGCTTCACTACCTGTATGTATGACAATTTCTTCCGGCAACCTGTTGGCCGGATCGTCCTGGGCAGAATCATATGCGAGGCCAAGCCTGGCCCCGCAGCCGGAAAGAAAGACCACAGCTATTGTGAATAACCCTATCCGCTCAGCGCGCAAACCAGATTTTTTCACAAATGCACTACAGTGGTATCTTCTTTCAAGCATGGACAAACCCTAGTATTTGTAGCGAAAGCCGGTAAATAGCGCGCTGAGGTCCTGATCAGAACCATCTGCAGCAGCTCCTTCGTTGGTGAACGAAGATATCCCGCCGTAGAGGTCAAGATGCTTCGAGAAATGATACTCAGCACCTGCCTGAACCAGGGTGTTTTCTTTGTCTTCGCCCGACGCACCAAAATCAAGTGACACAACCGCCTTGCCAAAAGAATAGTTCACGCTTAACAAAGAAGATTCGAGGTCTGGAGCTGAACCATCGTCAACAGTGGCTGTTTCGAAACTACCGGCAAAGCTAAGACCAAAGTCGAACTTGTAGCCACCAGACAATGCAAGACGGTCCTGACCTGCATCGTCATCTCGCTCACCAATACCGAACAATAGCGTTAGCTTTCCAGGCCCAACGTCGCGCTTAAAGCGCGCTGCAAATTCTGCATCAGCGTTATTTGTGATACTTGCTGACAATGCCAGACCGCCAAAGGTCGGTGCATCGTAGCGAAGACGTGAGTTTCTGCTAAAAACATCAAACTGTGTATAAAGTACATTGGCGTCATTATCTCGATTCAGTACGCCACGAACCGCGAAGAATGGAAGGTGACCACCACCGAGAATATTGCCGGACACCTGATAGCTACCTTCACCAGTGCCGTTGGCAGCCCCGTCGCCTTTACCCAGGCTAATGCTACCGAAGCTACCTCTAACACCAACTTCTGCATAACGAGTATCAATAGACTCACTACCATCCAGCGCTCCAAATGACTGGTTTTCCTGAAACTGAATTTCATAACGCATGAATCCAGTGAGACTATCATTCAATGAAGTTTTACCGCGAAGACGAAGACGCGAGCCTGTACCGGTGTTGTCTGCAATTTCCGGATTTTCTACATCACCACCAAAGAGTAGTACCGGTGTTACCTGCCCACTCAATACTATTTCTGTTTCTGCTTGTGCATGACCGGCTGCAAGCGACAACGCCGCAATCGAACCTATGAGTAATGATTTTTTCACCCTGTTTCTTCCTTTATTTTATGTTTGTTGTTTATTCAACTGTTTTTTTATCTCCACCCAACTCGATGCTATATCAATCTATATTCTTCAGCCACTCGAATTTCACAGTAGTAATTAATAAGTTATATACAATTTATAACGGACAAAGAAGATCAATAAGTTAAAACATCACACTCGATATACTTCACGATTTTCCCTACGTATTTTTTACGTACGGGTTTTATACTTAGGTGTTCTTTTGTTTTCAGTATTTACTGAATGTACGTAAATATCTATATATACAGTGGTAGATTCATCAACCACTTTTTATAACTTAATAGTTAAGCGTTTTGCGTTACATGCTCTATCTATGTTCATCGCGTTGGAATAAGTTGCTATCGAACAATCACTCACCTTTGTAAAACTAAAAAAATAACCTCTCTGTACTATCCTGCAATTGCTGTAACTCATACAACGCACGATAACGCCCTCTCTCTATCATCAGCTCCCGGTGACTTCCCTGCTCTACAATCCTGCCTTCATCAACAAACAGAATATGATCCGCCTGCCTGATAGTCGACAAACGGTGCGCAATAATAAAACCCATACGCCCCTTCAGCAAAGAAGCCATGCCTTGTTGAATACGCTGTTCTGTCTCAGTATCCACCGATGAAGTTGCCTCATCCATAATAAGAATCTGCGGGTTGGCGACGACAGCGCGCGCCAAAGAAACCAATTGCTTCTGACCGGCAGACAATCTGTTCCCACCTTCACCCGCCTGCGTGTTGTAGGTATCTTCAAATGCCATTATAAATTCATGAGCACCGGCCAGTTTACTTGCATCAACAATCTGTTCTTCTGTAGCATCTAACTGTCCATACCGGATGTTACTCATAATAGTTCCGCTGAATATATGATTATCCTGCAGCACGACACCAAGACGTGATTGCAACCAGTGCTGACTATAGTGGCGATACTCAACACCATTGATCAGTACTGCACCCTGTGTAGGCTCGTAGAAACGCGCCAGCACATTGACCAGAGTACTCTTGCCACCACCAGTAGGCCCAACTATCGCAATGGTTTGACCGTAGCTTGCATCAAGATTGATGTTTTTGAGAACTGGCTGCGCCGGCTTAGAGCATGAGTGTTCCGATGATAAGTTTTTGGTTGAAGATTTTTCAGCTGTCGAACTGTCATATGCGAAGCAAACATCTACCAACTGAATACGGCTGATGAGTGTAGTGTCTGCGTTACTTACACACAGATTTTCCGTATCCTGAATTGCAGGCTTTTCATTGATTAAACCAAGGATACGCTCAGCTGATGCCTGTGCCATTTGCATCTCGGCAAAACGTTCACTGATTTCCTCAACGGGTTCGAATATATTGTTGGCAAAACCTAAAAATGCTACCAACGTACCTACGGTAATCACACCACCTAACACCTCGATACCACCCAGCACCAGTGTTAATCCGATTGCAAGGCTAGCCAGGGTTACCACAATTGGCAGATAGATTGACGCATAAGTAACGTTCTTTATTTTGGCATTCGCAAGTCGACGGGTAAGGTTATTAAAATCTTTTTTATTGGCCTCTTCCCGCACAAAAACCTTGCTGGTTAAAACACCACTAATTGATTCGTTATAGTTTGCCGTGATACGACTGTTAATAACGGTTGCGGCTCGCGCACTAGTTAACAAACGTCGCTGAAAATAAACAGAAACCAGAGCCAGAACAGGCATAACACATAGCACAACGGTTGCAAGCAGCGGATGCAGCCAATACATTGCGATAATAATTCCAATCATCATCGTAAAGCCCCAAACAGCATCCAGAAAACCCCACACCACTATATTTGATAGCCGGTCGCAGTCTGCTGTCATTCGAGCCATTAACCAGCCCACCGGGCGGTGATTAAAATAGCTATACGACAACGCCTGCAGATTTGCGAATCCGTCCTGACGGATGTCATAACTGATACGATTTTGCAGCTTGCCGCCAACGCGAATGAATCCACCAATGGCAATGGAAATAACAACCGTAGTCAGCGCGTACCAAAGTGCGTATTTCCAAAGCACTGAGCTGTCCGTATTAGCTGCCACTGCATCAACCACTGATCGCGTAATTAGTGGATAACTTATTTCCATGGCAGCGGTCACAATGGCAAAGACACCAATAAACGCAAGGTCACGCGGGTATCTCCGTGCGTAAGCCCACAATTGCAGCCAGAGTTCACTCTGAAGTGCATTGCTGTGGTCTTCCTCGTCTTCGTCTTCGTTTGGAGCATCAAATTCGTTCACGGTAATTTATCCCTTTCACTTTGGCTGCTTAGGCCGTAAATAACGGCTTACCAGTACCAATCAGGTCGGCTTCCATCGTTGCCTCAAGTTCATCCTGGATTGCACAGAGTCTTTGATAGCGTCCGACCTGACCGGACAATTCTGCGTGCGTACCAAGCTGCACTATTTTTCCAGCGTCCAGGACCACAATCCGGTCTGCGTGCCGGAAGGTCGACAATCTATGCGCGACAATCAAGGTTGTGCGAGTACCAGCGCGAACCTGTAAGGCTTCGAGAATCGCTTTTTCAGTGCGGCTATCGACTGCAGACAACGCATCATCAAGTATCAGAAAGGGTGCGTCTTTCATCAACGCTCGGGCAATTGCCAATCGCTGGCGTTGTCCACCAGAAAGGCTTACACCACGCTCGCCAATAACTGATTCGTAGTGATCGGTGAAGCGCATGATGGAATCATGCAATGCGGCATCCTTACAGGCAGCTTGCATTTCATCTTTACCTGCACCACTGCTGCCTACACGTAGATTGTTGATAATGGACCGAGAGAACAGAAAAGGCTCCTGGAAAACCACAGCAAATTGATTCCGCAGCCAGTGTCTGTCGAGCTTTTTTAGTTCATAACCATCAAGCTCAATAGATCCCTGCTGGTACTCATACAGTTTCAACAGCACAGCAATCAAAGTAGTTTTACCACTGCCCGGTGCACCTGCAACAGCCAGTGTTTCGCCCGCTTTGATATCAAGAGTTATATCCTTCAGCATGCTGTTGGCTTTGGTCGAATCATCTCCACCCACCTGTTCAGCCACAGAACCACCTCCCACATCATCTTCTTCACAAAGCTTCGATCCGTAACCAAACGACAATTTGCTAATGCGTAGCGCACCCGAGGCACGATCAATTTGCGGTATCGTGCCGCCGGACTCCTCAGGCTGCGCAAGAATATAGTTAATCCGATTTAGCGCTACCACTGACATACCACTATCAACCAGCACTCGGCCAAGATGCCTTATTGGCCAGATCACCATTGACACATAAGTAATAAACGCAAACAGATCTCCGACACTCATGTGACCACTTTGCACTCTGTACGCGCCACCACTCAACACAATACCTACCTGGCTAAATGTGATCAGATCACTGAGACCCCAGAAGTACGCCATGATCTTCATCATGTGATATTCACATTCTCGATAATCATCATTGCATTTGGCAAACTTCTCGATTTCCCATGCTTGTCGATTGAACGCACGCACCACACGAATACCGGTCAAATTTTCCTGCAAACATGCGGTCATTCGTCCTTCGGCTTCATCGGACTTTAGAAATACTGCTTTCACACGTGAGAAGAACAGAATGGAACCCAGAATCAGTAGTGGAGTCAGGCACAGTGACGCCCACGCAAGTGTTGTATCAAGAAAAAACAGCACAGGAGTAACGCAAACCAACAGTAACAATGACCGACTGATATCAACCAGATTGGACGCGAGAAACGCACGCACAGTTTCTACATCAGAACTGCAGCGCTGCACCAGATCACCAGTTTGCTCGCCATCAAAGAAGCTTGGACGAGCTGCATGTAAACGCTCATAGAGGTCCAATCGCAACCGCTCGGCGATTGCCTCTGATGCACGGGCCGTCAGGCGACCACGCTGAAACTGGAATACACCTGCGATTATCGTTACTAACAAAGACAAACTACCTGCAACCCACAACCATGTGGTCAGATCCACACCGCTAATCAACGCGGTCAATAGAGCCGGAAAAGCAGTAGCATCGCTCTGGCTCACCATATCGATTGCGTATTTCCCCAAGACCGGAGGAACAAACAGGCACAAATTGGCAACTATCATTGCCAGTGCAGCGCCCGCAAATAAGCCTCTCTGGCCTTCGGTCAAGCGCCACAACTGAAGTGTGGTTTTGTCTTCGCTGTTTAAATTATTGTTCATATCGTTCAAAACGCAGGCGCAAAAGCGCGTGGCAAGGGCAAAGTGCCTGCGATGAACATTTAAATTGGTATCAGCAACAGGCGACTGCGCGGCTTGCGATCGCGATATCTCGTTGTCTGAAGTTTTTTGGAGTCAGCCGAACTTAACGAAATAAGTGGCTAGGGTGCAACAGGTGCTAGGAGATACCCGCTCTCGCAGAGCCGGTCATCGGGTTATCAATTCTAAAAACTATCATTTGATATCTCCTGTCTGTCGCCTTTTGGCGGGTGCGAACTACAACTTGGATACTACTCTCGTGAAATTTCAACTTCAAGTGTCATTTGAATCGATTCAACATATCTTTGTACATACATCAATCATAATATTTGATGCCGACATCAGGATCAGTGATTTTCAAGCAAGCGCTATGGCATCAACAAAGACAATAGCTGCGGTATTAAATGTATACCTCGTCAAACACAGATCAAAAATCATTGACTCTATATCTGTATCCTTTGACAACTGACCAAACTAGTCGCACCCCAGATGCCTCAGGCACAGGCCCAAGCACCGACCAAGGCATTACCCTCCATACCGAAACCATCATTCTCACTACTCTAATTTCTCAGCACGCAGTTACCGGGTGTGCAGCCAGAGTCATGTTGCAGCGAATAAGGGAGTAAGTAGTCTCAAGGTCAAATCACTAACCACGATATTCAATCTCTACAGATAACAACGAAGCAAGTTTACTTGACTTGTCATATTTTAGTAGCGATGCACTCTTTGGTGAAGCGATAGAGTGGACATACATTCAGCAATAAATTCGCGCGCAAAATGAACAGATTCTTAATTTACGTTTGCTGCTTCCATTGGCTGTCAGCAGTTAGACGATAACCCGACCGTAGTCGATTGCTGATCTATCTAACAGTACCCGCAAAGTAACTCAGGCTGAGGCAATGACTTACGAAAACTGCCAAACGCGTTTTGATCTTTACAGCCCTCTGGCCACTCCAGACCGGATTTTTCGAGCCAGCCCGCAACATACCCGTTCTAACACCGTAATTTCACCCGAATGGGGTATGTCTATTAGTCGGGCTTAAGCTATTCTTCGTAGGCATAGAGCGACAGTAATGCGTAACTTTTTCGCCATCTTATTGACGTCTTTATCTGAAAACTTTCGCTCACAAAATAATAAAAAAAGATATAGCTTAATGCAAAACGCTGGTACGGATACTTTAGCAGTACATAAATCGATACCTGTAAAACCGCTTATAGATTCGCTAAACGTCGGAATACTTTTCTTCGACCAGGACTGCAGGATTGTATTGAGTAACCGGGCAGCACTGGCAACGATTCAGAATAGAGAATGGCTATGGCTATCAGATAAACGACTGAAGTCAACCAGCAACCAAATCGCTGATATAGAAAAACAAATTCTTAGCGTAATTCAATTTCCGAACGCCAATAATCATTCGCCTACGATTGTTCGCTCGCAAGAGAACACAGACTATTTGCTAATTGATATTTCCAGTTTAAATTCAGATGACGATTCTACACTGGCAGTTTGCCTGATTATCGATCCAAAGCAAAAATGCCCTCTTGATTCAACCGTATTGCGTGAGATGTTCAGCCTCACCGAAACGGAAGCACAGATAACCTCCATGATTGCAGATGGACTCGACTACAAAGAGATTGCCTCCGGCAGGCAGCTAAGTATCGAGACCATTCGAACCTATTCGAAATCCATTTTTAAGAAAACAGGTGTCAATAGCCGGGCCGGCCTGGTGTGCAAAGTTCACTCTGCTCTGTCACCTCTTAGTCTTCTAATGTAATTTGGATGCCTGTAAATTTTATCTGTAGATGCATGTCTCTTGTCTTCGTGCAAAGAACAAGAATCGTCTGAACACTTTATGGAGATGTGGTTTTCTAAGTTTTTCACTAAACCTCTGATGCCGCTTTTTTACGATACATTCCCTGGGCAATTCTATCGATCACCATGGCACACAATAGAATAGCCAGGCCGCCGAGCAAACCCTGTCCTTTTGCTGCATATTGCAGCGCTTCCAAAATGAGCGCACCCAGACCCTCGGCACCAATTAGTGACGCGATCACCACCATTGAAAGTGACATCAAAATAGTTTGATTGATGCCGGTCATTATCGACGGCATAGCCAGTGGCAATTCAACATTTTTGAGCAGCTGCCATTTGGAACAACCGAATGCAACGGCCGCCTCTTTGGTAGTTTCGGGAACACCACGCATGCCCAGAGCAGTCAAACGGATTACCGGAGGCATTGCAAAAATTAAAGTCGCCAACACTCCCGGCGGCTTGCCGGTTCCGAAAAAGGCGATAATTGGTATTAAATAAACAAATGCCGGCATAGTCTGCATAAAATCGAGTACCGGCTCGGCTATTGAATATGCTCGCTTTGATTTACCAAACCATATGCCAAGCGGCAATCCGATAACTACACATAGAAATGCACCTGCACCGATCAGCGCTACAGTAATCATTGAGATTTCCCACAACCCCATAAATGCCAGGTACAACAGCGATGCCGCTGTAAATATCGCGACCCGCGTACCGGCCAGTCTTTGTGCCATCACAACTATAACAATCATTACCACAGGCCATGGCGTTTGAATCAGTACGATTTCCAACCCATCAAGCACCGCTCTAATGGCTCTGGTTATACCTTCGAACACGTGGCTGAAATTTGTGGCCAGCCAGTCAAAGCCTGCGTCGCCTTTTCTTGCAAGCACAGCAAAGTACTCACGCTTAACCGGAAATTCAGTGATTGGAATTTTCCCGCCAACAAAGCCACCTGTCAGTGCACTGAGCTTGCTGTCGGGATCGGAGACAGTAAAACGAAATAGTGTCAAAGGCCAAATTGCCAATAACAGGAATACACCGAATCCGGCACTTAAGCGATTAACGCCCGACTGCACCGGTGCGTTCGCACGCCAGCGCAGAAACTGTTTTTCATACGCGCGGTTTGCAAGAAAGCCTTCAAGCAGTTTTATTACTGCAAACATGACGAGACCAGTTAGAAGTATCGTCAACGCTTCACCTGAAGCCTGATCAGCTCTCTCTTTGGCCTGGCCTGCCACTCTTTTCAGGTTGTCGGCAATCTTCAGTTTGGCGTCTGCATCTGCCTGGTCGCCTGCTGCGATAAGGTCTTTGGCTTGCTGTTCACGTTTGGCAATGTTAACCAGCAATTTTTCGTAACGCTCCATTTGCGCCGCACCAAGCTCACCCCACCAGCCACGGCCAATCTGAACCAGTGCAAACAGTTCAAGCACCAGAAAGGTCCAGAAAAAACCCCATGCACCACGAAACGCGCCCCACAACGGACCAAACAGTGCAGCCTTTGTGTTCCAGGAAAACGCAAAGCCGTTGGTACCTTGTATTTTGGCAAACTGCTTTGCGTAGTAAGCTTCGTTCTCTTTTACGAATTCACCGACAGAGGCTTTATTGGTGCCTGGTCCGGCTTCGAGGCCTGTATCGTTCATGCCTTCCCCCCCTGAATTCCCTTTAGCAGTATCGAATTCGTAATAACCCCGACGTGAGTGCCCTCGTCGTCGTGAATGATTATCGGATGGTCTGTGGTGGTAGCTATATCGATAAGCTGATCCAGATCTGTACCGCTATGCGCCAGCGGTGACTGCTGCAAAGAGTCTGCAGGAAAATTTTCTATTGGCTCCATTATAGAATTGGCAAAGACTAATTTAAGTTTGGATATACCTTCTACAAAGTCACGAACATAATCATCTGCAGGATTAGTCACAATCTCCTCAGGGGTACCAATTTGTATGATACGACCGTCTTTCATAATAGCGATCCGGTTACCGATACGTATTGCTTCATCGAGATCATGAGTGATGAATACCGTGGTTTTATTCAGCTCTGCAGACAGAGTCATAAACTGATCCTGTAACTGCCGCCGAATTAGCGGATCAAGTGCTGAGAAAGGTTCATCCATCAGCAGCACTTCAGGGTCTGATGCCAGTGCCCTTGCCAATCCGACGCGTTGTTGCATACCGCCGGATAACTCACGCGGAAAGCGATTTTCGTAACCGTCGAGATTTACCATGTTCAGACACTTCTGTGAAACTTCCCATCGACGTGACTTAGGCTCACCACGAACCTGAAGTGGAAAGCCAACATTGTCTAATACGGTGCGGTGCGGAAGCAGCGCCATGTGCTGGAACACCATACCAATGTGTTTGGCACGCATCTCACGCAGCGCATCGCCTCCAAGTGACAGCATGTCTTTGCCCAGTACATTAATGCTACCGGCAGTTGGCTCTATCAGCCGATTAAGATGCCGTACCATGGTTGATTTTCCAGAGCCTGACAGTCCCATGACACAAAAAATCTCTCCACGCTTAACGGTAAAAGAGCAATCAGCTATACCCACTACACAGGAAAATTCTTCCAGTACCTGTGGCTTGGTCAAGCCTCGGGACTCAACGGCCTGCATTGCCTGAACCGCCTGATCACCAAATATTTTCCAGACGTTTTTTAGTTGGATGACATCTTCAGTCACAGAGTGCGGTTCCCGGGGATAGAGATAGATAAAGTCAACAGAGGTCTATTGGTGTTGTAAAAAAAAAGGGAGCACGGTGGGTGCTCCCTTCCATCCTTAACACTTAGCAGATCTTTCTACTGTAGCCAGCTGTCTACTGTAGCGCTGTTGTCCGCGACCCACTTGGCTGCGAACTCAGCAGGATCCTGTTTTTCAACTACCAAAGCGTAAGTCATGGCAGATACAGTATTGGTATCGAGCTTGACGTTTGCCAGCATGGCTGCAGCTTCCGGCTGGTCACTTTCCAGTGAAGTGGCATAGTGAATGTGCAGGTAGGCAGTGTTCCAGGCAACACCTGCCTCGGACTTCTCAAGCCATTGTGGATCATCGGTAGGCTGAATAACTTCCCACTTTGCTTCTTCATATGCAGGCTCTTTCAGAATTACAAGCTCATGCAGTGAGAACATATGGTGTGGCGTATAGCAGAAGAACACAATGTCTTTATCTTGCGCTACTGCATTATCTACCTCTGCAAGTGCCAGTGACTCATCCATTTCTTTAAGGTTCATCGTTTCAGCATAGCCGTATGACTTGGCACGAATTTTCTCGATGTTGGTAGACGCCCAACCTGCAGCGCCAATCCAGATCTCACCCTTACCATCGTCATCAGTATCAAAGTTCTTGGCCATATCAGGGTCGGTTAGATCTGAAAGATCTGTAATCCCGGTGCGTTCCGCAGTGCCTTTGGTAACGCACATTGCCTGATCACCAGCAACTCCGTTGGAGTTCATACGAACGGTTTGTCTGTCTTTGACGAACTTGTCATTGAGATTTGTCTGGTTTGGCAGCCAGACTTCCGGATGGACATGCATAGCACCTGTGTCCATAGCTTCAAATACTACCGGATTGCTTCCATTCTGGAGCTCGACTTCAAGACCGAGGTTTTCCTCCATTGCCACTTTAAGGACATGAGCGGTGGCTAAAACTGACGGCCAGTTAGGTACACCAATGACAACATCAGCAGCCTGAGCAACAGTGTTAAAAGAAAACAGTGAGCCGGCGACGGCGACTGCTGTTAGTTTAGGAAATTTCATAAGCGGTTGTTCCTATAGAATGATAACTGTTCAGGTCGGAAGCTTGATTGCCACCGTATCTACAGTGTACTTGGATCGGCAGGCATTTCAATTCTCGGGGGTTTGGCTTGATTTTAAGCGACGCAGTCAGGCAGCAATAGTTGTCAAATACGGCCATCTCCCTCCCAAATCAGGCAATAACATCCGGACTACGCCCGGTATGGTAAATAAGGTGGTGTATCAAACACAGGCTAAACAGGAAAGCTTGTACGTCGATACGCTACAACCCAGCCCTCATTAGCAATCAAAATTGGCGAATCACCTGCATCTGTCGGGAACATAATTCCCACTCTACCTGTCACAACTTAGAAGTCTGCGCAGCAGCACCTCTGTTACTGCGCAGAGTCCCGGCACACTTGAGCAGTAGAAAAACATGAGGACTTCCGGATGTACAAGCTTTTCGTGCTTCTCAGCGCGGTTTCTCTGGTCGTATCTGTGGTGCCTTCATCAAGCGTAACCGGGGGAGACAAAAGGATTTCTTTTCCCGAAAATTATCGTGAAACGTTTACCAACTACTTGAGCATTGATCGAGTGCAACACCCTGATCAGGTTATGCGACTGTTCGCAAACGACATTGCTATGCAGGGACCGGGCGATGACGGAAAGTTGCCTTTCGGTTCGATTCTGGTAGCCGAGATATATAAAGCCAAACTGGACAGCGACAATGACGTAATTACCTCATCACTTGGCCGCAGAATCAGAGACAAACTGGCGTTAGTTGGCGTCATGCAAAGAGAGGAAGGCTGGGGAGCTCAGTATCCGCAATCCATTCGAAACGGCAACTGGGAATACGCCGCATATAACGGTGATGGCAGCACGTCAACCACCGACCTCAACACCTGCCTGGCATGTCATGCACCACTTATTAAAACTAATTTTTTGTTTTCCTATGATCATCTTGCAAATTAAGATCAACAGAATTTTTGATAGCCAGTGATAGCGCACGATTCTATATTTCGCATCAGGGCAACAACGACTGGGACTCCACATCGTTAAAACTCGCAGACAGACCTCAACTATTCCACTGTTGCCGGGTTGACAGCGAAAGCTCCAGTAGCTTGTTTTCAGGGGCATCCGATACAATGACAAAGCGATGGCCATTGTTACGCCACTCTGCGGTATTCAGGCCGTGATGAGTTTTTAACGTAGCTGTATCTCTGCTGCTGTTTTCATTTCCTGCCCCACTTTCAAGTACCGCCATATAACAAAGAGCCAGAGGCCGGCCTTCAGCGCCAAGATAAACGAGCTGTAAAAGCAATTCACCGCCAAATGACAAACGCTGTGCGCGAATGAATTGATAACCTTCTAACTCCGGTATTTTTACCTGCATGCCGGTCTGGCTTGCCAGTCGCTCTGTAACTCTGGCAGGATCAGGAGGTACTGCTCCTTTGAGCGTATCGCGTACGTAGAATTTCTGATACGCAGCAACTGTTCGTGCAAAGTTTTCCGGATGCATCTGTGTATCTGCCAATGCTGCAGGTGAATCGTGCGTGGCTGTGTTAGTCCCTGACAGATACCCCACCAGTACTGCAATCATTAAACTGGCTGCAATACCGAACAGTCTAAACGAGCTATTGTTCACCGCATGGTTTGCTGCACGGGTTGATAGATTTTGAACATCCGGGCTTTTGACCACCGGGCCTCGCAACGCCGCTATTTGAATACGCAGACTTTGCGGCACATCCGACACCAATGCTTGCGCATAAGCCTGCCGGTAGGGCAATCGTGAGGCACGCAATTTTTCCGCGGTGTGCCGCAGAAATTCGTCAGACATCACTGCATTGGCGACGGCGTCCGCTCGAGGCTCGTCTAACTCGGCATCTACCCAGGCGCGAATTTCTTCGATTCCAACCGTCATCACAGATGCACCGTGCCCATACACATGGTATCGACGAATTGTAGTAACTTTGTAAGTTGACTCACTTGTTCATCACTCAAGAACTTATTATTAGCTTTTTTGTGCCGCTTACTATGCAAAACACGTGGAAGACGAAATTATTCCCAAACTCACTGAATTTATCGCAAGCAAATTAGCTAAAATATTAATCGCAGTCAGGTTGACTACCCATAGATGAGAGAGATATTGAGAGCCGATTTTCGTCGGTATAGGCGTGGTAACTTCCATCCACACTGTTAAACGGGTACAGCAGACGGAGTAGCCTGGTTTTATGGTTTTAGCATACGGCTAGGCTTATTGCGGTTGCCGATCAAATATAAATCACCGTGCGGATTTATATGTTCCACTGCTGACGTGTTGCATGCGAGAGTTCTTCCAGCTTTTTCTCAGCAGCATCCGCTACAAGCACAAAGCGATGACCATTGTGCTGCCATTCAGCGGTGTTTAATCCATGGTGCTTTTGCAAAGTAGTTGACTCTGTACGATCACCCTGCTCACCTTCGAGTGCCATCATGTAGCACAAAGCCAGCGGACTACCTTCGGCTCCAAGGTAAACCAATTGCAGAAGCAATTCACCGTCAAACGTCAAACGTTGCGCACGCATAAACTCATAACCCTCCAACTCCGGAATTATTACCTGCATGCCAGTTTGATTCGCCAGTCGCGCAGTTACCTTGGCGGGATTGGGAGCAACTGTTCCCATAAGCGTTTCGCGAACATAAAACTTCTGATAAGCGGCAACTGTTTGAGCAAAACTTTGCGTATTTACAGATGCAGTTACGTCTGGGGCCGACTGATTCACCGTATTAGCACCAACAATATATCCAAGGTAACCGATAAGAGCAGCCATCACTACGCTGGCTGCGATACCGCCAAGTTTAAAAAAACTATGGTTCGCAGCTTCAGCGGGCAGTTGCAGATCATCCGGGTTTTCGGCTACCGGTGTTTTTAATGATGGGTATTGCAAAGCTTCTATATTCAAACGCAGGCTTTTCGGAACTTCCGGCACTCGTGCGTGCTCGTAAGCTTCACGATACGGCAGCTGTGAAGTACGCATTTTGTCTGCGGCCTGCTGCAGGCTTTCATTGGCATTAACGGCATTGGCCACCCGTTCTGCGTGAGACTCATCTAACTCGCCATCTACCCAGGCGCGAATTTCTTCTATTTCGACGGTCATTGTTGTCGCACCAGGTTTGGGGACATGATATGGCCCGGCCGGGCAGGTTCTTTTTGCTGATCCACCGCCGTATCATTCATAAACTGTTCACCAATTGCAACACGCGCCCTGGCCAGCCGACTCATCACCGTACCAACGGCAACATCAAGAATATCGGCGGCTTCCGCGTAACTGAAACCACTGACGCAAACCAACTGAATTACCAGCCTTTGACCTTCCGGCAATGCCTCCACGGCCGTGACTACTTCCTGAAACTCAAGACGTGTCTCTGGCGTTGATGTGTCCCGGCAAAGCTGGGCAGCTTCCAGACCTTCCGGGTTTACAGACAACAAGTCCCCTCGTTGACGGACTGCACGCGAGCGCAGTTCGTTTCTCCAGATGTTGTGAGCAATTCGAAACAACCAACTTTTTAGTTTGCCGGAATCGTTGTACTTATCACTTTGCTCCAATGCACGAACACAGGTTCGCTGTACCAGGTCTTCTGCGTCGTACTTGTCCCGAGTAAGCTGAAGCGCAAACTGCCATAGCGGCTGCAACTCAACTTCAGCAATTTGATCGGCCAATGCCTGCCTGGGGTCACTCACTGCAGGAGGATCTCAATGGGCCGAACGACAGCACAGATGCGGGTCAGCGTTAGCAGACCGGAGGTGTGTTGGATCGTTATGGCCGATGGAATAAAAAGTAAAACCAGCAGGCCCTGCAAAAAACAAAGTGAACAAACCAACAAAGTTAGACAGGGATCTAAACTTGTACGAATTTAGTAAGAATTGCATAACCACCCTCGCAGCATTTAATGGACTCCTTTAACCGCAACTGATTCACATATTAAGCGCACCTTCAGACTAGACAATTCAATCAACAAAAAGTGCCGCGCCAATATTGACTCTCCCACAGCGAGAGAGTCTTAACGGACCATTCCAGGAATATCTTCCTCAGCACTTCCAGCAGGCAACCACAGATGCTCGCGTTCACGTACCTCTCTATCTGGCATGTATTTCCAAAAGCATTCTCATCACTGTTTTATAACAAATTAATAACCACAAACTAATTGGATTATAAATCCCGAATTTTCCCTACTGATATAAGTACTTAATTTATCAATCAATCATTGACTAAACGAAGCGTTATAGCAATCAACGTATTTTTAACACCGTGTGTTTATACCCTCGTTTTTATATAGCAATGCTCGAGTTTATTTTTAACCACCTGGAATAAACCCGAGCACCACAGTGTTTTGTTCATGAAGGCCGGGCAAGCAGATGTGAATAACACGCACCCGAAATTATAGAAATAATTTACCTACAACTAACGCACGTCGAATTTACAACCTTTCGGAGAAATCTCTCATGAATAAGAACGCAGTCACTAAACTTTTCACCTGTAAAACAGGCATCGCACTATCGGTCACACTGGCATTAAGCGCTTGCAGCGGTAGCGATGAACTCGATGACACTGGTCTTACCACACCATCTACAGAAGACTTAATTATCACCGAGGACACCACCACAGCCCCACCAACAATAAATAACGGACCCGGCGACTGCCCGATTGTCGGCAACCTTACACCGATCGAATTAGGGCCAAACGAATGTCAGATTAGCGGTCAACTAACAGAAAGCGCCTCACTAACTGCAGCACAGACATGGTATCTCGAGGGTGGCTTGCAAATCGGCACTCCGGAAATTGCCGCTACACTTAACATTGAAGCGGGCACTCAAATAAGAGGCGACAATGTCGACGTAACTGACTATGTTTTGGTTTATCCGGGATCATCACTGCGCTCTAATGGAACAGGCGCTAATCCAGTACAGTTTTTATCTGATGATGACAACGTCGATGGTCGCTCAGAATGGGGTGGTGTTTTTCTACGCGGATTCAACGGACTGTCCGTTGAGGGCACTCAGGGCAGCAATCTCCTCGACTACACAGTCATAGCCGAAGCCGGTGCACCAGTTGATATCACGATAGAT